>JBDNGO010000016.1:0-21775 GCA_041689245.1 Flavobacteriaceae bacterium | reverse complement strand
TTACGTTTTAAGTCGCTAATTAAAGCACTGGCACTTTTCTTGTTTTTCATCATTTAAGATTTAAAGGTTTGTAAAAATAATAAAACCTATCTCTTATATTAAAGTGATAACTAGTTCACTTTTTGCTGACGTTATACACTCTCACTTAAAACAGAAAACCCGTGTGCAAAACCTCTAGGAACAAATAATTGTCTTTTATTTTCTCCTGATAATTCTACCGCTATATGCTTTCCATACGTTGGTGATCCTTTTCTTATATCTACAGCAACATCCATTACGCTGCCCTCAATACATCGGACTAACTTAGCTTGATTAAATGGTGGCTTTTGAAAATGTAAACCTCTTAAAACTCCTCTAGAAGATTTCGATTCATTGTCTTGAACAAATTTTATTGCACCTACATTTTTTTTAAATTTCTCTAAATTAAAAGATTCTAAAAAATAACCCCTATGGTCTCCAAAAACTGATGGTTCTATAATATAAACATCTGGTATTTCTGTTTTAATAAACTTCATTTTATTCCTTTACTAATTTTAATAAATATTGGCCATACCCATTTTTCTTTAAAGGCTCTGCTAATTTCTTTAACTGCTCTTTGTCTATATATTTCATCCTGTAGGCAATTTCCTCTAAACAAGCGACCTTTAAGCCCTGTCTCTTTTCAATGGTTTCGATAAACTGCCCAGCTTCCATTAAAGAATCATGTGTACCCGTATCTAACCAAGCGAAACCTCTACCTAATAATTGTACTTTTAAATTATTATTTTTTAAATACTCTTGATTTACTGTCGTTATTTCTAATTCCCCTCTATGCGAAGGTTTTATTGTTTTGGCAATTTGTACCACATCATTGGTGTAAAAGTACAAACCAACCACAGCGTAATTAGATTTTGGTTTTTCAGGCTTTTCTTCTATTGAAGTTACCACTCCGTTTTCATCAAACTCTGCAACACCATATCTTTCTGGATCATTTACATAATAGCCAAAAACAGTTGATTTACCATCATCTATATTTTTTCTTGCATTTCGTAAAATTTCAGAAAAACCGTACCCATAAAAAATATTATCTCCCAAAACTAAACAGACATCTTCACTTCCAATAAAGTCTTTACCAATAATAAAGGCCTGAGCCAAACCATCTGGGCTTGGTTGTACCGCATAACTTAATTTTAATCCAATATCTGAGCCATCACCTAATAATTTTTCAAAATTTGGCAAATCTTCAGGTGTAGAAATAATTAATATTTCTTTTATCCCAGCTAACATTAATACTGACAAAGGATAGTAAATCATTGGTTTGTCATATACCGGTAATAGCTGTTTAGAAACCCCTTTTGTAATGGGATATAAACGAGTACCACTTCCTCCTGCTAAGATAATTGCTTTCATATTTTAGATTTTGTTAAAAATTGATTTATCGATTCATGATATTTCTTTATCACTAAATCAACACCGAAATTAGTTTTCACATTATTATAGCCATTCTTACTGATTCTATTAATTTCAGTTAATGATAAATTTTGAAAATCTGAAATAGAATTTATTATTTCAATAGAATTTTTCACTTTTATCAGATAACCATTATCAGAAAAAACCTCTCTACAACCTGGAATATCTGAAGTCACAATAGGAACTCCAGAGTTACAAGCATCTAAAAGGGCCTTAGAAAGACCTTCACTGTAAGAAGGTAATACTAATAAATCAAAAAAAGTTAATATACTCTTAAGATTATCTTTTGGGCCTAAATAGTAACAATTAGCGTTTTCCTCCCATTTTTTTAATATTTCAAAATCTATTGATCTAGGATTATTTTTATTATAATCACCAATTATATAAAAATTAAGTCGATTTGAATTTTTAAAAAAATTAGAAGCCTCAATAAATTCTATAATTCCTTTATCCAGGATTAATCTACCAACAAAAACAATTTTAATATCTGTACTGATATGTTTAGGTGTAAATTTTTTATTTAAAACAACACCGGACCCAGGTATAATTTTAGATTTATCTCTATGAATAATTTTGTTTGTATGAAAATAATCTCTTTGACTTTTATTTTGAAAAAAAACAACAGAAGAGCTTATGAGTGATAATTTATATGCTAGTATTCCAATTATTTTATTAATTCTCCCAGTAATAAACATAGTACCAATACCAGAAACATTAGGAATAAAAATAACAGATGAGAAGTGATTTAAAAATCCTAAGTATATATTTGGTTTAATTGTAAAAGATAAAACAACATCTGGTTTAACTTTAAATAATAAAAAAGCTAAATTTTTAATAGTTTTTAATTCATTAAAAATGAATTTTTTATTACTAAAAAAATCAATATTATATAAAATATATTCATTTTTATCGAAATATGATTCATAAGAATCAAATTTACCTACTAAATATATCGTAAAATCCTTTTCTGAGAAGGACTCAATGAGTTCTTTTCTAAACAAATAGAAGTTTTTAAACTCATTGGCTACTATTAAAATTTTTTTTTTCATTTTAAATAGGATGGAAAAGTAACAGTTGAATATCTAAGTGCAATTCTATTAAGATTCCATTTATTTTTATCTTTTCGAGAAATATTTTTATTATTCCATGGTTTAATCATTTTACTTTTGGGCGGTAAATAATTTCCATACATTTCATATTCCGAAAAAAAACTTCCACTTTCTTTTTTTAAATTAATTAAAATGATATCAATCCAAGATTCTGAAAATTTTTGTTCTAATTCCGTTTTTAATTTCTTCAAGACTATCTTATCAAATAACATTTTATGAGATACATAGGAGAAATTATTTCTTTTTTTTAAACCAAATACTTTATATAAAAAATCATAGTAAGGTTGATTATATTCTTACGAAACATAAAACACAGTTTTATTATCAGATGTTAAAAAAAGATGATTTTTAATAGGAACGATTCTTCCTATAATTGTTATTAAAATTGTTTTGTCTTTTACATTAAATTCTTTTCTTAATTTTTCTCTTTTAGAATTTGTATTTTCAGTAAATCGATATAGGTCGAAACCCAATGGTACTATTTCAATTTTTTCCTTTTCACATATTTTATATTTGTAAATAAGGTCATGGCTTTGAAGTTTAGATATAGCAATTATTTTAGTTGATTTTTTCGCTAAGAATCTTTCAATAAATAGCAATATTTTATTTTTAAAATTTGAAAAATATCCTTCGAACACATTGCCATGATAAGTATGAATTACTTTTACTTTTTTATAATAAAACAAGGAGGCTAAACGCCCTAACAGTCCTGACTTAGCGGCATGGGTGTGTATTATATTTGGTTTATACTTATAAATTATAATAACAATTTGAATTAATGAAATTAAATCAAATAAAGGAGAAATAGCTCTTCTCATGAATTTCAACTGCCTAAAAGGCACTTCTAAATCGTTTAATATATAATCTGCTGATTGTTCATGTTTTTCAGGTTTCCCACCAATTAACAGTGTCTCATATAAATCTGAATTTAAGTATTTAGTTAAATAAGTTGCATTATAAACTGGACCTCCAACATTAAACCTATTTAATATTCTTAAAACCTTAATTTTAGTCATCTATTTTTAAATTTTATTTTACTCCATTATTCTTATTCTTAAAATATTCTAAAAGAGTGGGGTGAGAATATAAAGTTGAACTCGAGGCAGGTATTTCTCTTATTTTAACACCGCCTTTTATCACATCTTTAATTGCTTGTTTTAATAATGGTATAGCTTTTGCTATTTGTAAATAAGGGTAAGTATTAATATTATCTAGATTAGTTATCTCAATTAAATCTTGATATAATATTCCACCTGTATCTATTCCCTCATCTACTAAATGAACAGTAACTCCACAATTTTCATAATCACGATTAACTAAAGACCAATACCCTCCATGCACACCTCTGTAGGAAGGAGTAATTCCTACGTGCGTATTTATAAAAATTGCGTCCACAGTATTTAAAATATTTTTTGAAAGTATTCTTGTACCGTTTACGATAATAATATCTGGTTTGTTTTTTAATAAAATATCAATAGTTTCTTTGTTGTTTATTGATTCAACTTTTTTGAATACTTTTTTAGGGTAAAAATTAGAATTTAATCTATTCTCTGTTTTTATTGATTCGATTCTATCTTTAGATTTTTTAAGAAGTATTTTATTATAAATCATAAAAAGTATCTGACCAAATACTTTTGAATACCCAATTTTCTTTACTCTTCTTTTTAAAAATATTTTTTTTGATACTGATGTATCTTCAATGACTTTTTTTATATCGAAATCTCTACTTAAAGAATTGTACACAATTCTAGATGACTCACCATCACCAACTAACATCACTATATTCATACTTCTATTTTTTCACTGATTTCTTTCATATTTAAAGAACACATACCATATTTGTTTTTTAAAAAAACAAAATGTTTGAATATTTCTTTTAAAAATAATATATTAGCTTCAATATCATTTCCGAAATTATGAGGATGCCACCAAATATGAAAAAGCTTATCATACTTAGCTGCATGTGTCATTTGTGATTTTATTCTTTTCATTTTAAGTCTTTTTAATAAAGAGTCATTAAACTTGACTGGTCTCAATATACAACTAGAAGGTATATTGTAAGGAAATTCTTTCTTTATATCTTTTAATTCATAGGTATTACTACCAGTAATATTTAAATAACTATCTATTAGACGAAAACCTCTTTTTAATAGCAAACTCATTTTTTTACGATAAATCCAATTAGTTTCATTTCCTCTATAACATTTAATATTATTTTTAGTAAGAATTTTTAAATATTCTTTTTTAACTTGATTTCTTGGAAATACTAAACTGGTCATTTCAACTCCGAATTTATTTTTAATAACCTTAATATTTAGCTTTAAATCTGAATCGAAAGAAGACTCTGTTTGACCAGGTTCTAAACAATAATAATGAGAAAAGGTATGAGTTGCTAATTCTTGATTTTTTTCACACCTAATTTTATTAATTATTTTTGGGGAAAAGTGAAATTTATATTCTAATTCATTTTCTAAAATATAATCATACGGAGATAAATTAATATCACTGTACAAAGGTTTCTGTTTAGGAAGTATCTTAAGCAGTTCATCTTTATTATCAAAAGCTAATAATCCTACAGTTGCCCATGTTGCATGAATTTCAAACTCAGAAAATAACTTCAACATTTCTAGGCATATTGTATCTACTCTTTCAAGATTTAGTCTATAATCTTCTATGTTACTGTGATCATGAATTCCCCAAAATTTTTCAAAATCTAATGATATTACAAGCTGTCCCATGTTTTTAAAATTCAAAATTATAATTTAATCATTTAGACTTTAAATCACTTTTGCCATACAACTCTATTAATATAATCTGTATATGAAATAATTATCCTTACTATTTTGTCTGAAACGTTCGGCATTGAGTAATCTGAAACTTGTCTTAATAATCTTTCTTGACCACGTTTTTGAGTTTCTAATACTTTTAGTGCTTGAATAATTCTTTCTGAGTTTAGACCAACCATCATAACAGAAGCCTCTTCCATTGCTTCAGGCCGTTCATGAGCTTCCCTAATATTTAAAGCTGGAAAATTCATGATAGAAGATTCTTCCGATATAGTACCACTATCTGAAAGTACTGCTTTCGCTTTTTTTTGCAAATGATTGTAGTCATGAAAACCCAAAGGCTTCATAAGTTGAATTAATGGATTGAAATGCACTCCCGTTTCTTTAATTTTATTTCTGGTACGAGGGTGTGTTGATACAATAATAGGAAGTTTATACTTTTCAGCGATGGCATTTAATGCTTCCACCAATTTCAAGAAATTATCTGAATTTATATTTTCTTCTCTATGTGCTGATACTATAAAATAGTTTTCTTTAGTTAAGTTCAACCTGGATAACACATTTGAAGAGTCAATTTGTTTGCTATAGGCATTCAAAACCTCATAAATTGGAGAACCTGTTTTAATTATTCTATCTGCCGACAACCCTTCCTTTAATAAATACTCTCTTGCTATATCACTATATGTAAGATTAATGTCTGAAATATGATCTACAATTTTTCGGTTCGTTTCTTCAGGCACTCGTTGATCAAAACAGCGATTTCCAGCCTCCATATGAAAAATAGGAATTTTTCTTTTTTTAGCAGCTATTGCACATAAACAAGAATTAGTATCTCCTAGCACTAAAAATGCATCAGGGTTTACCTTTTGCAGTATAGGGTCAATATTTATTAATATTTGGCCTGCTGTAGTTGTCGCGTTAAGACCAGCAGCATCTAAAAAATAATCAGGCTTTCTAAGACCTAGATCTTTAAAGAAGACATCATTAAGTTCATAATCATAATTTTGACCCGTATGAACTAATATGTGTTCGATACTTTCGGTCGCATCTAATTTTAATAAAACTCTAGAAAGCCTTATTATCTCTGGCCTAGTCCCTACTACTGTTAGTACTTTTAACTTATTCATAATAATTAATTATCGATTAAACTTCTTCAATAAATGTGTCTGTGTCTTCTGGATTATAAAACTCATTAATCCAAAAGTTTGTATATAAAATATCATCTCCAATATTTTTAATATTGTGAGTGAACCAGATTGGCATATCAACATAAGATGGTTCATTACCATCTAAATAAAAATTCAACACTTCACTTGTTCCAATTCTTCTTAATTGAATTAAAGCTTTTCCTTTTATTACAGAAAATCGTTCAATTTTTCTAGTATGATAATGATTTCCTCTCGTTATATTTGGAACAGTTGTCGAAAAAGAAACTTGTCCTCCAACACCTAAACGAATTACTTCTACAAATGAACCCCTTGTGTCTGTGTGTTTTGTATATTTTACTGGAAAATGTTCTTCTAAATTAATATAAGAACGAAATGTATTAAATAAGTTTAATTCAAAACTGTCTTTTATTGTTGGTATTTCTCCTTTTTCTTGGTAATTATTTTTAAATTTTTGTATTGAAATTAAAATCTCAGAAACTTTAGCTTCACTAGTATGTGGTACTTTGTAAAGTTCTTCTGACTTTCTTAATCTAATTTTTTGAATAATTTCTTGGACTAACTCTCCTACATAAATCAGTTTCAAACTTCCATCAACTTTTATTTCTGGAGTTTCATTGATTACAACTTGATGAGAAAAAGTAGCTATCACAGAATTATAGTATGGTTTTCCAAATGGTCCAAATACATTTGGAATAATTAAACCTGTAAATACTCCATTATCTTGTTTTGCCCAATCACTTAATAAATTTCGACCAACTTTTTTAGATTTACCATATAGATTATCTCTATCTTCTTGTGAAGAAGATGAAAATAGGATATGAGGTTTTGAAACTGCCTTTTTACAAGACGCAATTAGTTTATCGACAAGGATAATATTAGTATCATAAATTACTTGCTGACTTTTATGTCTATTCATAGCTGCTAAGTGTACTATGGTATCGCAATTTGAAACAAATCTATCAAGCTGATTTTCATCCTCAAAATAGCTAATATCATAATCTATAACCTCAAATTCTTTTGGATATAATTTTAATGTATTATATAAATGTGTTCCAACAAACCCTTTTTGTCCTGTAATTCCTATTTTTATCATTTCTCTATTTGCCATTTATTACTTTCAAACCTGACATCATCATTAGTGTTTTCACCTAAATTAAAATTAGAAAGAATCATTAATTTTGAGGATTTTTCTAAAGAGCTAAAACCATTTACATATCCGTTTGGTATATAAAGTACTTGAGGTTTTTCTTCTTCTAAGATATGAACTTTTGGATCTAAAATATCTGAAGGATTATCCCAATCGTCAATTTCAACTAATTTCACCTCAAAACTTCCTTTTACACAAAAAAACCATCTGCTTTCAATTTTATGACCTTGCCATCCTCTAAAATAGCCAACTTCAGTATTGGTTGTAAAATACATTCTTTTGATTTTTGATAAATCAAGATCATTAACATAATCTAATCTACCCCTTGAATCTTCGAAAAATCCACCATTAATAATTGATAATTTATTTAGCATTCTTTAGTTGATTTAATTCTTCAACATAAGTTAAAGCTAAAACTTTCTTTTTAGTTTCCTCGACATTTAATCTTTGAGTATTATGTGAATGATATTCTTCTGTTCCAGAATTTTGTTCCGTTCCATCTGTAGAATATTTACCGTAGTTTAAATCCCTATTATCAGCAGGAACTCTATAATAACCTTCTAAATTTTCTGCTTTAACATATTCCTCCTTAGTTAATAAAGTTTCATATAATTTTTCACCATGGCGCGTTCCTATAATTTTTATTTTAATATCTGAATTATAAATTTCTTTTATAGCTTGAGCTAAAACACCAACAGTAGATGCTGGAGATTTTTGAACAAATAAATCTCCTTGCTCACCGTTTTTAAAAGCATACAAAACTAAGTCCACTGCTTCATCTAAAGACATTAAAAAACGTGTCATATTAGGGTCTGTTACAGTTAACTCATTACCCTCTTTTATTTGATTTATAAATAAAGGAATAACAGAACCCCTTGAAGCCATAACGTTTCCATATCGGGTTACGCAAACTATGGGTCCGTTCTCTGGAATATTTCTTGATGCAGCAATTGCTACTTTTTCCATTAATGCTTTTGATATCCCCATGGCATTAATTGGATAAGCGGCTTTATCAGTACTCAAACAAACTACTCTTTTAACGTTATTGTTAACGGCAGCTTTAATTACATTTGATGTTCCAAAAACATTAGTTTTTGTTGCTTCTAATGGGAAAAATTCGCAAGATGGAACTTGTTTCAAAGCAGCAGCATGAAAAACATAATCTATACCAAGCATAACATTATTTACACTGTCATAATCTCTTACATCACCAATAAAAAACTTCAATCTCGGATTTTGATATTTAATTCTCATGTCTTCCTGTTTTTTTTCGTCTCTAGAAAATATACGAATTTCTTTAAAATCAGAATTTATAAAGCCATTTAAAACTGCATTACCAAATGACCCCGTTCCACCTGTAATTAGCAGTATTTTATCTGTAAACATTTTATTTTATTTTTAATTTAGTTAAAAACTCTCTTGTAATATCAATATAATTCTCATGAGAAAACAAATTAGAATTATAACAATTTAATTTAATTTTATGAATTTCGGATGATGGTAAAGAAAATATATTAGATAGTTGATTCGTTAAGGATTTTGAAAAAAAATTAACTAAAAATCCATTTTTACCATTAATAATATAGTTCTCAAGATCACTAGTTGAATTTGTAATTACTGGGGTTCCACATGAAATTGACTCTGAAACTTTAGTTGGAAACCCTGCACTTGTCATTTTATTAACGTTTCTAAAAAGAATTGAAAAATCAGCTTGAGAAATTTTATTTTTTGCTTCCAAATTATTTACTTTCCCATGAAAAATAATTTTACTTTTAAGAATTTCTAATATTTTTTTATGCCTCTGAACAACAAATAAATATTCTTCTAATGTTATTCCGTATATATCGAAAACATATTCTATATCCTCTAAATACGATAAATTATCAATAACCAAATCTAATCTATCCTTATAATAATTTGATTTTAAATTTTTTGTTAATAAAGGAAAAGGATTTCCTATGTATATTAATTTGATAAATTTATTATTATTCACAATTGAAGGTTTCTTAAAATAATTAGGATCTTTAACCGGCGGAATAATTATAGTATTCTTGACTTTTTTTTCATAGTACTGTTTTAAATAAGAACTAATGGAAATTACACCATCAGCATCGTTAGCAATATACCTTTTTAAATAATTAACATCAAAATACTTAACAATTCTATAAATAACACCGCCATGATTTACTGTTAGCCAATCGACCACATCAACAATGAAAGTTATATTATTTACTTTACAATATTTTTTTAATCGGTTTGCAAAAAAAGAAATAGTTGGACTTCCATATAAAATTATTATGTTAAAATCAATTTTTTTTAGCAATTCCTGAACTTCTAAAAATCTTTTTTTATATTTTAACCAACCTCTTACTCCGTCAGGATAGGGTAAATTATAGAATTGAAATCTATCATATTCATTCAGCGTTTCGGATAATTCAGAATTATGATTTAAATTGTTATCTAAACCAATATAAATAACCTCATATCCTAGTTCCCTAAAGATATATCCATTTCCAAGAACTCTAGAACCTGAGGCATTTCCATTTGGAAATGAAAAATTACCAATATATAATATATATTTTTTCATCATTAGATTATATCAAATGCTTAATATTATTTTTCACTATTCTAAATTTACCACTTTTTTCAATAGCTATTTCAGTAACATAATTTATATCAATAATCATTTTTTCTCCAACCCTATCTCTCCAATTTTTAATAAAAACACTTTCAATTTTCTTGTTATATATTAATTTATCTACTATTGTTTTAATATTAATTATATTTAATTCGTTCTGAATGACTTGAAATTTTTTAATTCCCTTAGTATCTTTTAATGTATTCGATATATTTCCTAAATTTATTTTACCATTTTCTAATGAGTATATATAATCATCTTCTCTTCCTAAAATTTCTTCTACTAATGGGTTATTGTTACCACATGAACAAACAGCATTAGATAGCTTAAGCGAATCACCAATATCGTATCTAATTAAAGGTGTACCTAATGTGGTAAAAGAAGTTACAATCAGTCTTCCGGAAAAAGAGTCCTTATTCTTTGAATCTAAAACTTCGAAAACACCACTTTGTAGTTCTAAATGTAGATTGTTTTTCTCACATTCGAAAATAAATGGCGCACCTTCAGAGGATGCGTATTGATCATATACTTTTGATTTAAAGAATTTTTCAATTAAAAATTTATTTTCAACTGTAATAGATTCAGCTGTAGGAAAAATTGCCTTTATAAAACCTCTTTTGATTTTAAAATTATTTTTTAAACCGTATTTAGCTATTTCTAAAATAGAGGAGGGAAAACCAACAATAAACTTAGGTTCATACTTTTGTATATTTTTTATATAGTATTCGAGATACGACTCTTTTATGTGAAATGTAGAGTAATACCTAACATTATACAAGTAATCCGTTTTCCAAAAGCGTTTTCGTTTAATGTCATATTTGTCTAAAATGTTTTTTCCAGAAAACCAAGCAGTTCTTTCCCCCAACTTGTAACCAAATTTAGATCTAAAGACGTCACACATTGCATATCTTTCTTGTAAATTTTGAAGTGTGTACAAAACTTCTAAAGACTTCCCTGTTGTTCCACCTGTTTTGGAAACTATTCCTTTATTTTTAGAAATTGTATAAATACTATCAATATTTTTTCTTAAAGTTTCTTTCTTTATAATTGGTAAATTTTTTATGTTTTCAATATCACTGTAACCTTCGGTTTTTAAAATCTGCTCTCTGTAATAAGGAGATCTCTCTACTACCTCGTTTATAAAAACAGTATATCTTTTACTTTGATTTTCTATTAATTCATTTAACGTTAAATTCCTGTTCTTTTTAAAAAGAATAAAGAATTTATTAAATAAACCTCCATATCTTTTTTTATTTGCTAAAAAATTCTTGAGACTAATTAATATATTTTGAAATAAATCAGGTAATAAAAAGTAAATTTTTTCTTTCATTGTGCAACTAATTATTTAGCTTTTAAAACTTCAATCATTATTTCTCTGTGTGATTCACACCTAAGCATGTTAAGCAGCAGAGTTTTATGTTTTTTTGAATGGAAAAAAAAAGCTGGTAAAAAACCTCTACTTATTAATGCTCTTATATATTTATTTTGAATAAATAAGTTTGACTTGTAAGATTTTTTTTGTGTTTTTATATAATTAATCCAAGCTATTTTAAATAATTCATCATTAGCTATAATTGAATTAAGTTCTACTATTTTAGCATCAAAAATTATTCTTTCCTTTTTTGATAAAAACTCTAATTTCGATTTAATTTTTCTTCCTTGATTAAAAGGGATTAAATCAAAATCAATATTTTTATCTTCAATTTTTAACATTAAACCATAACCCTGGGTCCATAGCCCTTTTTGATATTTTTCTTTGTAATCAAATATAAAATTTCCTAGACTATAAAATATCGGCTTTTCATTATAATATTCAAACCCACTAAAACAATGTGTATGATGCCCGATAACAGCATCTGCTCCACTATCAATAAAAAAACGATATCGTTCTCTTAAATTAGGACTAGGTAATTGATAATGTTCTCTACCTCCATGAGAAATTACAATAACATAATCGTTTTCTTTTTTTGCTTTTTGTATATCATAATGATTTGTAATAACGTTTAATGGGTTAGCGCCATATTGATCTGTTTCTGCCGCACAAAATTCATTTTCGGCTATATTTATAATTGCTATTTTTCTGTCATTTAAATTTAATAATAAAGGCTGTCTCGCTTTTATTATATTTTCTCCAGCACCTACAAATCGAATACCTTCTCTTTCACAAACATTAATTGTAGACTTTAGACCATCTTCGCCATAATCCATTATGTGGTTATTGGCAAGGGTAACTGCATCAAACCCTATCTCTTTTAATGGCTTTAAAAAACTTGTAGGCACTTTTATGTTTGGACCAGTTTTTTCAATAACTGTATTGGATTTTGTTAATGGAGCTTCCATGTTAGCTATACAAAAGTCAGCCTGGCTAGTTAATAATTTAAAGTCTCCAAAAACATCTGAATATTTATTTTTTTCAATAAAATTTTTGTTTCGCCCTATAGGGCAATAATCACCAACAAATAAAATTTTTAAATCTTTCACTAGTTATTTCTTTTATTTAACTCGATAATATTTTTGTTGCCATTATGATCTAAAATAAATTTAGCTCAATTAGAAAATCTCTAATTTTTTATTATTTCTTTTTCTTTAAAAAGAATATTGCAACATCCCCTTGTTTATTTTTATTAAGCTCTATAGTTTTAGCTTTAAAATTAGAAATGTCCTTTTTAGAAAAAATGGAATTTATCGGATCATTCATATATGACCCATCGCTGTGAAGAGGTATGTTTTTTAAGATTTGTTCACTGCCATAAAATTGTAACATCCCTGCATCATATAAAACATTGCATACATTAAATCCTGCCTGATCAGCAACTATTTTCATGCTTTCGACAGAATGTAAATAGAAATGTCTCGGTGCATCAAATTGAATCCAATTCTCCTTATAATGTTTCCAAGCATAAGAAACAATGGGGATTCTAATTACACAGTATCCATTGTCAGATAATAAACTTTGAACATGATTTAAAACTTTTAACGGGTCCGGCATGTGTTCAAAAGAATTTCTAAGACTTACTATTTCAAATTTATCTTTTATCTGGAAAATATCTTTATTTAATATATTCAAACCATTTTTATATTCTATTTTCTTTGCAAGAAAGGGGTCAGTTCCAAGTAAATTTTCAAATCCCATTTCTCTTAACATATGTAACCATGATCCATCTCCACAACCAACATCAATTATCTTTGTGTTTTTATTAACTTTTGGAATAGCTAACATATTATAAACATTTGTAGGGTTAGCCAAAAATAATAATTTACCAATAACTCCTTTACCAAAAACAGCATATTTATCCCTTAGTCTAACAACATACTTCCTTAAACTTAATTTATTATTATTAATTTTCTCTGAAGATTGAAAAGAATAATAATCTTCATTAGGATAATACTCTGAAATATTTAAGGGATATTTCTCAATTTGTAAACAATCACAACTTGAACATTGAAAATAATTAAATCCCTCCTCTTTACCGAACCATTTGTCTTTTCCAAGATATTTTTTATTATTTTCTTTATTATTACAAATTCTACATTTCATAGTTTATAGTTTATAGTTTATAAATAATTATTTTATCTAACGATTTTGTTAATAGGTAATTTTCGTTTTAAGAATTTTACTTGATATATTATCAATTTGACCTCGGAGGTCTCTATAAATAACAAAAGGTTGCAAGACAACATATGGGATCATTATTATAATATTAACGATCATTACACTTATCCAGCTTTGTATTGTGCTAGATAAAAGAATTACAAGTGGTATTTTTATCATTGCTGCAAATAAAAAAATTATCATTTGAAGCTTTAGTTTCCCTGTACCATTTGCAATACATGCTGAAGAAAGAGAGAAAAGCATTACCATATTATATAAAGCAAAAATTGATGCTGAAAACAAATCAACTTCAAAAGTATTTTTTCCTAACCAAATATTAACTATATCCTGAAATATAAATACCGTTGCAAAACAAAATATACTAATTACTAACGCTGATATGTTCAGATATCTATAAATTTTTTTTATCCAATCAATTCGTTTTTCGTTATAAGCTTTTGTAACAGCGGACCAAATAGGAATTGTTATTAATGATATTAAGATTAAAAAGATACTGAATATTTTAAAATAAGCTTGGTATATTACTACATCTTCAGGTTCAAATAATCGGATGATTAAAATTTCGTTTGTTGAATTAATAACTAATAAACTTAATTGTATTCCTAAAAACATTGAACCTAAATTCAGTATTTTTTTAGAATAACCTATATGAAAATGGGAAAGGCTTGGCCTTGATTCTTTTAATGTTCCTGCAAATACTACTAACGATGCAATAATTAGAGGGATATTAATTGTTAAAAAATAGACAACTGCAATAGTTTGTAAACTTTCAATAACATCATTGTTATTAGAAGTAACTAAAAATAATAATATTAAAGAATTTGATAAAAGCGAAATGAAATTTGATAGGGCTGTTTTTTGAAGTGCATATAAAATT
Organism: Flavobacteriaceae bacterium; assembly: GCA_041689245.1. Classification (GTDB taxonomy): domain Bacteria; phylum Bacteroidota; class Bacteroidia; order Flavobacteriales; family Flavobacteriaceae; genus Polaribacter. The sequence goes on along the minus strand of JBDNGO010000016.1, from coordinate 6,987 downwards.
GATAAAATAAGTCTTAAAAATAATTGCAATATAATCGCTATATAAATAAGTTGAATAACCCACACCAACACATTGTTCCCAATTATATTCTCAGAAATATTAAAAATTGAATTCCAGTTTGATTTATCTATTATTATGTAGCCAACCACACCAAGAAATAAAGCCAGGCATCCAATAGAAATATAAGCTGAAGATATAAACATTTTTGCTTTCTTTTCATCCTTATCAACTAAAGCTTCGACAAGATAATTCCTTAATCCGTTTCCTATTCCAAGGTCAAACGTAAGAACCCAATTTAAAACCGAAAGTATTGCAAACCATAATCCTAATATTTTTTGATCTCCAAAATAATGTAGATAAGCTGGTAATATTAAAATATTAATTATAATTGAAAGACCTTTTATTCCAACAGATCCTATAATATTTAGGAATAATTCTTTATTGTTTTTTATTTTATTAATTAAAGTATTAAAAATCTCCATGAATTATTTATTTGAACTTTTTAATGAAGATATTTTTAAAAAATAAAACATAATAATATAGGTAGCGCTAAAAAGGAAATGAGATTCTTTATTTATTTGTAATAATATAATAAGTAATATAATCATTCGTGCATATATACTTATTGGATTATATTTCAAAACACCATGAACAAAAAAATAAATATATGAAATACCAAATATTCCAAAAGCAGCTAAATAATATGTTGAAGTAGAAGTTTGTGATGCATTAGTCATTGATGTAAAAAGGTAATCAACCTTGCCTAAACCTGATCCAAATAATGGAGACTGTAAAAAAATATGCCAATTAGAAAGTGGTGCTTCTAATCGCTCTGAAACACTAGCAGACTCTTGTAAAAACTTACCAAATAGAACAGGCATAAAGTTATACAAATATTTAACTATATTTAAAATATTCAAAAAAGCTACAGTAAATAAGCCAATTGATATTGTAAAAAAAATACCTGCTTTAATACCTTTTAATTTTTTTTGAAGAAATAAAAATAATAAAAGAACAAACATCAAGTATCCTGACGTTGAAAACGTACTAATCAGGCCCAAAGAAAAAATTAATATATTAAATTTTGATATCCTTTCTTTTATAGCTATTTCAAAAATTAACGCAAATATTATGAATGTTGAAAAAACGCCAGGCTCCCAAAAGGCTCCCACATTTCTTGCATTTTCCATAAGTATAGTAGATCCATTAAAACCTTTTATAATGAAAAAGATAATACCATTATAATACTCAACCTCATTGATGTTTTTAAATACTGGTAAATTGATAGGGAAATTAAAGTAACTGAAAAGCGCATAAAAAATTAATGATACAGTAACAATGAACTTCATTGTAATTATATAATATTTAATAAAACTGCTAAAACTAATAAGTTTAGTAAAAAAAAATGCAAATGTAATTACTAATAAAAACTTTATGTTGGTAGAAAAAAATTCAATATTAATATTAGTAATAAGAGATGAAAATGCTAAAAAAAAAAGTAGAATATAGGAGGAATTGTGCGCATTTAACGGCATAAATTCAAATGGCCTTTGTATCATATATAGAAGAAATACCAAAGTGGGAATAAAAAGAGCATAATAATACATATTCCCAGGAACAGTGGATAATGGATAACCCGTAGATATGACAACAAATGAGGCTAAAATAATAACCTTTATTATTAAAATTGTTTTAAATAGTGCAACCTTAGGAAAAAGATTCATTCTTTAAGTATGATTATAATTTATTAGATAGATTATTTATCTTTTAATTTGGTTTTTAGATAAGTTTTAAAGCTTTCATATTTGTTAATTCCTAATAGAGGTTTAACGAAAGTCATTACAGATATTTTGAATCTTTCTAAAAAAGGGTATAAAACAATTTCTGCAATTTTCTTTTCATATTCTAAATCTATCTCAATATTTTTTGGATGTTTTAACGGAAATTCTAAAGGAATTGTTTTAACCTCACAAAATCTTTTTGTCATTGGATTCGCAAAAGATGTACCTCCATGAGTGGAAAAATCATCAACTCCAATATTTTTGATTTGATTGTATTTTGGAGAAATACCGTATAAGTCATTATTTCTAATTGAAAAACCCATTTGAGCGTCCCAAGATGCTAATTTAATTGAATTTTTCAGAGTATATTTTGTTTTAAAATACTTTAGAGTTTCTTGTTTATATAGTTTTTTATTTTCAAATTTATTCTTTAACCTTTTTGCTGAGTCAGCATTTAATAATTCAAGTTTACCGTCGTAAAACTTTGTGAATTTGCCACTCCATGTTGCCCATCCGCAAGGAAGCATGTGTTTTGTAAACATATAGCTTGATCCGTCGTCTGGTGCATATTCACCTAAATAGTTAGTCCCAACTACCCATAATACGTTATTTTCATTCTTGTATTTCTCTAACATTTCTTGGCAAAATTTAAAAAATGTAATCTCAGGTAGATTATCGTCTTCAAGAAAAATAGCGGACTCTTCTCTCTCTAAAACCCATTTAGCCCCTTCACCAATGCGATTGTAAACACCTTTGTTGTCGTCAGCATAGTTCGTTATAATTTCACAATCCCAGTTGATATGATTTTCAACTGAGTTCCTAACAGCTTCAACTAGTAATTTTTCTTCATTATTTCTACCTCCATCAGAAATTAAATATAACTTAGTTGGTTGCACCTCTGCTAAACGATCTATAATTCTAAATAAAGTATCTTTTCTTTTAAAAGTAAAAAGGACGACAGGAATTTTAAACATACTAATTGTTATTATTTTTTAAAATTAATTTTATTAATTGCTCTACCTCAAAAATAAAAAATTAAAGAACTCAAAATTACTTGATAATAAAATATTTTATAATAGTAGAGTAAATGTACCCTGTTATAATGTTTTGTCTTTTAATGATTCGTGTAAAATATTCTTTACATCATAAAGAATAGATTTATCCTTTCTTAAAGACGAAAAATCTAGTTTTTTAAATTCATTATGAGAAACTGTTAGTACAATCGAATCAAATTTCTCTTTTGGTAAGGATTTTGTTGATTTTAAACCATACTCCCTAAAAACTTCATCCTCATTAGCCCAAGGATCGTAAATTACAACATTTACACCATATTCTTTTAAAGAGGAAATAACATCTACTACTTTTGTATTCCGAACGTCCGGACAGTTTTCTTTGAAAGTTATACCTAAAATTAATAAATTCGCGTTTTTGACTCGAACATCATTTTTAATCATCAATTTGATAACCTCAGAAGCTACGTAATCTCCCATACTATCATTCATCCTTCTACCGGCTAAAATAATTTCTGGGTTATAACCAAACTCTTGCGCTTTCTGCGCTAAATAATACGGATCTACACCGATGCAATGCCCACCAACTAAACCTGGTTTAAAAGGAAGGAAATTCCATTTTGTTCCAGCTGCTTCTAGGACATCATGCGTGTTGATATCCATCAAATTGAATATCTTAGCCAACTCATTTACAAAAGCAATATTAATATCTCTTTGAGAATTTTCAATTACTTTTGCAGCTTCCGCTACTTTTATAGTGGGTGCCAAATGTGTACCTGCAGTAATAACAGATTTATACAAGTTATCTACTTTTAGCCCTATTTCTGGCGTTGAACCTGAAGTAACTTTTAAAATTTTATCAACTGTATGTTCTTTATCTCCTGGGTTTATTCTTTCCGGAGAATATCCTGCATAAAAATCTTTATTAAATATTAATCCAGAAACTTTTTCTAAGATAGGGATACACTCTTCTTCTGTAGCTCCAGGATATACAGTCGATTCATATATCACTGTATCGCCTTTTTTAAGAACAGCACCAACAGTTTCGCTAGCTTTTATAAGAGGAGTTAAAACAGGTCTGTTATTCTTATCAACAGGCGTTGGAACGGTTATTATAAAATAATTACAATCTCTCAAATCTTTTAAAATCGTTGTACAAAACAAACCCTTTTTTTCTGATTTTTTTTTAACAAGAACAGATTGTAAAACCTCTTCTGAGACTTCTAAAGTAGCATCAGTACCTGACATTAATTCTGCAACTCGCTCTCTATTAATATCAAAACCAACCACTGAATATTTGGTTGCAAAGAGTCTTGCCAATGGCAATCCTACATACCCTAATCCGATTATAGCAATTTTATCTTTTTTCATTTTACAAATTTTCCCAGTACCAACTTACAGCTTGTTTAAGTCCTTGCTGTAAAGAAAACTGAGGGTTATAGTTTAATAATTCTTTTGCCATATTTACACTTGCATGGGAATGAGGAATGTCTCCTACCCTATTAGGACCGTATATAACTTCTACACTTGAAATTTTACCATCAAACTCAGATAAATACTCTTTCAAATATCCCATCAAGTCATTCAATGTATTACGGTCTCCGTAGGCAACATTATAGACTGTATTGATTGCCTTTTCATTGATTGTTACTAAACTCAATAAGTTTGCTTGTATCACATTATCAATATAAGTAAAGTCTCTTGAGTAATTTCCATCTCCATTAATCACTGGAGATTCTCCACTCATTAATTGGCTAACAAATTTTGGAATTACAGCTGCATAGGCTCCATTTGGATCTTGCTTTCTACCAAAAACATTAAAGTATCTCAGCCCGATCGTTTCAAGACCATAAGTCTTTGAAAAAATATCAGCATACAATTCGTTTACATATTTAGTAATGGCATAAGGTGATAATGGCTTTCCGATTACATCCTCAACTTTTGGCATTGACTCTGAATCTCCATAAGTTGATGAACTCGCTGCGAACACAAATCTTTTCACTCCATTGTCTCTTGAAGCTACAAGCATGTTTAAAAAACCACTCACATTCACATCATTGGATGTAATTGGATCTTTAATAGATCTAGGAACCGATCCTAATGCCGCTTGATGCAAAACATAATCAACATCTGTAGTAGCTTTTGAACAATCCTCTAGTTTTCTAATATCTCCTTCAATTAGAGTGAAATTAGGATCTTCAAGAAATTCTTTTATGTTTTCTCTTTTACCGGTGGCAAAATTATCAAGACAAATAACTTTGTTCCCTTTATCAAGTAATGCCTCACACAAATTTGATCCTATAAAACCTGCTCCTCCAGTAACTAAAACTCTTTTATTCCTTAATTCAATATTCATTTCTTATTTATCTTATGCTAATTTCACTTGCTTTCTAAGTCCACTCGAGGAGAACCTGTGATCTCTAGAATTGTAATACATCTCTATTCCTTTTTCTTCGCAATAGGTTTTACCTGTAAAGTTTTTTTCCTTATATTCATCACCAATAATTCGAACATCCAGTTTAAAAGAACGTAAAACATCTTCCAAATCTTGCTCAGATACATACGGTACAATTTCATCTACATGCTTAGAACCTTTTAACTGAATATAGCGTTCGATAATAGACTGCGAAGGGGCATTTTTCTCAGGGCGATCTATCGAAGGATCTAACTGCAATCCAACGATTAAGTAATCGCATTGTCTTTTTGCTTCCTCCAACATCTTTACATGCCCAGCATGCAAAAGATCAAAGGTTGAAAAGGTGATTCCTACTTTCATAACTATTTATTTTTTCTCGACTACCACCGGTAGTCACCTAGAAACACCATTATCCCACACCAACAAACAGTTCTCACGTTGAGATTCAGAAGCCGCTGGTGCAATGGCGTACTCGATGCTTTTATTGATTGTGGATTCCACTTTGCTTATAAGCTCAGCGATATAATTCATGTCCATTGCTTTTCCCACCAACAGAACCTCAAGTGTTGAACTGTCAATGCCCTTAGCCAATTGGCCACAGATCCATACCTGCTGTAGATCCTTGCCTATTCGTTTAACAACCCGATCCACCAAAGCATCGATGCCAGTGACCTTGCGAATGATGTTGCTGATATCTGTTGTTAAGGGGTGACCTGAGTTGACATGGTACATTTTTCGACGGCCCTTAAGGCTTGACTTAAGCAGGCCTGCGCCTTCCAGGCGATTCAACTCCACCCTAACGCTGTTAGAGTTCTCATCCAGCTCCTTGGCTAACCCTTGCAGATAGCCGCCAAGATCCTGATTGACAAAAAACCGCAACAACAGCTTGAGGCGGGTTTTAGAAGTGATAAGTGGTCCGAGTAAATTTTGAGTCATAAGAAGGGGCTGGGTAGGGCTTCGCCAGGTCAGTCACATGAAAAGTTCTTGCTTAGAAGTCTTATCTGACACTGGAATGTTTAGCAAAGATAAACGAATAATTCACTTTATGTGTGTTTTTTGAGTAAAAAAATTACTTGTAATCGGTTGAAGTTGTCTCAGCTTTGAAAAACAGATGCCTTGCTATCTTACCTGATTTTTATGACATAAAAAATTTCAATTGCTTACTGCAATTGAAATGATACAATGGCACCTAGTTTTTGCAATTGGGCCAAACATTTTTTTCCTTTTATAGACAGTAAAATTGCCTGCTCTTCTAACAAGGGTACTTTTACAGCATCTCCAACAGCCAAGCCTTTTTCAGCCTCTACTTTTGTGGCTTCCAAATAACTTCGCATTGCCACTACTTCTTCGTTTGAAACACTGGCCCGTTTGCCGTGTTCAAATAAATACCGCACTACTCCAGGGACTTCAAATACAGTATGTACCTCTTTTTCTAACAATCGAACCAACACCATAGAAGGCAGCAAAGGCGTGGTTACTTTCTTTTTACGATCAGACCATTGCCTGCTTTCTGTCTTGGTAGGGGTATATACTTCAATATCTATCTTTGTAAGCCGTTCGGTAACCTTTAACTCGTTTCTTGGTTTTGTGCACAGCACAAACCATTTTTTAGAAGCATTCTCTATCATTTTCATAAAAACACTAATAAAAAAACATTCTTAACATCGATTTTTTGATCTTTATTTTCAATTTCAACGCTGCTTTGTTTTTATTCATAAAAAACAACAATAAAAAACTCCCAACAAAGATAGTAATTAATAGCAATGTAGACTGCAAAGGG
>JBDNGO010000015.1:0-110665 GCA_041689245.1 Flavobacteriaceae bacterium | reverse complement strand
TTCAAATTTATCACTATACATTTTTCGTAATTTTTCTAGTAGAATGTCATCAACCAAAGAAATTACAGAATCTATTCCGTATTGCGCTACTTTTAAAGGAGAATCTATTGTGAATCCTATTCCCATTACTGGAATATGAAACGAGTGTGTGTTGTTCATTATTTAAATTAAATTAGTATTGTGAATTTGTTTTTATTTAAATATAAAAAAGCCTCCTTTTGATTTACATCTTAAAGAGGCTTTTCGTTAACTAAAAAAACTAATTTGATGAGTAAAACGTGGGTTTAAACGTAAGCATTAACCAAGTCCATGAATTGTTTTTATCACTTAAACCACCTTTTAATGCTTCTAAAGAAGTAGTTCCAAACATTTGTGAATATCCTGCACTAAAATCTATGTTTTTTGCTACTTTATATCCCATTGTAAAATCTATTTCTGTACCAAGGCTATTGCTCATTTTTGTTCCTCCATTATAAATATCTGCAGCAGATCTAAAAATATGTGGAACTAACTTTGCAGAAAATTTATCTTTAGTATAAGAAACGACAGCATTAATATCTATTAAACCAACTGAGTTTCCATGATTTCCTACATAAAAATAATCCATCCAACCATTAAACTTATGGTTTGTTCCAAATATTGGGTTAAATGATTTAAAATCTGTACTTGCATCATTTGTGTCTTTACCTGATAAATACTCAAAACCAAGTCCTATTTTATACTCGCTAGTCGCTTTAAAATTTACATTAGCAGAATAATAACTTGCAGAAACTGGAGTAGTAATTACTTTACCTGTTTGCAAATATGCTGCTGCATCAAATGAAAATTTATCTTTTTTGTATGTTAATCTTGGTCCAAAAGTTTGAGAATAACTAACTTCAGCTTCATTATTTACATCTAAATGTTCAACTCCGTTATTTAAAGCTAAAAGGCTAATTCCGAAGTTCCTCATAGTAGTATGATACCATAAATATTGAAATGTTTTGTACCCAGCAACATTGCTGTAAATACTTTTTATTCCTGATTGAGAATCCCTATTTAAAGCAAAACCAATATCTAATTTTCCAGTATCTGAAGTTTTAAATTTAGCGATAATCGCATCATGACTTCTAGCCTGTTGTGCCCAGCCAACATTACCAAAAATTCTACTATCATCATAGATTATTTCTTGTCTACCTAATTTTAAATCGAAATAACCACGAACAGAAAACTCTGCCCAAGCTTCATGGAAAGAACTTGATTTGTCTTGCGAAGACAGTGTTCCAACATCTCCCCAAACTCGAACGTTTTGTAATGAAATTCTAACTTTAAAATTATCCTGATGATAGTTTAAATTCAATCTTGTTCTTTGTGATATAAAACTCGCCCCTTCTTCGCCCGGTTTAAGTAAAGTTTGATACCCATGCTTGTTCTCATACCTAGGTCTTAATTCTGCTGACAAATCTACTTGCTGTGCAGATAATGGTAAAGCAAACAGCGCTACCATTAGTGTTGAAAAAATTAATTTTCTCATAATTCTATTTTTTATTTAATAAAAGACATTTATATCTTTTTATATTGTAAAGTTACATTAGATTTAAAGCTAAAAAACTGATAAATATCAAGTTTTGAAACTTTATTTTTATTACCAAAATAGTACAATACTAGCAAAAAACAGTAGGTAAATAAAGATTGATATTTTCCAAAATATATGTGCTTTTTTCATTTTCATAAAACAAAATGAAATTGCTATAAATTTTAAAGCAGAAATTAGAATAATTACTTCTGTTGAATAACTTTCATTTCCTAAAGAAGTAGAGAAAAAGACAACTGTAATTGTTAAGATTAACAACAATATCCATATTATAGTAAGGTTTCTTCTTCTCATCTTAAAAAATTAAATAGATTATTGGAAATAATAGTAACCAGATTAAATCGCACATGTGCCAAAATGCTGCACTTGCTTCAAAATCTTCTAAATTAGTTTGCTCTTTTTTCTTTTTTAAATCTCTATGAATAAAAAGTAAAATAACCAATCCAACAAGTACATGAATTACATGAAACAATGTTAACATCCAATAAAAAGTAAAAAAAGTGTTGAAATTAACTGATAACCCAGCTTCTAATTTTGCATTATATTCAATTGTTTTAAGTATTAAAAACAACAATCCGCCAAGCATTGTTAGTGTTAAATAGAGTGATGACTTTTTAACATTACCTTCTTTTAAATAGTTTACAGATAAAGCCATGCAAAATCCACTAGTAATTAAGAATAAAGTGTTAATGGTTCCGAAAGTTGTGTTTAATAACAATCTTGAATTATGAAAAACTTCTGGTTCTTCTTTACTATAAACAACCATTGCAATTAACGCCATTCCAAAAGTTATTAATTCTAAAAAGATAATTATCCACATTAAAATTCCGCCTGGAGGATAATATATGTTCTTTACAAGATTTTTATTCATATTAAGTATGTTTTATCTTTTCGTACAACTGAACAAGTGATTTTAATAACTCTACAGGAGTTGTTAATATTTGATAATGATTCTGCCCTGCTAAAGCAGCTGCTAAAAAGTTTATTGATGATAATAAAATGATTTTAGTTGAAAAACCAAAAAACAAAGGATTAAAAGTTTCTTCATTCGTTTAGGTAGAAACTACCAACGGAGCTGGGTATTCTGAACCTTTTATTGAAATTTTTAAAACAGAAAAGGAAGCAATTGCGGAAATGAACAATACTAAAAGAGATCATTTAGTAGATGGTTTTGTTTTAGGTGATGCTTCTAAAAAAGATAGAGTTGAATTACAATACTATACAGATGTTGATAATGAAGAATATGACGATACTGTTTTACAAATTATAGAGTTAAAAAATAATTTTGGATTGCTTTTTATTCAGCCAGATATAAATGATGTTACTTTTTGGCAAGAGGATGGTTCTAAGACAGCAATAAAAAAGGCACTTGAAAAATTAGTAAATAATACTAAAGGATTGATAAAGATGAAATTGAAGAGTGGAATAATGATCAAGTTTCAAACTTTGGTTCACATTCAGACGATGGGTATCATTATTATTCAATAATTGAGAATATTGCTAAAACAAATTTAAAGAAAGAAAAACCATCAAAAAAAACAGGGTCAAAACAGCTCAAAATAGGTTCAAACAGGGTCATTAAAAAAAGAAGGTCCATGTGAAGAAGTAATTGAGGAATTCATAGAAGATAAAAAGGAAGCTAGAGAAAAAGCATCAGCAAAAAGAAAACGTATAAAAGTGGCGCACTCTTTAGATGTAGAAAGTGTCAATTTTTATAATGATGAGTTTAGATTATTAAGACGTTTTTACAACATGGTTAAAAAGAAAAACAATGTAACTTTAAGAAGTGTACAATTGTTGTCTATGGCTTTTAATAAAACCGCAGTTGCTCGTAAGGTTCGTAAAACATCAGAGCTTGCAACTTTATTTAATATTTCTAATAAGAAGATCACTAAATTATTAGAAGGCACTAAAGCGCAAAATAAAACAACTGTTAATATTACATTTTCAGATCAAGATGTTTTAGAGCAGTTAGAAAAATTAGTTACCAATAAAAAAGTAGATTATGCAATTACGCTTTTAAATAGAGTAATTAATATTCAAGGTACTGCGCCAATAGATAAAAAAGTTCAAAATGTAATTTCTGCTATAAATAACGGAATAGAAAAAGGTAGGGTAGATGAGCGTAGTAGATTATTTGATGATTTAGAAAAAGCAAAAAAGGATATACAAAAGTATGTAGATGATAAGGTAGAAAAAATACCAACCACTCAATATGGGTTAACCGGTGTAAAAAAAAAGCTGCAAATGTAATAGCGCTTAATTTACCAGAACCAAAAGAAGTACAAATTGTTTTTTCTCCTTCAGAAGAAACTGTTTTGGAAAACACCGAAGAAGTGCCTGTTACATTTGCAGAAATTTCCCCTGGACTAAATGCAACAACTCCAGCAGCAAAAAAAGAAGAAATTAAGGAACCAGAGCAACCGCCAGAAATAAAAATAACTAGAGATAAGAACAATCCTTTTAAAAGTTCTGCGCAACGTTTAAGTGAAAAAACAACGCCATCAAGTTTATACAACTTAAAAAAGCAAACTAATTTTTTTAGTTTTTTAATTCATGATTTATTATTAAAGGTAGCTGAATTAATTTTTTCATCACTTAAAATAAGTTTAATAACTTCAAAAAGCTCCTGAAGAAAGAATAAAGTTTCACCATAACTATAATGCGTAATATTTTCACCTATCTTAAATTCATATTTTTTCCCTTTGAAGATAATTATTTTGTCTTTATTATCGTTGGGGTGGAATATTGCATTATTATGAATTGCATTCCTAAGTGTAAATATTAAATCTAAAAAGTTGAGAAGTTCATTTTTCTTAACATTATTTATTTTTAATGTACTAATAATGTATTTATAAACTTTGCTAGTTGGTCTGGTTGATTGATTGTTTTCGGAGTCTTTAATAAGTGATTCAATTCTTCTAAGATTGCTTTCAAAGTGCGCTATGATAAGTATAAAAAAACTGAACCTAAAATACTTTTGATGGTATTTTACGTTAAAACTGGGGTCTAGTATCTTATCTGCATTTAATCTCCAAAATTCATCTGTCAAAAGTGATTTGTCTAATAATTCAAAATTTGTTCTTTGTACTGTTATTAACTGTATTGGGTTTGTAAGAATTAAATTCCTTGGATCTTTTTCCTCTTTGTTAGAGGGGTATTTTGTTTGATGTTCTTGACGAAATAATATGAATTCATTTCTTAATTTAAAATATCCATCTTTTAATTGGTTGATTTCTTTTTTATCCATAATATTTAAGGTGTAATTATATTTAGCTATTTTTTTTGTAGTTCAAAAATATGCATTATTATAATAATCCTTAATGTTTTATGAAAATTCAGGTATAATTACCTGCTTTTTATAATTATGAGGAGCTTTTTTATGATAAAAATTCTAATTTCTGTCAAAATGTTAGCTAAATGTTGGCTTTTTTGTAAAAAAACAACCCCTAATTAACTATTTATTAGTTAATTAGGGGTTGTGATTGTACTCGAGGCGGGAATCGAACCCGCACTTCCGAAAAAACTGGATTTTGAATCCAGCGCGTCTACCAATTCCGCCACTCGAGCATTATTATAACAGATTGCAAATCTAAAAAATAAATTTAGGATTAAAGCATAAAAAACAACTCAACTCATTAAATATTTTTATTTTTGTACCACACAACACACTAACTTATAACAAAACCCAACCAAATGCCTTCAAGTCAATTAGATCCAAAGATCTTTGCCTGTTCTCAAAGTGTAGAATTAGCAGAAAAAATAGCCAAAGAATATGGCGCCAAATTAGGTAAAGTAACAACAACTCATTTTAGCGATGGAGAATTTCAACCAGCTTTTGAAGAATCTATTCGAGGTAGAAGAGTATTTCTTATTGGTTCTACTTTTCCAACGGCAGATAATTTAATGGAAATGTTATTAATGATTGATGCAGCAAAAAGAGCTTCAGCAAGGCACGTAACTGCTGTTATGCCATATTTTGGATGGGCAAGACAAGATAGAAAAGACAAGCCAAGAGTTGCAATTGGAGCAAAATTAGTAGCTAATTTATTACAAGCTGCAGGAGCAACAAGAATTATTACAATGGATTTACATGCAGATCAAATTCAAGGTTTTTTCGAAAAGCCAGTAGATCATTTATTTGCTTCAACAATCTTTTTACCTCACATAAAATCTTTAGGATTAGAAGATGTAACCATTGCATCTCCAGATATGGGAGGTTCTAAAAGAGCGTACGCATATTCTAAATATTTAGATTCTGATGTGGTTATTTGTTATAAACAGCGCATAAAAGCCAATGTAATTTCTCATATGGAATTGATTGGAGAGGTAACAGGCAGAAATGTTATTTTGGTTGATGATATGATAGATACTGGAGGAACATTAGTGAAAGCAGCAGACTTAATGATGGAAAGAGGAGCGAAAAGTGTAAGAGCAATTTGTACACATCCAATACTTTCTGGAAACGCAGTAGAACGTATAGAAAGCTCTAGTTTAATAGAATTAATTGTATCAGATACAATTCCTTTAAAAAGAGCAAGTTCTAAGATAAAAGTTGTAACTTGCGCCCCTTTATTCGCTGATGTTATGCGTAAAGTTCAAGACAATACTAGCATTAGCGGACAATTTTTAATGTAAATAAATACTAATTAAATAAAAGTAATGAAATCAATTACAATCAAAGGATCTCAAAGAGAAAGCGTAGGTAAAGTAGCAACTAAAGCCTTACGTAATGCTGGTCAGGTTCCTTGCGTTATATACGGAGGAGACAAACCATTGCATTTTTCAGCAGTAGAAATCGCATTTAAAAATCTTGTGTATACTCCAAACGTTTATACAGCGAAGATTGAATTAGACGGTAAGAAAATACCTGCTATTTTGCAAGACATTCAATTTCATCCAGTAACAGATAAAATCTTACATGTAGATTTTTATCAATTATTTGATGATAAAGAAATTACAATGGAAATCCCTGTACATTTAATAGGAAAAGCTCCAGGAGTTTTAAATGGAGGGTCTTTACGTTTTCCAAAACGTAAATTAAGAGTAAAAGCTTTACCAGGTAATTTACCAGATTTTTTCAATGCAGATATTTCTAAATTAAAAATCGGAAGTAAATTATTTATTACAGATATTGATAGTAATAACTGTACATTCTTACATCCAGATAACACGGTAGTAGCACAAGTTAGAATGTCTCGTAATGCAACTGCAGAGGAAGAAGCTGAAGAAGAAGTAGCAGAAACGGCAGAAGAAGAAGAAGCTCCAGCAGCAACAGAATAAATATATAATATTCTAAAAATAAAAAAAGCGTTACTTATTGTAACGCTTTTTTTATTTTTGTATAGATATGAAGAAATTTTTAATTGTTGGTTTAGGAAATATTGGAGAAAAATATGATAATACACGTCATAATATTGGCTTCAAAATACTAGATGCGTTAGCTAAAGACCATGAAGTAACTTTTGAAACTGATAAATTAGGGGATGTTGCTAGTTTTCGTTTCAAAGGAAGAACCTTTATGCTGTTAAAACCAAGTACGTTTATGAACTTGAGTGGTAAAGCAGTAAAATATTGGATGGATAAAGAAAATATTTCTATTGAAAATATATTGATTGTTACAGACGATTTAAATATTGATTTCGGAACCATCAGGTTAAAAGCAAAAGGAAGTGCTGGTGGACATAACGGATTGAATGATATTCAAGAAAAATTAAATACAATTACCTATCCAAGATTTAGATTTGGAGTTGGCGCTGATTATTCCAAAGGAAGACAAGTAGATTATGTATTGAGTAATTGGTCTAAAGAAGAAGAAAGTGAATTAATTGAGCGTATTCCAGTTTCATGTAATCTAATTACTTCTTTTGGTACAGAAGGAATGACAAACACAATGAATGCATTTAATGGGAAGTAAGTGTTAGTTCAAACACATAAGAAAACTAATTATCACTAGCAAACCATTCTGCAAAAGACGTTTCAGTTTCTTGTAATCGTAAAGAGAATAATTTGATATTTTCTGGTAATCTTTTTTTAATTTTTGAAGCAAAATCAATCACCATCATTTCACTAGTTGGCTGATAATCAACTAAAATAACATGATGATCGCGTTTTTTTAACTCCTTTGCCAATTCTATATGTGGGGTGTTTTGATTAAAAACTGTTGCATGATCAAAAACATCAACAACTTCTTCTTTTACAATCTTTTTTAAATCAGAAAAGTCGATAACCATTCCGTATTTTACTTCTGAACTATCTGTAATTGGTTTACCGATTACGGTTACAGAAAGTTTGTAAGAATGTCCGTGAACATTTTTACATTTTCCGTCGTAACCATACAATGCATGACCAGTTTCAAAATTGAATTGTTTGGTGATTCTTATTGTGCTCATGCTATTTTCTTCTGTTTTTGTTTGCTTTAAACTTGTTGTAAAAGTACATGATTGCTAATAAAGCTGCTAAACCTAAAAATAAATAATCTCCGCCCATATTTTTACTTTTTAAATTTTGCTAACGCATTTTTTGTGAATTCTGATAAGACTAATTTCCCTGTTATTTCTGCTCTTTCTAGTAATAATGAATTCCAATTTTCTGTTCCCTTCCAAAGCACTTTTTTTAGTTCTGCTATTGCTTCTGGATTGTACGAAGCTAACTTCTCAGCTAAAAATTCAGTTTCTTTCGTAAGTTCATTTTTAGTTTCAAAGACGTTGGCAAATAATCCTTTTTCTTTTGCCCAATATGCATTTTTCCATTCGGTTGCAGCCAACGTTAATTCAGCCAAACCGGCAACACCAATTTTGCGTTCTATTGCTGGAGCAATTACAAAAGGACCAATTCCAATTGTTAATTCAGACAATTTTATAGAAGCTGCTTCAGTTGCCAGCACATAATCGCATGCAGCAATTAATCCAACGCCACCACCAACAGCTTTTCCTTGTACAGAACCAATAATCAATTTAGTACACGTTCTCATTGCGTTGATAACATTTGCAAAACCAGAAAAGAATTTTTTTCCATCTTCAAAATTGTCAATGGCAACCAATTCATCAAATGATGCACCAGCACAAAATGCTTTTTCTCCTTCAGATTTTAAAACGATAACACTTACTTCATCAATAATCGAAACACGTTGCAGCTCTTTTGTTAATCGATCTAATAATGTACCTGGAAAAGAATTACTTGCTGAATGACCAAATTCTATCGTTGCAATTCTATTTACAATGTTGGTATATAAACTTCCTTCAGTACGTTGCGTTGTCATATTATTGAGTATAAGTATTCAAATTTACTGCTTTTGTGCTAGTGGAGAAAACTTTCTTTTAAATTTAAAAAATAAAAAGATGCCTCTAAAAAACATCCAAACGGTAAATGCTATCCAAATAGAGTACAATTTAAAGTCTAGGAAATCAAACATAATTAAGGTAGGAATAAAGCCAAATCCCGTTGCAAAAATTAAGACATTTCGTAAGTATTTCATTTCTCCCAATCCTTTAAAAGTTCCGTCAAAAATAAAAGTCATTGCACATAAAGGTTGCATTGCTAAGATTACCCAAAAAACTAAATAAAACTGCTCTAAAACTGCTGTTTCTTTGGTGAATATTGTTCCGATTGGTTTGTAGAATATCAAACCAAATAGAATAAAAATACAGCCCAAACCAAAAGCATATTTCATTAGTTTTTTATTCAAAAGAATAAGTGTTTTGTACTCTTTTTGACCTAATAACTTTCCAGATAAAATATTGCCAACACTAGAATAGCCATCAATCATAAAAGCACCAAGCAACCATAAGTTTAAGCCGATTGAATATGCCGCGATGTATTCTTTACCATAATAAGCTGCATACGCAGTTCCGAAATACAATGCTAAGTTTAAAGCCAATGTTCTAATAAATAAATTTAAAATCATTCCCAATAATCGTTTTATTTCTGGATGAACTGGAAAAATAATTCTTAAAGGAATTTCGGTTTTTTTTAATAACAATATTGCTGATAAAATTGCCATTGTAATTTGTGCAATTACACTCGCATATGCTGCTCCTTTTATATACATAGGAGGAATAATATCTGCATAACCATATACAAAAAGGTAATCTAAAACAATGTTTAATAAAGCGCCAGTTATAGCAATAATCATTGGGTAATAGGTGTTTTGCAAACCTCTAAAAACACCAAAAATTGCGAATGTAAAAAGGGTAAAAGGAAAGCCAAAAATTCTGATATTGAAATACGCTACACAAGAATCTAAAATGACTCCAGAAGCATTGTAAAATCTAAAAATGGATTCAGAAAAAGGATACGAAATAGCAATCACCAGAAAGCTCATTACAACAACAATTGTTATTGCTTGCGCTGGCAAAGATTTAATTTCATCTAATTTATTAGCTCCTAAATATTGAGAGATTATTGAAGAAATAGCACTTCTTATCTGTCCAAAACCCCAAACCAACATAGAAATAAAAGCGCCTACAATTCCAACTGCAGCCAAAGACTCGATGGCATTATTCTCTATATTTCCAATAATTGCGATATCTGTAATAGAAAGCAATGGCTCTGCAATCCCGGTTACTAAAGCGGGAAGAGCTAATTTATTTATTTTTTTAAAGCTAATATCTGTTTTCAAAATCAACTCAAAAATACCACTATTATTGTTCTTAAAATTGAATAAAACATAGATTTAAAAAGTGTATTTTTGCAGTTCATTTATTTTGTGTAATTTTATCTAACAATAATAAGCATCTTATGAAAAACATACTTGTTCCGATTGGGTCTTCAGATAACTCAAGAAACACCTTGCAATATGCAATTGATTTTGCTTGCGAAATTGAGGCTACTGTTTTTGTTCTTAGAGCCTATAATGTGCAACCAAAAGCAGGAACAATTATAAATGTAGATAAAATTTTAGAACGTGAATCTAATTTATATTTGCGCTCTATTATTCACTCAGTGAATAGAAAAGGAAAAGATATTCAGTTAATTTCTGCGAAAGGAAACGTATTAGATTCTATAGCATCTGTACAAAAAGAAATTGGAATCGATTTAATTGTGATGGGGCCAAGAAGTAATTCGATCAAAGAAGAAGTTTTCTTAGGAAGTACTTCCGGTAGCGTTGTAAAACAATCTAATATTCCTGTTTTAATTGTGCCAGAAGCGTATGTTTTTAAACCATTTAATTCTATTTTAACAGCTTTTAAAACCGGAATCGTAAATAATAAAACGGCGTTAGATCCTTTAAAGTTTATTAAAAATAAATTTAATCCTGTTATTAATTTGTTGTTGGTTAAAACACCAAGTTATACTGAAGAAGATTTAATTATAAATACTGAATTAGACAGTTTAAAATCTTCGTTAACTATTACAGAAAATGCAACTACGTTTCAAGGAGTTTTAGAACATTTTCAATCTAATCAACCAGATATGTTGTGTGTTTTTAGACGTAAAAGAGGGTTTTTTAAGAAGCTATGGGAAAAAAACACTATTCTAAAAAAAGAATTTCATTGTAATGTTCCGTTATTGGTTTTAGGAGGAAAACAATAGGTTTACACGTTGTGTTTTTCATGAATTTTTTCAGTAAAAGGAATTGAAACATCAAAAATTTCTTTGATTATTTCTTTGATTTCTTCAATAAAATCAGCAATTCTTTGATCTGTAATTTCGTAATCGTTTTTACCAAAATCTACTTTAATTAAACCACTTTTCAGATTTTTAAAAGAGATAATTCCGCTTTCAATCTTGTTGTTTATTGTATTACATTTAGAATACATATACCCGTATAACAATACTTGAATTGCTTTGCTATATTTTTCATCAGCAATACTAGAGATATCAGAAACTTTTAGATGTGAAGCTTCTACTTTGCCTGTTTTGTAATCGATGATTCTAGTAACGCCATTTAATTCATCAATTCGATCAACTTGTCCGTGAATTTTAATTGGAAAATCGAATCCTTCAATTTCTAACGTTGTTTCTAAATTTTGTTCCGTTGCAATAATTTTTAATTGATTGTTTTCTGAAATGAGTTGTTTTTCGTTTTCTAAAAAGCGATTTACATAATCTTTAGAAACTTCAAAAATCAATCTGTTTTTTCCTGTAAAAACATCAGAATTATGGAAGTGCTTTTTAAAGTAAAACGAAACTAAATCATCTACTTTAGTAAGCATCTTTTTTATGTTTTCTGAAGTTAAATACGTGCCAATATAAGGTTGATATAACACATCTAAAGTGTCATGAATAATTGTTCCCATAGTATTAGAAGCAACGGTTTCTTCAACTTCATTGTATTCTGATAGCTTTAAAACTTTTTGAGTATAAAACTGATACGGATTGTATAAATAATTGGCTAATGCAGAAGGAGAAAAACCTTTTTTTGCAACGTCTTTTAATACAGAAATTATTGCATCAGTTTTTTCTATTTCTTTGAGTTCCGTTTTTTCTGTTTTTACTTTTGGACTAATTTGTAATTCTTTTATTCCCTCTTTAAGCTGCAATAATTGAGCAATAAACCTGCTTTTTTCTCCGCCACCAAAAGTGTCACTTTCAGAATTGTATAATAAGTAAATGTTTTTTGCTCGCTGAAGTAATCTGAAAAAATGATACGAGAAAATAGCATCTTTTTCTCTGTAGGTTGGTAACCCAAAATCTAATTTTACATCAAACGGAATAAAGGTATTTTGTGTGCTGCTTTTAGGTAATATATTTTCGTTTACCGAAGTAATAATTACATTTTCGAAATCTAATACACGCGTTTCTAACATTCCCATTAATTGCAATCCTTGTAACGGTTCGCCTTTAAAAGAAATGGATTCGGTATTCAATAATTGATTGAATAATTGATGTATGGTTTTAAATGTTTTTAGAAAACTATATTCGTTTTGAAATGTGTGTAATTGAGAAAAAACGGTATAATATCGAAACAAATATTCTTTTTCTAATGGATCCGCTTTTTCTTTTAAAACAGCTATTAAATTTAAAATACGCTGTATAAAATCTTGAATTTTTTCAATAGGACGAAAAACATCAATAAGTGTTTCTCTGACTGATTTTTCTAAAGGCACTAAAAAAGAAGCTATTTGGGTTTTGCTTATAAAAGCATCATTATCTTTTGCAATTTTAATAGAGATAGTATCTAATACATTTTTTCCGTTATTAATTAATAATGGCTGAATGGATGCGTGTTTAAAAAACTGTAAAACATCTTTGTAGTAAAACTGTTCTGAATGCGTTTTGTTAAGTTTAGTTTGAGTTAAAAACAATTGAAATAGAGAAGTAAATAGAGAAGTAGTTGGAATATCTTTTAACGGATAACCCATTGTAATATTTATCGCTTCAACTTTTTTTGGTAAAGAATTTAATGTAATTGGCAATAAACTTTCATCTGCTAAAACATACGCAGTTTTGTTATAGTTTTGCAATTTGTTTAAAATTTCTCCAACATATTTAATTTGTGTGCTGTTTTTTGAAACCCCAATAACCTCAATATTTTTTTCTAATTCAAAATTAGATGAAATTGTAGAAATAGGATTGGTTAGATAATATTTCCATTCAGATTTATATTTTCTAATAAATGTTACTGCTTGATGATTGCTTTTTAAAAAAGAACTATCAATATCCCAATACACATCTGTATTCCCGTTAGCGAGCATTTTCTGAAACAAATATTCTTCTGATTTGTTTAAGGCATTAAAACCCATAAAAACATAGTTTTTGTCCTTGTTTTTATTGATATAAGTTTCAATTTTTTTAGTTGCTTCTCTGTAAATTAATCCTTGGTAACCAATTTGTTTTTCTAGCAAGAAAGCATAAAAAGCATCATAATAAATTTCTAATTTTTCTAAAAAAGAAAAATGATTTTTTATCATGTTGGTTTCTTCAAAAGGTTTTTTAACCGACCAATTTTTTAATCGCTGAATATCTTTTAAATAGGTAAAAATTTCTTTAGAATTGATTAAGTGCTGATCTACTTCATTAAAATCTTGTATAACTGTAAATGCCCATGAAATAAAGTTTTCAAATTCTTCTGGTTCAGATTCTACTTTTTTATAAATAGCGTAAAAATGAAATAATAACTGAACCGGATCTATTTTATGCAATTCAGAAACTTCTTCAATAAACTGCTCAATATTTAGGATGCTTGGTAAAAAACCAACATCAATGACTTCTTTTAACGCTTGTTTTACAAAAATACCAGCTCTTTGAGATGGTAAAACAAACACTGTATTTTCGAACGATTTTTGTTTTGTTAAAACAGTGTTTAAAGTTTCTGTAATAAAAGTTTGCATTTTTTGGGAGTCAATTTTTTGAACAAACAATGTACAAAAAGATGCTATTTATTTTATTATATTGTTAGAAAATTATTTTTATGCAAACCGATTTACAAATAGCAATTATTCAAACCGATTTAGTTTGGGAAAATGCGAAAGAAAACAAGGCGAAATTAGATGTAATGTTGGAAGAAATAGAAAATGTAGACCTCATTATTTTACCTGAAATGTTTACTACAGGTTTTTCTATGACGCCAAAACCTTTTGCTGAACCGATGAACGGAGAAACAGTAAGCTGGATGCAAGAAAAAGCAGCACAATTTAGCGCTGCAATTGTTGGAAGCATTATTGTAAAAGAAAAGAGTAACTATTATAACAGAATGCTTTTTGTGCATCCAAATGGTACCATTGATCAGTATGATAAACGACACACTTTTACACTAGCAGGAGAGCATAAAGAGTATACTTCTGGGCAAACAAAACAAATTATTACGTATAAAGATTGGAAAATCTGTCCATTGATTTGTTATGATTTACGTTTCCCGGTTTGGTCTAGAAATGTAGAAAATTATGATTTATTAATATATGTTGCCAATTGGCCAAAACCAAGAATTAATGCTTGGAAAACACTTTTAAAAGCACGTGCCATCGAAAACATGTCTTATTGTATTGGCGTAAATAGAGTTGGAGTTGATGCAAATGGTTACGAATATAATGGCAATTCTATTGCAATAGATTTTTTAGGGAATGAAATTACTGAAGTTGCAGAAAACACAGAAAAAATTACCTATGCAACGTTAAGTAAAAACGAATTGACAAATACTAGAGCTAAATTGCCTTTTTTAGAGGATAAAGATATATTTACTATAAACTAAAAAAAGAGCCTTATTAGGGCTCTTTTTTTACATAACAGGATTCATCCACTTGAAATTATATTTGGTGTCTGGAACTACAATTCTTTCTGTAATTCTATACATTCTTTCAGGTAATTTTAACAACCAATCTCTTGCTTTTTCTGCTTCTGGAGTTAAGTTGGTTATTTTATCAATTTCCCAAATTGTATTTAGTTTCTTTAAAATATCAACATAATCAAAACCCGTATAAACACCAACTCTTTGCGCAACTGTAGAGAATTGATCGAACAAACTTCCTTTAGCCTCAAAAGATTCTCTTAAATGCAATGCTGGCATTATAATTTTGTGTTTCATCATGTGTTTAAAAGCCAGCATCATTTCACTTGGATCAATTTTAAAAATTTCTTTCACAAATTCTGAATAAGCAATATGATGGCGCATTTCATCACCAGCAATAATTTTAGACATTTTTGCCAATGCTTTATGTCCTTTTTTACGGGCTATTTTTGCAACATTATTATGAGAAATATAGGTTGCTAATTCTTGAAAACTTGTGTACACGAAATTTTTATACGGATCTGTTGCAGTACCAATATCAAATCCGTCTGTAATTAAATGTTGTGTTGTAATTTCTACTTCTCTCATATTTACTCTACCAGATAAATACAAATATTTATTTAATACATCTCCGTGTCTATTTTCTTCAGATGTCCAAGCTCTTATCCATTTTGCCCAACCATTATCTGGTTGTTGGGAAATCCCTTCTATATCTAACAACCAAGATTCGTAGGTTGGTAAGGCTTCTTCTGTAATGGTATCACCTACTAAAACCACCCAAAAATCATCGTCTAATTCTTTAGAAATTTCTTGGATTTCTTTTACTTCATCAATAAAAGTATCTTTTTGAGAATTGGGTAGAAAATCTGTTGGTTGCCAAATTTTTTCTGGTGTAATTAAAAATTCATCTATAAAAGTGTCAATTCTTTTTTCTAGAGTTAGCATTACTTCTCTTCTAATATTGTGTATAGACATATAATTATTTTATGTGTGAAATTATGTTAGATTCTGTTTCTTTCATTAAATCTTCAAAAGGCAAAGAATCTATTTTTATAGGTTTGTGTGTGATAAACGTAATCGGACTACCTAATCCGAAAGGATATTTACCGTATTTAAAAATTTTCCATGAATTGTTAATAGTAACAGGAACAATATAACCTTCTGGGTTGTATTTGGTAATCATTTTTAATCCATTGGTAGAGAATTTTTTTGGTTTTCCATCTCTACTTCTGGTTCCTTCAGGGAAAATAATTGCTCCCCATTTATTTTTATTGATGTTTTTAGAAAACTTTCCTAATTCGCTTAATGATTGCCTTGGATCTTTTCTGTTGATTAAAGCTGCTCCTCCATTTTTTAAGTTAAAAGAAACACTTGGGATTCCCTTTTCTAATTCAATCTTTGCAACAAACTTTGGGTGGTATTTTCTAAAAAACATTCCAAACGGAGGAACATCAGATATGCTTTGATGGTTGGATACAAAAATTAATGAAGTATCTTTAGGGAAGACGTGTTCATTTTTTAAACGTACCGTTACACCAATAATTAACATTGATTTTACTAAGCAGAAATTTAAAGCATCTACAACTTTCTTATGTCCATTGTATCCGAAAAATTTTAATCCAATCCATTGCAATGGATGAAAAATCACTAACAAAAGCATAAATGTTAGTATGAATATTGGAGATAATATGTGGCTTACTATTTTCATTTAACTGTTTAAAAAAATCCTAAGGTTACTTAGGATGATTTGTTTTTAAAATTGAAACCATTGATTCCAAGGTATTCTAGCTAGGATTAACACCAAAGCAAGTCCGTAA
Source organism: Flavobacteriaceae bacterium (assembly GCA_041689245.1). GTDB lineage: Bacteria > Bacteroidota > Bacteroidia > Flavobacteriales > Flavobacteriaceae > Polaribacter. Next base: position 94,107 of record JBDNGO010000015.1, on the reverse strand, counting down.
AAGATTGCAAAAGTTTTAAATTTAGCTACATCTTCTGTTTTCTTTTTGTGTTTAGACCATCCAATTGTAATTAAAACAAGAGCAATAATCATCATTAATGGATGTTCTACAGCTAATAATCTTGAAGCAGAATTTTCCATTACTTCAGAACCATTTGCCTTTAGCGCTTTATATGCTGGACTCATGAAATACCAACCCAATCCAATTAGTAATTGAATATGAGATACAATTAGTGTAAATAATCCAATACGAACATCTCTGTCGGTAAAACTTCTCTTTTTTGAGATTCCCATAAATGCATTTACGACTGCAAATACTAACATGATTAGCACTAAATATGCCCAATAAGAATGAATTTCTTTCATTATAATTTGTTCGTTTTATCGTTTGTGTAAAGGTACTCATTTTAATCAAAAAAAAACCACCTCAATTGAGGTGGTTTTTTAAAATAATTATTTTTTGATTCTTAGAAAGAAAACTTCATTGAAGCATTCCAAGTTCTTCCGTAACCAAAGTAAACTCTATTGTTTACATCAATACCTTTGTAAGTTGTACTTCCAGCAGTAGCGTGGATGTTAGTAAAACCGTCTGAGATATATCTAGTATCTAATACGTTGTTTATATTTAATCTAAATCTAGCATTTACTTTTTCTCCAAAATTAAATTTGTAAGAAAAACCAGCATCTACTAAAGAATGGTTAGGTAATTTTAAAGAACCTTTATCATTATCTGCTTGAGTTTTAAAAGATGAAGCAGAGATAGTTGGGTATAAGTTGCTTGCAAAAAATTGACTTACATCAAATTTTAATTTGTCAGTTGCTTTATACGTTAATCCAATACGTGCAGTAGTTTGTGCAGCGTCACCAACTTTAACACCATCTAAGTAAAACTTAGAAGCTGTTGCGCCAACAACATTGTTGTTTTGGTCATATTCTGTACCAGTTACGGTTCCAACATATTCAAAATTACCTAAAGACACCATCGCATCTACAGTTAATTTACCATATCTAGCAGTAGATTCGAATTCTAAACCTGTGTGAACTTGCTCAATTCCTGAGAAATCTACAAAGTTTCCTGAAACAGAACCATTAGCTCTTTGGAATCTATCTTTCCAAGAAGTTCTAAATGCATTTACTTTTACATTGTATTTTTCGCTTCTATACCCGTACCCTAATTCTAATCCTAAGATTTTTTCATTCGTTAAACCAACGCTTATGTCGTTATTGTTAGAGTTTGGATATACAGCACCAAAGAAAGGTTGTTTAGAGTAGTAACCAGCATTACCAAAAACATTGTGTGCTTCGTTAATATTCCAGTTCATTCCACCTTTAATGTTTCCTCCCATTAAGTTTTCATAACTAGATTTTTGACTACCGACTAATAAGTTAAAGTAATCTACTCTTTGGAAACCTTGTTGAGAAATACCTCCTTGTAAGAATGCAGAAATTTTATCATTTTTATATTCTACTTGTCCAAAAGCACCTAACCAACGTGAGTTCCCATCGTTATAATACTCGATTTTTTGTTGGTTTGTAATGTTTTGCCAAGGATTAAAGCTTGGAGAAGGATCTACAAAAGCAGTAATACTTCTATTAGGATTGTTTTTGTCTCTATTATCAGTATATCCTGTAGCTCCTAATAAATCAGAAACAACTCTGTAGTGAATTCCTTGATACGTTTTTAAATCTACACCTAAATCCCAGCTCCAGTTATCGCTAACATCTTTATGAAAATTGGCAATAATACCGTACCAGTTATGAGAGTTCATAGAAGATCTACTAGTTAAACCGTTACTTCTATCATTGATTGTGCTTGTTCTGTCTGCTCCAAAATCAGGAACATTTCCACCAGCATTCCATTTTGCAATGTCATCAAAACGAACTCTACCAGCAGCATCTCTTAATCTAAAATCATAATCACGGATGTTGTTTACATCACCAATAGGTCCAGATCCTCCTCCACGTCCCCAAGAACCATAAAGAACTGCAGATAAGTTAGAAGTATCCGAAATTTTCCAGTCATAGTTTAAAGACATTACTGGTTTGTGATAAAAGTTTCTTCTTAAAGAAAATTCTTCTCCTTTATACATACCCCAAGCTGGGTTAAATTTATTACTTGGATCACTTGCAGTTCCAAATTGTTGGTATAAAGATAATTTTTCAGCATAACTTCTTTGGTGGTGCCATTGTGGTGCTCCAGTAAAAGTAAATTCAAATGAATGTTTATCATTTATTTCGTATCCAAGAGCAATAAAGTAGTTGTATCCTAAAAATTTAGTTCCATCTACATATCCATCTCCTTGTGTTCTACTAAATAAGAAAGATGCAGATAAACCATTATCTCCTTTTCCTGTAGAATAAGAACCAACATATTTCATGTAGCCATCGTTACCAAAACTAGCAGTTACATTTGCTCCTTCTTTATTCTGAGAAGTTTTTGTAATAACGTTAATGGTACCACCAACAGAAGAGATTGCTAATTTAGAAGAACCCAATCCTCTTTGTACTTGCATTGCAGAAGTAACGTCAGATAAACCAGCCCAGTTAGACCAGTATACTCTACCGTTTTCCATATCATTTACAGGTACACCGTTTATTAAAACAGCAACATTTTCTTGATTAAAACCTCTAATGTTAATTCTTGCATCTCCAAAACCACCACCATCTTTAGTAGCGTATACAGATGGAGTAGATTTTAAAATCTCAGGAAATTCTTGAGACCCTAATTTTTCTTCAATCTCTGCAGCTTTAATTGTTGAAACAGCCACAGGAGTTTCCCTGTCTTTAGCAACATCAATTATACCTTGAATAACAACCTCATCAAGAGTGTTTGCATCTTCAGTTAATTGAATTGTTCCCAAATTGTTTTTTGCTGAAGAAAAAGAAACTTCTCTTTTGTTGTAACCAACAAAAGAAATTACTATTGCTCCAGAATTTGAGGTAGCAGTTAAAGTAAAATTACCATCAAAATCGGTAGAAGTACCGTTTGTTGTTCCTTTTACCATAATACTTGCGCCTGGTAAAGGTTGGTTTGTTTCATCAACTACTTTACCGGTTAGTTTGCTTTGCCCAAAAATAGCAGCTGTTGCAAAAAACAACGCTACTAGTACTAAATTTTTAAAATTTTTCATTTTGAAATTTTAAGTTATTAAATGTTTTGTAAAAATCCTCAATTTTTACAGTTGTAATGTTAATTTAATGTTAAGTATTAACAAAAATTTAAGATATAGCAAAGTAGTAAAATATTGTATTTCAGATTGAAAAACAGTTGGTTAAATATTAACAAGGTTATTAACAAAAAGAGAATAAATGTTAAAATTTATAAAATTGGCTTTTTCGAACAGAAAATTACGCCTTATTTAGGTGTTTGTTGGCTAATTCTTTTCCTAACTCTACTCCGAATTGGTCAAAACTAAAAATGTTCCAAATAACACCTTGAACAAAAACCTTATGTTCGTAGGTAGCAATTAACTTTCCTAAAGAATTTGGAGTTAGTTTTTGTATTAAAATTGTGTTACTAGGCTTGTTTCCGTCAAAAACTTTAAACGGCAGTATTGTTGATAACTCTTTCTTTTGATTATTGAATTTTAAATCTAAATGTACTTCTTCTGCAGTTTTACCAAAAGCCAAGGCTTCTGTTTGTCCATAAAAATTTGCCATTAATTTTTTATGATGCTCTGTTAAATCAGATAAAGATTCTTTAAAACCAATAAAATCTGCCGGAATTAATTTTGTTCCTTGATGCAATAATTGCATAAAAGCATGTTGCATATTGGTTCCAATATTTCCCCAAATAATTGCTCCAGTTTGATAATCAATTTTTTTTCCATTTCTATCTACACTTTTCCCATTACTTTCCATACTAGCTTGTTGTAAGTAGTCAGAAAATTTTTCTAAATATTGAGAATATGGTAAAATAGCTTCGGTTTCGCATCCAAAGAAATTATTATACCAAACACCAATTAAGGCTAATAAAACTGGAATATTTTCATTAAAATTTGCAGTTGCAAAATGGTCATCTATTTCTTCAGCTCCTTTAAGTAATAATTTAAAATTTTGAAAACCAATAGATAAACTTATTGACAAGCCAACAGTACTCCATAAAGAAAATCTACCTCCAACCCAATTCCACATTGGAAAAATATTCTCGACGCTAATTCCGAATTCAGTTGCATTTTCTATGTTGGATGAAACCGCTACAAAATGTTTGGCAATATCATTATGAGTTGCAGAAGTTAAAAACCATTTTTTTAATGTATTTGCGTTTGTTAGTGTTTCTTGTGTTGTAAATGATTTAGAAACAATTACAAACAATGTAGTTTCTGGATTTAGTTTTTTTATAATTTCAGCAATATGATCGCCGTCAACATTTGAAATAAAATGAGTATTTAAATTATTTTTATAATGCTGTAAAGCAGTAACAACCATATTTGGTCCCAAGTCAGAACCACCAATCCCGATGTTCACAATATTGGTTATTGCTTTTCCAGTAAAACCTTTCCAATTCCCAGAAATTATTTTTTCAGAGAATTGTTCTATCTGATTTAATGCAGCGTTGATTTCTGGTTTTACATCAAAATTATTTACAACAATTTTTTTGTTTTTAGAATCTCTTAGCGCCGTATGTAAAACAGCTCTTTTCTCGGTTGTATTTATAATATCACCAGAAAAATATTTTTGAATAGCATCTTTTAACTCAACTTCATTTGCAAGTTCAATTAATAGATCTAATGTTTTTTTGGTAATTCTGTTTTTAGAATAATCAATTTTTAAATCGTCAAAAGTAATAGACAATTCAGTTTTTCTATTAGCATTGTTTTTAAAGAATTCTTTTAGATGAATATCTTTTATTTCAAAAAAATGAGACGTTAAATTTTTCCAAGCTTTGGTTTTAGTTGGGTTCGTATTCTTTAATGCCATTAGATTTATTGTTAGTCTTTAAAAGTAATTTGATTAGAATCTATTTTCACCTCTTTAGAATTAAAAATAGATATAGTATCTAATTGTTTTTTAAGCAGAGAAATATGTGCTAAAAAAGTTGGTTTTAGACTCTTTTTTAAAGGGGCAGCAGCAGGTAATTTTTGTTTAAAAGGATCAACTTGTTTACCCTGTTTCCAAAAGCGATAACAAACGTGGTTTCCGCTACTGCTTCCAGTAGAACCCACAAAACCAATAATAGCTCCTTGTTTTACAAATTGTCCTCTTTTTACATTTCTACGACTCATGTGTAAATATTGAGTTGTATATGTATTATTGTGTTTTATTTTTACGTAATGTCCGTTTCCACTTTTTTTATATGCAGATTCAGTTACTGTTCCGCCTGCGGTTGACATAATTGGGGTGCCATAATTTGCGGCAAAATCAGTCCCTTTATGAGCTTTTACACGACCGTATAAAGCAATTTTTCTTTTTAAATTATATCTTGATGAAATTCTAGATTGAAATTTTATAGGCGATTGTAAAAATTGTCTTCTCAACATATTTCCTTCTTCATCAAAATACTCTACGATACCTTTTTTAGCATCTGGCACAAATCGATACGCATATAAATCGTTGCCATTGTGATTAAATAAGGCGGCTTTTACTTCTCCGTATCCAACAAAAGTTGAGTCGTCTATAAATTTTTCTTCATAAATAAACTTAAATGTATCTCCTTTTTGAAGTTTAAAAAAGTCGAGTGTCCAAGCATAAATGTCTGCAATTTTATTTGTTAAGTTAGGGTTTAAATGTAAACTATCCATCGACTGAGAAAAACTAGAATAAATTTTTCCGTAAACTCTTTTCTCTAAAGTGACAATTTTTTTTCTGTATGTATAACTATGAATAATAGAATCATTAAATTCAATTACTGTAGCAATCGATTCATTGTTTTTGTAAATAAACACCTGAGCTTTTTCAGTGGAATCTTTTGCGGCTAAAATAGTATAAGGTTTTCCTGCTCTAACTTTTCTAACATCAAAGGTGTCTTTGATTTTAGATGAAATTTTATTTATGACCGGATAATCTACATGATGTCTGTCTAGTATTTCACCAAAACTTTCACCTTTTTTAATGGTATCGTTAATTACTCTATAATCGTCTAGCCTATAACCATACTCATAAATTATTGTTGGCTTAATAAGTGTTTTAATTTCTTCAATATTTTCTGGATTATCATCTTTACAAGAAGTAAAGATGATGAGTGATACTAAAAGGAATACTATTTTTTTCAAGTGAAATTAAATTTTTATACTCGTATTAACGCAAAAATACAATTTAATCGTATATTATTTTAAAAGAATTTGCAAGACCTTTATATGCATCTAATTCTGCTCTTAAAGATCCAACAGCTAAAGATGCTTTTAGTTTTATTGGTATTTTATTTTCATCAGCTGTTATCCAAATGGTTACACTTTCGTTTTCTTTAAAAATTCTACCTGCCTGAACCATTGGTCTAAATCGTAATGTTTTAATTTTTCCGAAACTGGTTTTAAGTAATTCTTCGCCCAAATAGAGTAATTTAAATGGATAAATTTGAGAATCCATAAACATATTTAAAGAAATTTCATCTCCGACTTTTAATTTACTAACATCTTGATTTCTTAAATAATAAAAAGAAGAGATCATGTCTTGTACGTTATTAATATTTATTGTTTCTGTTGTTTGAAGTTTGAAATCTGAAACGCTAGCTTTTTTTGTTTCGTAATCAAATTTAATTTCTCTATTAATTGTATAGCCGCCTTCGTTTATGTCTCGTTTAAAAATATAAGGTTTTATGGTTTCTTTATCAAAATAAGATTGGTAAGTATCATCAACTTTAAAAAACCATTTTATGACTCCGGTTGTCCAACCTTTAGCTGTTACATGAAAAACTTCTTTACCTTTAATAGTATCTGTATCTATAGATAATGTTGCACTACCAGCTTTTAAAAAACCACTGTAACTCATTTTATATCGTAGCCATTCGCCTTTTTTAAAAACTGCGTTTTTTTCTTGAGAATAAGAAGCAATAGCAATACCAAAAGAGATAAAAAGGAAAATAGTTTTTTTCATGTTTTCAAACATATAAAAAATGGATGACAATATCTATTCCAAAACAAAAAAAGCTGCTTGATTTCTCAAACAACTTGTGTTAAATATATCACATTTTTCAGAAAGTCCCCCAATTTTCAAGCTCGTTTTCGCTCCATAAATAGGGGAAAAAGATTCTTCGTTGGTGTTTTGGGTGCATGTATTTTCGCCAGCTACTACCGCCAGTTGCTTCTATGTCTTTATCACCGCCACCTAAATATTTTCCTGCTGTATCATAATGAGCAAGTACCCATTTTACATTTACAGTATAATCGTAATGGCGCATTGCGTTAATTAATTCTTTGTTTTGTTGAACATCATCAGGAAGTTGTTTGAACTTTTTTGACAAATTACATTCGTTGTAATCTTCCATAAAATCAATAAAATCTCCCATATATTTTTTCTCAAACAATTTTATCAAGATAGATTTTTTTCCTGTTGTATGATTTTTTCCTGCAGCTTGCCAATATAAATGTTCGAAGGCATTCCTAAAAGATGAATTTCTGTCAATTGTGTCTCTAAAACGAACATCAATTAAATTAATTAATTCTGTAGACGCAAATTCAATCTTTCTGTATTGAGCACTTTGAAATCCACTTGCTGGCGCCAATGTATTTCTAAATTTTAGATATTGTTCAACATCCATTCCTTCCCCCATCACACTAAACGAACTACAAAGCATATCAAAATAACGGCTAATTCTCATTAAATGTTTCGAGAATTTTTCTGCTGTAATTGTCTCTTTAGAAAGAGAAATTTGGTCAATTTCCCATAAAACCATTTTAAACAACAACTCATTTACTTGATGATACATGATAAAAACCATTTCATCTTTTTCTGTTGTTCTCGGAATTTGCAATCCTAATAAAGCATCTGTTTGGATGTAATCCCAATACGTTATAGGTGTGCTATGTAACAATCCTTCTAACATGGTGTTTAAAGGAACGCCCAATTTATCGTACTTTTCTTCTAGTGCTTTTAATAATTCTTCTTTACTCATTTGTGTTTTTTTATAAATTAAAATGTACTCTTACCGTCTGATGAAAGTACATTTTATGAGAAAGGTGATTTTATGTTTTTAAAATTTTGCTTCATTTTTTATTTTTAAGAGAAAAGAAGATAGAATAAAGACAAACTGTACTCGTCTCTTTTCTAATTTCTATTTATAATGTTCCTCTATTTGCTTGTTCTCTTTCGATTGATTCGAATAACGCTTTAAAGTTTCCAGCACCAAAACCTCTAGCTCCCATTCTTTGAATAATCTCAAAGAACAACGTTGGTCTGTCTTCTATCGGTTTTGTAAAGATTTGCAATAGGTATCCTTCTTCATCTGCATCTATCATAATAGATAACTTCTGCAATTCTTTTAAATCTTCTTTCATCAGCTCTCTATGCTCTCCCAATCTTTCAGGAATCATATCATAATATGATTGTGGTGGAGGCGGTAAAAACTCTATTCCACGCGCTTTTAATTGACTAACTGTACCAATAATATCATCAGTAGCAACGGCAATATGTTGTACTCCAGAATCTTCATAAAAATCTAGATACTCTTCAATTTGAGATTTTTTTGCTGCTTTAGCGGGCTCGTTAATTGGAAATTTAATCCGCCCATTTCCGTTAGACATCACCTTACTCATCAATGCAGAATATTCTGTGTGAATTTGCTTATCATCAAATGATAAAAAGTTTTCAAACCCCATTACATCTTCATACCATTTTACCCAAACGTCCATTTGATTCCACCCAACATTACCAACCATATGGTCAATGTATTTTAATCCAACTGAAGTTGGATTGTAGTCAGACTCCCACTTCTTGAAACCAGGCATAAATGGTCCGCTGTAATTTTTACGCTCAACAAACATATGCACTGTTTCTCCGTATGTGTAAATTCCTGCTTTTACAGTTTCTCCGTATTCATCTGTTTCAACAGTTGGTTCTAAATATGATTTCGCACCTCTTTTAGTAGTTTCTTCATAAGCAGATCTTGCGTCTTCTACCCAAAGAGCAATCACTTTTACACCATCACCATGTTTTACAATATGGTCATTGATTGGTGATTTACTATTTAATGGAGTTGTTAATACTAATCTAATTTTATCTTGAACTAATACATAACTTACAGAATCTCTAGATCCTGTTTCTAATCCTTTATATGCTAATGATTGAAAACCAAAAGCAGTTTTGTAGAAATGGGCCGCTTGCTTGGCATTCCCAACATAAAACTCTACATAATCTGTTCCTAATAACGGAAGGAAATCTTGTGCTCCTTTAAATATTTTTTCTAAACTGTAGTTTACTGATTTAATTTCTTTTGCCATTTTTAGCTGATTTTAATATTTTGTATATGCTATTTGTTTAGCCCTGATTGAAGCGGCATCCTTTTTAATTGTCAGTTCGAGTGAATTTGTAAAGAATGAACAAATTTGTATCGAGAACCAATTAAAAAGATATAGCGAAAAGCAGGAAATAGCTTCTAATTATTTTTATGAACGTAGTATCTTGATGAGATTCCTGCCTTACTGAATCAAGTTCAGCACAAAGCCGCAGGAATGACAATTTACTCTAACCAAGATTTGAAATACTCTTGATCTGCAATTTTCATTGCTTCTTCTGTTACCATTAAAGGTTTAAAGGTATCAACCATTACAGCCAATTCTTCTGTTTTTGTTTTACCGATACTTCTTTCTGCGGCTCCTGGATGTGAACCATGTGGTATTCCTGATGGATGTAAAGAAATATGTCCTGCTTCAATATCATTTCTACTCATAAAATCTCCATCAACATAATACAATACTTCATCAGAATCAATATTACTATGATTGTATGGAGCCGGTATTGAATCTGGGTGATAATCATATAAACGTGGCACAAAACTGCAAATTACAAATGCGTTGGTCTCAAATGTTTGATGTACAGGTGGCGGTTGATGAATACGACCTGTTATTGGTTCAAAATCGTGAATTGATAATGCATACGGATAATTAAACCCATCATATCCAATTACATCAAAAGGGTGTGTTGCATATACCATATCAAAAATTTCATCTTTCTTTTTTACTTTAATAATGAAGTCTCCTTTTTCGTTATTTGTTTCTAACTCGTATGGACGACGAATATCTCGCTCACAATAGGGAGAATGTTCTAGTAATTGCCCAAACCAATTTCTGTATTTTTTTGGAGTATAAATCGGTGAATGAGATTCAACAATAAATAAACGATTGTCTTCTGTGTCGAAATCTATTTTATAAATGATTCCTCTTGGGATAATTAGATAATCTCCATACTTAAAATCTAAATTTCCATAGATTGTTCTCAATTTCCCAGTCCCTTTATGGATGAAAATCATTTCATCAGAATCTGTATTCTTATAAAAATAGTCGGTTGTAGATTTTCTAGGAGCAGCTAAAGCAATATGGCAATCAGAATTTGTCAACACAATTTTTCTGCTTTGTAAATAGTCATCTTCTGGAGCAACTTGAAAGCCTCTTAATTTATAAGCCTGAATATTGTTTTCTCTAGCAATTTTAGGAGCAATACTGTATTGGTTTCTTATTTCCTTTACTTGTGTTGGTCTGTGTTCGTGATAACTATTGGTTGACATTCCATCAAACCCAACGGTTCCAAAAAGTTGTTCGTAATATAAATCGCCATTAGCTTTTCTAAATTGAGTATGGCGTTTTGGTGGAATTTTCCCTAATTTATGATAAAAAGGCATAGTTTTTTTGATTAAAAATTAAACATTAGTGAATAATAATTTTATTTTTAATATGCCCTATTCAGGATTTCTCTTGATTAAGAATTTTAATAAAATTAAAAGGTCTAACCAGCTCATAGTTAAGTGCTTTAGTTGTGCACTTAACAAATATACAAAAACTAATAAAAGATTTTTAAGATTCAGGTGCTAATTCTACTTCTAATCCATTCATTTCTGGAGTAATTTGAATTTGACAGGCTAAACGGCTATTTTCTTCTACATAAAAAGCTTCTGCTAGCATCATATCTTCATCAACTCCCATTTCTGGTAATTGGTGAGCTGAGTTTACATAACATTGACAAGAAGCACACATTGCCATTCCGCCACAAATTCCAATAGTTCCTTCTGGAGCAAGTTCATAAGAACGAATAACTTCCATCAAGTTCATCGCCATATCAGTTGGAGCTTCAATTTCATGTAAAACGCCGTCTCTATCAGTGATTTTTAAAGTAATATCCATCATAGTAATTAGGTGTTATGGGCTAGTTGTTCGTTTAGGGTGTTTTAATTTTTTTATTAATTCCTAAAACCTAATTTATCTTTTTCACAACCGATTTAGGCGCTTCTTTACGAGTTCCATCAAAACCATCTACACCACCAACTGTAGTATATTTCATTACATATTTTTTATCTGGAAAAATGCGTTGAAAAGCACTTTGACACATTAAAGTTGCTTCGTGAAATCCACATAAAATTAATTTTAATTTCCCTGGATATGTATTTACATCTCCAATGGCATAAATTCCTGGGATGTTGGTTTGATAATCTAATGCATTGTTTACTTTGATAGCATTTTTTTCAATTTCTAATCCCCAATTTGCAATGGGTCCAAGTTTTGGAGCTAATCCAAAAAGCGGAATAAAATGATCTGTTTTTAAAACGGAATCTTCTTCACCTTTTTTAGAGATTACAACACCAGTAAGGTGATTCTCTCCGACAATCCCTGTTACTTCTGCAGGAGTAATTAAATTAATTTTTCCAGCATCTTTTAATTCTTGTACTTTATCAACAGAATCTAAAGCACCTCTAAATTCGTTTCTTCTATGTATTAAAGTTACAGATTTAGCAAAATCAGTTAAAAAAATAGACCAATCTAAAGCAGAATCTCCACCACCAGAAATTACAACATCTTTATCTCTATAGATTTCTGGTTCGCGAATCATATATTCTACACCTTTATCTTCAAAATTTGAAATATTAGGAATTGGTGGTTTTCTTGGCTCAAAACTTCCTAATCCACCAGCAATAGCAATTATTTTCGCTTGATGTTTTGTTCCTTTATTAGTAGTAACGATAAAACTACCATCTTCTTGCTTATCAAGCGATTCAGCACGTTCACCTAGGGTAAAACCAGGTTGAAACTGTTTACATTGTTCTAGTAAATTTGTAGTTAAATTACCTGCTAAAATTTCAGGAAAACCCGGAATATCGTAAATAGGTTTTTTGGGGTAAATTTCAGAACATTGCCCGCCAGGTTGAGGTAAAGCATCAATAAGATGACATCTCAATTTTAACAATCCTGCTTCAAACACTGTAAACAATCCAGTTGGTCCAGCACCAATAATTAATATATCTGTAGTAATCATTTCTTTTCTTAATCGCGTAAAACACTAGAAGTAAAACGTGTAAAAACTAATTTTTATCAGTTAGCCAATATTAATAACTTCTTTAATCTGTGGAGCGTATTTTTTAATGGTAGCTTCAACACCATATTTCAAGGTCATTTGATTGACAGAGCACCCATTACAAGTACCTTCTAGTTCAACTTTTACGATGTTGTTTTCAATGGATAAAAGTTTAATATTTCCGCCATCACTAAGTAAATATGGGCGAATTTCTTCTAATGCTTTTTCAACATTTTTTTCTGTTTCTTGTGCTGTCATAACTCGTTTTATTTTGCCATACAACCACTCATCGTTGTAATTCTAACAACTTCTGTTGGTGGTAAATTTTCGTTTCTTTTTATTAATTGAGAAAGCATTTCTTTAGTGGTGTCAGAAAAAGCTTTTTCTAATGGAGTATTAGTTTGCAAAGCAACAGGATGACCAAGGTCACCAGATTCTCGAATACTTTGTACTAAAGGTATTTCTCCTAAAAATTGTGTTTGGATATCTTTAGCTAAATTTTTTGCGCCACCATTTCCAAAAATATAATATTTATTATTTGGTAATTCTTCTGGTGTAAAATAGGCCATGTTTTCGATAATCCCTAAAACAGGAACATTAATACTTTCTTGTTGAAACATTGCAACTCCTTTTTTAGCATCTGCTAAAGCAATTTTTTGTGGTGTACTCACAATCATTGCTCCATTTATTGGTACAGCTTGTACGATTGATAAATGCACATCACCAGTTCCTGGAGGTAAATCGATTAATAAGAAATCTAACTCTCCCCAATCTGCATCAAAAATTAATTGATTTAGCGCTTTGGAAGCCATTGGTCCACGCCAAATTACTGCTTGATCTGGATCTGTAAAGAAACCAAGAGATAATAATTTAACACCATAGTTTTCTACAGGTTTCATTTTAGAACGCCCGTCAACAGTAACTGAAAGAGGTTTTTCTTTTTCTACATCAAACATTAAATGCATTGATGGGCCGTAAATATCTGCATCTAATACACCAACTTTAAATCCCATTTTTGCTAATGTAATTGCTGTGTTTGCTGTAATTGTAGATTTTCCAACGCCACCTTTTCCAGAAGCAATTGCAATAATGTTTTTAATATTCGGAATCTTTTTTCCTTTTATTTGATTCAGGTTTTCCTTTTCAGGAACAACCGCTTTAACGTTTACTTTTACAATAATGTCTTCACTAACTTTTAATCGAAGAGTATTAATAATTTCACTTTCAACTCTTTTTTTAGCTTGTAAAGTAGGGTTGCTAATTGTGACATCTATTGTTGTTTCGTTTCCAAATATAACTACATTTGTAATGTTTTCATTTTCAACCAAACTTTTTCCTTCTCCAGGTGCAGTAATCGTTTCTAATGCTTTGTATATATCTTGCTTTTTAAAGCTCATTTTGAAATTTTAATTCTAAACTACAAATATAGTGTATAGAGTTCAGATAATAAAGAAGTTGTAGTTTGATTATTGATTGACTAATAGGAATAATTTATGGTAACTCTTTACTTGGATTCCAGAAAACGGTGTCTAAGTCTTGAATTTGATTGTCGACAATAACAATTCCTTCATTTTCTAGTAATTGTTGCATTAAATTTGTGCCATCAAAATGGTGTTTTCCTGTCAATAACCCTTTTCTGTTTACAACCCTGTGAGCTGGTATTTCTTCTTTTTGATTATGAGAATTATTCATTGCCCAACCAACCATTCTTGCGGATCTTGCTGCGCCTAAATACGTTGCAATTGCACCGTAACTGGTTACTTTTCCGTACGGAATTAATCGAGCTATTTTGTATACTTTATCAAAAAAATTATCTGAAGAGCTCATTTAGAAGTATTAGTAATTAATTCTAAATTTAATAAAAGTTATTGGTTTTCCTTTTTCTAAATATTGTTTTTCGTAAAAAGTTTGAGTACCAATTACTTCTTCTGGACTGTACGTATTTTTATAGACATCATGATTTGCATGTAAAACTTCATGTCCTTCTCCATGCAATAAACCCAGTGTATATCCGTGCATAAACTCACTATCGGTTTTTAAATTTACAACACCATTTTCTTTCAAAATATGATGATATTTTTTAAAAAATTCTGAGTTTGTTAATCGATGTTTTGTGCGTTTATATTTAATCTGTGGATCTGGAAAGGTAATCCAGATTTCATCGACTTCATTTTCTGCAAATAGTTCGTGTATCAATTCTATTTGCGTTCTAATAAAACCAACATTTGTTAAGTTTTCTTCTAAAGCAGTTTTGGCCCCACGCCAAAAGCGAGCACCTTTAATATCGATTCCAATAAAATTCTTATCAGGATTCTTTTGGGCTAAAGCAATGGTATACTCTCCTTTACCACAGCCAAGTTCTAAAACGATAGGTTTATCGTTTTTAAAAAAAGTATTCCATTTTCCTTTAAGAGAAAAACCAGTTAAGATTTCTTCTCTTTTGGGTTGTATTACATTAGAAAACGTTTCGTTTTCATTAAAACGTTTCAGTTTGTTTTTGCTTCCCAAAGTAAATTGTTATTCTTTAGAATCTTCGATTCCTTCTTTCTTAAAACGAGCTGATTCTTTCATCCAGTATCTAAATAAAAAAAGGAGAACAATAATAAATAACCAACTAACGCTGTTAGAAATCCACCAACCATAATCTGCTGTTGCAAGAGATAAACGCATCCATTGAAAGGGACTAAAAGCCCAAGTAAAAAAATCGCCAATTAATCTAAAAATATTGCTTGCTATCATAACTTAAGTATCTTTACACTGCAAAAATATAAAAACTAATTATGTTAGCCAATTTTTTCGGCAAATCAAAACCAGTAAATTTTATAATAATCATAGCACTTTTTTTCACCTACTATGTATTAGATTTTACTGTCGTTAAAAGGTTAGAGATAAATCTTGGAGATTTTTCTAAATTTTTATTGACTTTTCCTTTATTTTTTGGGTTGTTTTTCTTATTTAATTTTATCATATCTAAAAATAAATTAACAAGAGATAATTCGTATGCTTTTTTACTTTTTGTGATTGGCTTAGGCTTTTTAAAAACTGTTATTTTAGAATATTTTACGGTTGTTGTTTATTTGCTCTTGTTTTTGTTTTTTAGAAGAGTGTATAGTTTAAGAACGTTAAAGTTTGTATATCAAAAATTGTTTGATAGCGGATTATGGCTAGGAATTTTATGTATCATTTCACCTTTTTATCTCTTGTATTCATTGTTGCTGTATGCAGCTGTTTACTTTTTTATTAAAATTAGTTTTAGAACTTTTTTAATACCTTTGTTAGGATTTAGTACAACACTATTTTTATATTTTACCTACCTTTTTTGGATTGATGATTTAACCGCTTTTTATCAATTATTTAATATTGTTTTTGACATTGATTTTAGCTTTTATTACAGTAGTTATTATCAACTATTTTTAATAACATTTGCATTGTTTACTTTGATTTCAATATTGTTAAAAACAGGAAAAATATTGTCGGTTAGCGATAAGTTTAAAAGAAGTTGGGTGTTGTTGTTATTACATTTAGCAATTTCTTTTGTATTTATTTCTTTAATAGAAAACAAGAACGGAACCGAACTAATTGCTTTTTTAATCCCTTCTACAATTATTATCGCAAACTGGGTGCAATCCATTAAAAAGAAACTAGTAATAAATATTATTTTGGCGGTATTTCTACTACTTTCTTTTGCAATACATTTTATAGTTTAGTGCCAAAAGCTAAATCGCCTGCGTCACCTAAACCAGGAACAATATATCCTTTCTCATTCAATTTAGTATCAATTGCTGCAATCCATAAATGTGTGTTTTTAGGAAAATGATTTTTGATGAAATCGATTCCTTCAGTTGAGCCAATAACACAAACAACGTGTGTTTCTCTTGGTGTTCCATATTTTTGAATGGCTTCAAAAACCGATACTAAAGATCGTCCTGTTGCCAACATCGGATCAGCTAAAATCAACGTCTTATTGTCGATAGAAGGAGCTGCAAAATATTCTACAACAATTTCAAATTGAGCATCATTATTTGGATGATTTCTATAGGCAGAAATAAAAGCATTTTCTGCATCATCAAAATAATTTAACAAACCTTGATGTAAAGGTAACCCAGCCCGTAAAATAGAACCCAACACAATATCTTTAGCAGGTAAAAAGCTTTCTTTTATTCCTAAAGGAGTTGTGACAATTTCGGAAGAATAATTTAGGTTTTTACTTAATTCATACCCTAAAATCTCTCCAATACGTTCAATATTTCTTCTAAAACGCATGGCGTCTTTTTGGACGGATACATCTCTAATTTCTGCAATAAATTTATTAAGAATTGAGTTTGTTTTTTCTAAGTGATGAATAATCATAAAAAATAGTTTTGTTCAAATTTAAGAATTCAGTTTTAAAGTAGTTTCAATTTTTTCAATCACTTTTTCTGGCAAAATTGTTCTCATAGCATCTTCATATCCATCGCAAACTTTATTTCCGTAAATAGAACACGGAATATTTGGATAATTTTCTAAATCTGGCAATAAACAATTTTCCGTTGGTTGATTGTAAGGCGCAAAGCCAGCAAACGGATGCGTTGCTCCCCAAAGTGTAATCGTTTTAACTTGCAGCATTGCAGCAAAATGAGCATTTCCAGAATCCATAGCCAACATGCAATCTAAATGAGCAATTAAATTTAATTCTTCTCTTAAATTTAATTTACCTGCAACTGAAATAATTGCTTCGTTTTTTTGCTCAATTTTTGATAAAATAGCGATTTCTTTTTCTCCACCACCAAAAAGTAAAACAGTATTTTTTTTAGATAATGTATCAATTACTTTTCCCATTAAATCTAACGGATACGATTTAGAATTATAAGCTGCAAAAGGTGCAATTCCAATCCAATTGTTTTTTTTTTCTCCAACTAAATTTAAAACGGAACTATTTAAATTCGCTTTTTCTAATTTGATTGGATTTGAAAGGTCAATAGTAAAACCTAATTTTTTAAAAACATCTGCATAGCGTTCGTGAGAAGTTCTTAATTGTTTAAATACTTTATTTATTGTTCTTGTTAAGGCTTTTTTTTCACTTCTTCCTTTATCAATTACACCAATGTTTTTTGAAGAAAATTTAAAAAAACTACGCAAAATTTTAGAACGCAACACATTGTGTAAATCGGCAATATGAGTAATTTCTAACTGTTTTAATTCTTTATAAAGTTGATATAAGCCAAAAATCCCTTTATGTGTATTCGTAACATCAGCAGCATAAAAATGTACATTAGGAATATCATCAAACAACGGATTTAAAAAAGCTTTAGATAAAAATGTAATTTTAATTTCTGGATGTTGTTTAGCCAAAGCTCTAATTACAGGAATTGTCATGGCAACATCTCCCATTGCAGATAATCTAATAACTAAAATATGTGTGTTGGTTTGCAAATTTTTTTGCTATACATTTTGTATTTGTAAAAATAGTTAAAACAAAATAAGTTCTGTTATTTTTTCAAAAATTCTTATAGGGATTTACATTTTTTAGTAAGAATAAATCCTTAAATAATTATGTACCTTTGCTGGTATATTTTAAAAAAGTATTGAATGATTCAATCAATGACTGGTTACGGGAAATCCGTTTTACAATTACCAACAAAAAAAGTTACCATAGAAATTAAAACTCTAAATAGCAAAAACTTAGATTTAAATGTTAGAGTGCCTTCATATTATAAAGAAAAAGAATTAGCAGTTCGGAGAAAATTAGCTTCTGGTTTGGTGAGAGGAAAAATAGATTTTTCTATTTATGTAGAAATGACTTCGGATGAAACAACAACAACCATTAACAAAAATGTAGTTTCTAATTATATTCAGCAATTAAAAAATGTGTTATTTACGGAAAACAATGATGATGTAGAATTGTTAAAAATGGCTGTTAGAATGCCCGATGCATTAAAAACTGAACGTGAAGAATTAGACGAAAACGAGTGGAATTTAATAAATAACAGTATTGATGAAGCTTTAAAAGAAACCATTCAATATAGAGTTGATGAAGCTGCTTCTTTAGAAGCAGATTTTAAATTACGAATTTTAAATATTAAAAAATATTTAGATGAAGTACATGCGTTGGATGAAGAACGATTAGAAAATGTAAGAGAAAGATTACAAAAATCTATAGATGATTTAAAAGTAGAAATAGACCAAAATCGTTTTGAGCAAGAACTTATTTATTATCTAGAAAAGTTAGATATTAATGAAGAAAAGGTTCGTTTAGGAAATCATTTAGAATATTTTTTACAAGAATTAGATAGTAAAGACTCTAATGGAAAAAAATTAGGATTTATCATCCAAGAAATTGGAAGAGAAATCAATACAACAGGATCAAAAGCAAATTATGCTCCGATGCAAAAATCAGTGATTCAAATGAAAAATGAATTAGAAAAAGTTAAAGAGCAAATTTTAAACGTGCTTTAGTATAACTAAAGTAAAAACTGAATTTATTTCAGTTTCTAATTAATAAGATGCTGAAGTAAGTTCAGCATGACAAATAATAAATTATATGTCAGATTTTCAAGGTAAGTTATTTGTTTTTTCTGCGCCATCTGGTTCTGGTAAAACAACGATTGTTCGTTATTTATTAGCACAAGAAAAATTTAATTTAGAATTTTCTGTTTCGGCAACCTCTAGAGAAGCTAGAGGAGAAGAAATGCACGAAAAAGATTACTATTTTATTTCCTTAAAAGACTTTAAGCAACACATTAAGGGCGAAGATTTTTTAGAATGGGAAGAAGTATATAGAGATAATTTTTACGGAACTCTAAAAAGTGAAGTAGAACGAATTTGGGCAAAAAAGAAACATGTTATTTTTGATATTGATGTTGCTGGCGGATTAAGAATAAAAAAGAAATTCCCAGATAAAACATTAGCCGTTTTTGTAAAACCACCAAGTATAGATGAGTTGAAAATTCGCTTAAAAAAACGTAAAACAGAAAGCGACGAAAAAATTAATATGCGAATAGCCAAAGCTTCTATTGAATTGGCAACCGCACCGCAGTTTGATAAAATTATTAAAAACTACGATTTAGAAGTTGCGTTGCTTGAAGCAGAAAATTTAGTAAGTGATTATTTAGGGTTAAATTAGAATAAAGAATAAAGAATAAAGAATAAAGAATAGAGAGAAAAGAGAATAGATAATAAATCAAACAGTCTTTTTTCTTGACTCTTGCCTCTCTCATTTTAAAGAATATGAGTAAAATAGGTTTATACTTCGGAACATTCAATCCAATTCATGTTGGGCATTTAATCATTGCTAATTATTTAGTAGAAAATTCTGATTTAGATGAAGTTTGGTTGGTGGTTACACCACATAATCCTTTTAAGAAAAAAAGTTCGTTGTTAGAGAACTACCATCGTTTAGAATTGGTGCATTTGGCAACAGAAAAATACGATAAGCTTAAACCATCCGATGTTGAATTTAATTTGCCTCAGCCAAATTACACAGTGCTTACGTTGGCACATGTTTCAGACAAATATCCGCAATATACTTTTAGTTTGATTATGGGCGAAGACAATTTAAAAAGTTTTCATAAATGGAAAAATTATGAAACCATTTTAGAACATCATCAAATTTATGTGTATCCAAGAATTTCTGAAGGAAGCATAGAAACGCAATTTGATCAACATCCAAAAATTCATAAAATAGCTGCACCCATCATAGAAATTTCATCAACTGATATTAGAAAAGGAATTAAGGATGAAAAAAACATACAACCACTGTTAACAGAATCTGTTTGGAAGTATATTGATGAGATGAATTTTTATAGAAAATAATTTTTTTTAAACTTTTTTAAACATTCTAGGTCAAAGTACTGATTAACTTAAAAATTAGTAATTATGACTTTTAAAAATTTTCAAAAAAGTATTACCTATCTTTCAATAATAGGATTGTTGTTGTTTGTTTCTTGTCAATCAAGTGATGATAATATTGAGGTAGCAGAAAATTTAACGACAGAAGAAGCTTTAAATTTTGTATTGGCAGATGATATTTCTGCAGAAGTAGATGATGTATTGGAAGATGATGCACAAGATTATAACCTGTCAGGGAAAAGTACCGATAGCAATACAAGCATAGCCGCAAAATGTGCTGTTAGAACCGTAGAAGTTACTGCGAGCGGGAAAATTGTTACCTTAGATTTTGGTACAGGATGTGAAGGAAGGAAAGGGAAAGAGTTAGCAGGGAAAATCATTATTGAATATGTAAGAACTACAACCGGGTTTTCTAAAACGGTTTCTTTTGAGAATTTCAAAGTTGAAGGAAACGCTGTTGAAGGAGGGAAGTCGATAGCCAAATTAACAGCAAACGCAAATGGGAATCCAGAAGCAACTTTTACGTTTGATATTACAATCACATTGACTACCGGAGAAGTAATCACCAGAAAAGGAACAAAAGTAAACGAGAAAATTGCAGGAGCTGACACTGAAAATAGAGGAGATGATGTATATTCTATTTCTGGTAATTGGGAGTTTATAAATAAAGAAGGTGTCGTTAAAAACGCTTTAATTACAGTAAATTTAAGAAGAGAATATGCCTGTAAATATATTGTAAGTGGTGTTATAGAAATTACCAAAGATACAGCGAATTATACGTTAGATTTTGGAGATGGTACTTGTGATAACCTAGCAACGCTTACAGATTTATCTGGAGCGGTTACAGAAATTATACTTAAAAAAAATAAAAGAAAAAAGTAATTTTTAGATTGTTAAATGTTAAAAGCCAGCAGTATTTCTGGCTTTTTTTATGAATAATTTTTATTTATTTTTGAGTAAATTGACAATTGAAAAGAAAAACATAAACTTTTTCAACCTTTTAGGGTCTAATAGAAGTCAGCCTTATACAAACGAATGAACGAATCAGATTTCATCAAACAATTAAGAAGTAGAAAGTATCGAGAAAGAGCTTTTGCAAAGTTGTTAGATTTATATCAAGAACGTCTGTATTGGCACATAAGGAAATTGGTAGGTACACATGAAAATGCAGATGATGTATTGCAAAATACTTTTATTAGAGTATACAAAAGTTTGCCGAATTTTAAACAGCAAAGTTCTTTACATACTTGGATGTATAAAATAGCATACAATGAATCCATGAGGCTTATAGAGAAAGAAAAAAAGAAAAGTTTTTCTTCTTTAGAAGATGTCAGTGATAAATTCCTGGGAGATTTACAAGGCGATGTTTTTTTTGATGGTAATGAAGCGCAGTTAAAGTTGCAGAAAGTCTTAAGTCAACTTCCAGAAAATCAAACGAAAGTATTTCAAATGAAATATTTTGATAATTTGAAGTTTAGAGAAATTTCAGAGATACTAGATAGTAAGGAAAGTACTATCAAAACACATTATTATGGAGCTGTAAAGTTTATAGAGAATAATATTACAGCAACATCATTTATAGAAAAAATTAAAGCATAGTTTGTTATGATCTCACAAAATGATAACTTTAGCCACCGGAATACTTTGGATTTGAATATAGAAAAAAAACATAATTCGAGTTTAGGATTAAACACTCCTGAAAACTATTTTCAGAAATCGAAACACTCTATTCTAGAAAAAACGGTTCATCAGAAAAAAGGAAAAGTGGTTTCTTTATATAAGAATATCTCAATTTGGAGCGCTGTAGCTGTTGTTGCATTATTAGTTGTGTTGTCTGTGAAGACTTCTGTTTCTTTAGGAAATGAAATTGCAGAAAATGACATATTAATAGCCTCAATGTTAACTGATGCCTCAGGTGTTGATACGTTGGTAGATGATTATATTAATGATGAATTATTGACTGACGCAATATTTACTAAATAAGTGTAAACTTTTTGAAAAATACGAGGTCTAAAGAATGAAAACAAAAACGAATACAATGAAATCTTTTAAAATTATAGTAGCTATTGTTTTTACGCTTTTATTAAGTGTTTCTAATACGTTTGCACAACAGAGCGTAAAGGAATTAAACCTTACTAAAGAGCAAAGGCAACTTTTAAAAGCTCAAAAACAATTGATAAAGAAAAACAGAACAGCGTTTAAAGCATCTCTTTCTATTGAGCAATTGGCAATCTTAAAGAACAATGTTCTGTCTAAAACAGAAAAACAACAAGCATTAAAATTATCGTTAAATAATTTTCAGAAAAAAATAATTACCTTGAATAGTACGAGTGTAAAAAACGCTAAACAACAATTTAGAGCGACACTTTCAAAAACTCAAAAAAAGCAATTACAAAATAGATTTAAAGGGAAACAGCGGAGTGTGAAAAAGAACGTTAAAAAACATTTACGAAACAATAGAAAAAAGAGCAGAGATAATTAAGAGATTATCTTTCATTTTAGTTTGGTTGATTGTAGCGGTTGAGGATTTCTCAACCGTTTTTTGTATTTTTATAACTTACATGAGAAAAACAGGTGTATTATTTTTGTTAATTTTTAGTGTGTTGACTTTATCTGCACAAGAAATACCTGAAAAGGACAAGATATTATTGTCTACTGAAGAAGATGAAATAATAGACAATCTTTTAGGTGATGATATAGATGTAGATCAATTTTTAAAATCGATTACAAGCTTTCAGTTTTTATATTTTTCTGTAGATTATAATACTAAAACCTATTTTTCAGGAAGAGATATTGGTACAGACCAGTTTAATATCAATCCGAAAATAATATATATTCATTCTAATGGTTTTTTTGTTGGAGTTAATGGCTTGTATTATAGTGAGTTTTCTCCCAAATGGGATTATACATCTTTAACTGCTGGTTACGGGCAAAGTTTTGGAAAGAATAAATCTTATACTTGGACAAGTAGTTATGCTCGTTATTTATATTCTGATGGAGTTGACAATCCTTTTACAAACGAAATCTCTTTTGGACTTGAAGCAACAAATATAAAGAAAACACTAGGTACAGAATTAACGGCTACTTATTTATTTGGTGATGATACTTCTTTTCAACTAATTTCATCAAATTATGGAATTGTTAACTTGTCTAAAACAAAAGAATATCAATTGCGTTTACGTCCAGAATTGAACATTGTAATCGCACAGCAAACTATTCAGCTAGCACGAACGTTTACAGTTAGAGGTAAACAATTAACAAGAGCTACTCAGAATAATAATTTTGGATTGATTAATACGCAATTACAAATTCCGCTTCAATTAAATGTTAGTGGTTTCGATTTTGAATTAGGTTATATTGTTAATTTTCCTACAGCTTTAGAAGGAGAGAAAGGATTAGGAATAACAAATAATATCAATTTTTCAATTTCTTATTTATTGGGTTTTTAAAAGCTTGATGAATGACAAGGATTATATTTCGAATGAAAATTAAATAATCGTTTTGATATTCTTATCTTTACAACGAGTTTAAAGAAATAACCTTTGGCAAAAAAAAATCAAAAAAAAAGCAAATTCAGACAAAAAATAACCAACAAATATAGATTGGTTGTTTTAAACGAAGACACCTTTCAAGAACGGTTGTCTTTTAAATTGACCATTTTAAACATTTTTGTATTTGGCGGCATTTTTTCAATTGTTTTAATTGCATTAACAACCGTATTAATTGCTTATACGCCAATTAGAGAATACATTCCTGGTTACGCTTCTATCAAACTAAAAAAAGATGCTTCAAAGTTATTATATGAAGCAGATTCTTTAAAAAGAAGATTAAAATTAATAGAAAATTACACCAAAATTTTAATTCCAATTTTATCAGGAGATGATCCAATTACCAAAATAGATTTTGATTCATTAAAAAAAGCGAGTGCAATTACTATTGATGAAAAAAAATTAGATGCTTCTAAAATAGATTCTTTGTTTAGAGAAAAAGTAGAAAGCAAAGATCGATTTCCGTTGTTTGATAAAGCAGAAAACAAAATAGACAAGGTGTTTTTTGCACCTTTAAACGGAACCGTTACACAAGATTTTGATATAACAAATAAACATTTTGCCATAGATATTGTTTCAGCTACCGGAACTCCAGTAAAAGCCATTGAAGATGGTAGAGTTATATTTTCTGAATGGACTGCCGAAACAGGTTATGTTATTATAATTGAACACGGAACAGGTTTTATTTCTGTATATAAACATAACGGCGTATTGTTAAAACAACAAGGAGATTTTGTGAAATCTGGCGAAGCAATTGCTACAGTTGGTTCTACTGGAGAACTAACAACGGGGCCACATTTACATTTCGAATTATGGAACAATGGTTATCCTGTAAATCCTTTGAATTATATAGATTTTAAATAAATGAGCCTAAAATCTGTTTTTGCGATTCCTTTTGCTAAACAAGCAATTAAAAAAGTGCATAAATGGGCAAACAATCCTCATAAAACTCAAGAAAAAGTATTTAACGAATTAATTTCTAAAGCAAAGAATACTGCTTTTGGAAAAGAGCATGACTTTAAGTCAATTAAAAATTATAACGATTTTAAAGCTAGAGTAAAAGTACAAGATTACGAAGGTTTAAGAACGTATGTTGATAGAATTGTAGCTGGAGAAAAAGATGTACTTTGGAAAGGAAAACCACTTTATTTCGCCAAAACTTCAGGCACAACTTCTGGTGCAAAATACATTCCGATTACAAAAGAGTCTATGCCAACACATATTAAAGCAGCCAGAAATGCTATGCTTTTTTATATCGCAGAAAAGAAAGATGCAAGTTTTGTAAATGGAAAAATGATTTTCTTACAAGGAAGTCCAGTTCTAGAAGTCAAAAATGGAATTCAATTAGGTCGTTTAAGCGGAATTGTAGCACATTATGTTCCTCAATATTTATTAAAAAATAGATTGCCAAGTTGGGAAACCAATTGTATTGAAGATTGGGATACAAAAGTAAATGCAATTGTTGAAGAAACGGTTGATGAAAATATGTCTGTGATAAGCGGAATTCCCTCTTGGGTGCAAATGTATTTTGAAAAACTGATTGAAAAAACAGGGAAACCGATTTCTGAGATTTTCCCAAACTTCAACTTCTTTGTGTATGGCGGCGTTAACTTTGAACCTTATAAAAACAAGTTCGAAAGTTTAATTGGTAAAAAGATTGATTATATAGAATTGTATCCAGCTTCAGAAGGATTTATCGCCTATCAAGATTCGCAAACCGAACCAGGAATGCTACTGCAATTAAATTCAGGGATTTTTTATGAGTTTATTCCTGTAGCAGAATTTTATGATGAAAATCCGACAAGAATTTCTTTAAAAGATGTGAAAATTGACGTGAATTATGTCATCATTTTAAATACCAACGCCGGACTTTGGGGTTATAATATTGGTGATACAGTTGAGTTTACATCAACAAAACCGTACAGAATAAAAGTTACTGGAAGAATTAAACATTTTATTTCAGCTTTTGGCGAACACGTTATTGGTAAAGAAGTAGAAAAAGCGTTGAACGATTCTATAAAAGGAACTAAAATAACGATTAGTGAATTTACGGTTGCGCCACAAGTAAATCCAGAAAGTGGTTTGGCGTATCACGAATGGTTTATTGAGTTTGAAAACGAACCAGAAAATTTAGAAGAATTTGCTACAAAAGTGGATGCTTCTATGCAAGATCAAAACATTTATTATCAAGATTTAATTGGCGGAAAAGTTTTGCGAACACTTGTCATCAGAAAAGTGAAAAAAGGCGGTTTTCATGAATATATGAAGTCGATTGGGAAGTTTGGTGGACAGAATAAGATTCCGCAATTATCAGACAACCGTAAAATTGCAGATGTATTACAGAATTTTTTAATTGATTAAAACGGATTGTCAGTAAAGCATAAAAATGAAAATCATTTCAACAAACATTGGAGAAAAAAGAGAACTTAACTGGAAAGGAAAACTGGTTACCACCGGAGTTTTTAAATTTTCTGTTGATACACCAATTTTTTTAGGAACAGAGAATGTTTTAGATGATGAAATATCTGACAGAGAACATCATGGTGGGATTTTGCAAGCGGTGTATGGATATTCGTTAAAACATTACGATTATTTTAAAACTTTACATCCAAATTTAGATTGGCAATTAGGAATGTTTGGAGAAAACTTAACCATTGATGATTTGGATGAAACTAAAATTAATCAAGGCGATACTTTTAAAGTTGGCGACACAATTTTAGAAGTTACCGTTCAAAGAAACCCGTGTTATAAATTAGGAATTCGTTTTAATAACATGAAAATTGTAAAACAATTTTGGAACACAACGATGTGTGGTGTTTATTTTAAAGTAGTACAAACAGGTTTTGTAAAAGCGAATGATACTTTTGAGCAAATTAAAAGTTGCCCAGAAAATCCAACAATTGCAGATTTATATGTAGCAAAACGGATTAGTAAAGGGATGTAAAATAAGAGTAATTAATTATATACGATGCTGTAATACGTTGTTTTCAAAAACTAAAAGCTCGATCTTGTTTTTTTATTCTTAAATCCATAATTATACCTATTCCAATTATTAATACTGCCGCTGAAATCACTCCGATTTTGATGTTTATATCTATTTTACTTTGTAAAGCAAACCCAATAGCGAAAGAGAGCGCAAAGCTCGTTGCCCAAGTGGTGTAATAATTATTAGGGACAAACCGCAATTTGTTTTTTAAGTGCTTTTTAAATTTAATTAACTTTTGTTTAAATATTTCATTACTAAATGACGGTATTTTTTCAAGTTCTAGATATTTAATGTAACTATCAACTCCTTCCATTTGCTCTGAACTTAAATCTTTTTCTTTTAATTTTTTTAAAATATCAATGAACTTTTCAGAAGTTTTGATTTCAGATTTTTCATTGGTTTTAGAAAGTTGTTTTTTTAGAAAAACAATAGTTGCTTTTAAATTGCTTGTTTCGTAAAGAGAGTTAGAACCTGTTAATTCGTTTATGTTGACATCTAAGGCAACAGATATTCTTTTAATCGTTTCTCCTGTTGGAGTTGATTCATTATTTTCAATTCTTTGAATAGTTCTTAAACTTACTTTTGATTCCTCAGCTAAATATTCCTGAGACATTCCTCTAAGTGCTCTTAATTCTTTTAATCGTTTTGCTAAACTTTTAGTTTCCATTTTAATTGTATTTATTGTTCAAAACAAAAGTATATATGATTCTTTATAAGTTGTTGCGTCAAGTTAACGTCATCTTTATGTCAACTCTTTTTAAGATTTCAATACTCTTTTAACACGCTGAGAGATTGCAGTGATGATTTCGTAAGAAATGGTTTCAGAGTTAGCAGCCATTTCTAGAATCATTTCTTGAGAATTAAAGACAATTACTTCGTCGCCTTCTTTACATTCAATATCAGAAACGTCAACCATAATCATATCCATACACACATTTCCAATAATTGGTGATTTTTGATTGTTGATGATAACCGAATGTTTTTTGTTTCCTAATTGTCTTGAAATTCCGTCTGCATGGCCAACCGGAATTGTTGCCGTTTTCATTGGTTTATTTGCAGTAAATGCTCTGTTGTATCCAACAGATTTTCCGAGTTCAATATGATGAATTTGAGAAATAATCGATTTTAACGTAACTACATTTTTAAGTTGTTTTGTTTCTTTTTCATCATTCCCAAAACCATACAATCCAATTCCTAAACGCACCATATCAAATTGCGCTTGTGGATAATTGATAATTCCAGAAGTATTTAAAGCATGCACCATTGGTTTGTAGGCTAAATGATTGTAAAATTGTTTTACAATAAAGGTAAAATCGTTAATTTGATTTATTGTAAATTCTTTTTCACGTATATCTTCACTTGCTGCTAAATGCGAAAAAAGTGACGCAATTTTTACGTGATGTGTTGCTGCAATTTTTGATAAAAGGAAAGGAATATCAGTATACAAAAATCCAATTCTGTTTAAACCTGTATTAAACTTTAGATGAATTGGGTAATTCAATAATAATTTTGAATCTGCCAACTCTAAAAAAGCATTAAAAATTCTAAAATTATATAAATTTGGTTCAAGCTGATGCTCAATCAACAATTCTAAATTTGGTATTTGTGGATGCAACACCAAAATTGGTTTTTCGATTCCGGCTTTGCGTAAAGCAATTCCTTCATCTGTATAAGCAACAGCAAAATAAGCGACTTCGTTTTCTAAAAATTTTGCGATTTTGGGGGCTTCACTTCCGTAGCCAAATGCTTTTACAACCACTAAAACTTTTGTGTCAGCTTTTAGCTTATTTTTAAAATAGTGAAGATTATGCTTTAATGCATTTCCATCAATTTCTAAAACAGTTACATGATTATTCATATTTTATGCTGAACTTGTTTCAGTATCCCTAGAACTTGTTTCAGTATCCCTAGAACTTGATTCAGAATCTCTCGAACTTGATTCAGAATTTTTCGAATTAGCTTCAGCTTTTCCTGAAGCTATTTTTTTTTCTTGTTGTAAACGCAACGCTTTATAATACGCTGCTCTACTTAAAGGCTCATATTCGTTCACTTCACCTAATAAAACAAGAGCATCATTTTGCGCTTTTCTAAAACTATAATGCGCTAAGTTTCCTGTATGCGTACAAACGGCATGCACTTTAGTTACATATTCTGCAGTTGCCATTAAAGCAGGCATTGGTCCAAATGGCTTTCCTTTAAAATCCATATCTAAACCAGCAACAATAACGCGAATTCCTCTATTTGCTAAATCATTACAAACAGCAACAATTTCATCGTCAAAAAACTGAGCTTCATCAATTCCTACAACATCAACATCATTTGCATATAAACGAATATTTGCAGAAGAAGGAACTGGGGTAGAGCGAATACGATTATCGTTATGGGAAATAACTTCTTCCTCGCCATAACGTGTATCAAGAGCAGGTTTAAAAATCTCTACACGTTGTTTTGCAAATTGCGCTCGTTTAAGTCTGCGAATCAATTCTTCTGTTTTACCAGAAAACATTGAGCCACAAATTACTTCAATCCAACCAAATTGTTCTGTATGATTTACTGTATTTTCGAGAAACATTTTGTAATTTTATGCTTGAAATATGATTATAATTGTATTTTACTTCAAGTCTTACAAATTTATTAAAAAAAAGATGCTAAGCATCAATTAATTTATCAACTTATGCACAAAAAATTAGCAGCCGACTTAACTAGCATTGCTCATAGCATTTTGCAATTAAAAAACAAAGAAGATGTTTTAGTGTTAAAAGCAAAAGCATATGAAGTGTATGAAAAACTAACCGTTTTGGCTTATGTTGATGAATATTTAAGTACAACACCAAACGCTACAGAAACCAAAGAAGAATTGTTGGAGAAAATAGAAAATAGCGCTAAAGAAAAAGTAGATGTTGTAATTGAAAAGAACAAATCTGAAGAGAAAATTATTGAAGAAAAAGAAGTAGAAGAAGAAATTAAGGCTGAAGAAATAAACGAGGTTACGGAAGAAGAACTTGTAGTTGAAGATTTCTCGACTCAGCTTGAAGTTACAGAAACAAATGAAATTATCGAGGAAGAAACGATAGTTGTTCAACTTGATGTTAAGGAAGAACTAGTTGAAGAAATTGTAGAGCAACCTTTTGATGAATTAGAACAAACCTTGTTTTCTGTTGAAAATACAATCGAAGAAAACCCAATCAAAGACAAAAAAACAATCACTTTAGAAGAAGAATTACATGATACTATTTCCGTTGAAGTTGCAGCAGATTTATTTGAAAAACCAGATTTTAAAAAAGTATTAAATGACCAGTTACAGCAAAATATTCAGATTGGTTTAAATGATAGAATTGTTTTTGTGAAAAATCTTTTTAACGGAAGTCAAGAAGAATTTAATAGAGTTGTTTCTCAATTAAACACGCTAAAAACAGGAAAAGAAGCAAGAAAGTTTATTAATAAAATGGTAAAACCAGATTACGATTGGTCTAATCAAGAAGAATATGAAGAGCGCTTTATAGCAATTATAGAACGTAAATTTGCATAAAATAGAATAGGATGAAAATAGAAGTTTCTAACGGAGAAATTATAGATAAGTACACCATTTTAGAAATTAAACTTTCTAAAATTAAGGACGCTAAAAAATTGAAAAATATTCAACATGAATACAATACGTTAACGCCAGATGTAAAAAGTATATACGCTGAGGCAAAAGATAAAAAACAATTAATAAAACTTCAAAACGATTTATTAGAAGTGAATAAAAAATTGTGGAAAATAGAAGACGATATTAGAGAATGCGAACGTGCAAACGATTTTGGTAAAACCTTTGTAGATTTAGCGCGTGCAGTATATTATACAAATGATGATCGTTCTGATGTTAAAAACGAAATCAATACATTTACCGGCTCAGATTTAGTTGAAGAAAAATCGTACGAAGAATATAAGTCAGAATAAAAGGATACTGAATCAAGTTCAGCAGGCACATGAAAAATAAAAT
Source organism: Flavobacteriaceae bacterium (assembly GCA_041689245.1). Lineage (GTDB taxonomy): Bacteria > Bacteroidota > Bacteroidia > Flavobacteriales > Flavobacteriaceae > Polaribacter. Next base: position 63,330 of record JBDNGO010000015.1, on the reverse strand, counting down.
ATCCGCTCTTCTTTTATTGGTTTTTATCGTTGGATGTAAAAGCTCGTATCAAACTATACGTTTTGAAAAAGAAAACATTCCAACTGCCCCAAATTACGCTGATGAAAGTTCTTGGGCAGTTTTGCCAACCAAGTATACAGCTTCATTACAAAAATTTGCTACCACAAAGATGCAAGATTTAAAAGCGGATGTTTTTTATGTGTATCCAACGTTGTTAATGGATAAAAAAGATGTGCGATGGAATGCTTCAATTAATGATAAAAATCAGAATAATATCATCATAAATACTGCTGTAAAAAACCAAGCATCACCATTTGCAACTTCAGGAAAAATTTACGTTCCAATTTACAGACAAGCGCATATAAAATCATACGATTTATATTATAAAGGCGGAAAACAAGCTTTTGAAATTGCATATGCTGATGTGAAAAAAGCATTTGAATATTATTTAAAAAAATACAATAACGGCAGACCAATTATTATTGTAAGTCATAGTCAAGGAACAAATCACACAACGCAATTATTAAAAGATTTTTTTGATGAAAAACCATTGCAAAAAAGATTAATTGCGGCCTATATTCCTGGAATGGGAATTAAACCAAACGAATTTAAAACCATAAAACCCATGAAAAAGCCAAATGAAACAGGAGGTTTTGTGTCTTGGAATACTCGTAAAAAGAATTCGTATCCGAAAAACAAAGAGGTGTATAAAGGGTCGGTTACTACAAACCCAATTACTTGGGATGATTCTAAAACTACTGAATTAGAACAACACAAAGGGTTTTTATATTCTAATGGTGAAATGTATCGTAAAGCAGTAAGAATTCAAATAACAGACGGAATGGTTTGGTCTACAAACCCAAAGTTTCCGTTACGCTTTTTCATGTCATTTATGAAAAATTATCATGTAGCAGATATCAACCTTTTTTGGCAAGATATCAAAGAGAATGTTGAGTTAAGAACAAAAACGTGGTTAGAAAATAATTAACCAACTTTTTCCATTAATCGTTCAATTTCTTTTTTGCTGTTTCCTATAAATATTTCATTATCAACAATAAAAACAGGACGTTTTAAAAACGTGTATTCATCTAAAATATACTGTCTATAATCAGCTTCAGAAATCGTTTGATCTTTTAAATCCATTGCTTTATATAATTTTGCACGTTTATTAAATAAAGCTTCGTAACTGTTAGAAAGTTGATGCATTTCTTTTAGCTGTTTTACCGTAATTGGATTGGTTTTTATTTCTTGTTTTTCAAATCCCTGAAGGTTTATTTCCTTTAAAATTCTTTTGCAAGTATCACAAGTTTGTAAAAAGTAGACTTTTTTCATTTTATACAGTATATTTGATACAAAATTAGAATAAATAATGAAAACTCAATTCGAAATACTCATTAAATCAAGAGAACTTGTTTTACAAATAATTGATGATTTAACCTTAGAACAATTACATATAATTCCTGAAGGATTTAAAAACAACATAGCATGGAACGTTGCACATTTGGTTGTTACGCAACAGTTATTGCAATACAAACTTTCTGGATTGGATTGTTTGGTGCCTGATGAATTGATTGAAGAATATAGAAAAGGAACTTTTCCAGAAAGAGAATTTGATGAACAAGAATTTAACGAAATTAAAGACTTGCTAATCGCTTTGCCAGAAACGTTGATAGAAGATTATGAGGCTGGTATTTTTCAAGAGTATGAAGAATACGAAACTAGTACAGGTTTTGTGTTGGATTCAATAGATAGAGCTGTCGCTTTTAACAATTATCACGAAGGATTGCATTTAGGAATTATAAGATCAATAAAAAAACTAGTGTAGATAATTAAAGTATTTAAAAATGAAGTTTAATACAAAAACAATACATGGCGGGCAACAGCATGATCCTTCAACAGGAGCAGTAATGCCTCCAATTTATCAAACATCAACATACGCACAATCAAGTCCTGGAGATCATAAAGGGTATGTGTATTCTAGAGGAGGAAATCCTACAAGAAATGCATTAGAAAATAATTTTGCATCTATAGAGAACGGAACACATGGTTTTGCTTTTTCATCTGGATTATCAGCAATAGATTGTGTTTTAAGAACATTAAGCCCGGGTGATGAGGTAATCGCAGGAGATGATTTATATGGTGGAACATACAGATTGTTTACAAGATTTTTTTCTAAATATGGTATAGAGTTTTCTTTTGTAGACATGAATGTGGTTAGTAATGTAACTAATGCAATTACAGAAAAAACAAAATTAGTTTGGTTAGAAACACCAACAAATCCGTTGATGAAAATTGCCGATATAGAAGAAATTACAAAAGCGGTGAAAACAGTTAATTCTACTATTTTAGTAAGTGTAGATAATACTTTTGCAACTCCATATTTACAAAGACCATTAGATTTAGGCGTAGATATTGTAGTGCATTCAGCAACAAAATATTTAGGCGGACATTCTGATTTAGTAATGGGTGCTTTAATAGTAAAAGATGATGAATTAGCAAAAGAGTTGCATTTTATTCAGTTTGCAGTTGGTGCAATTGCTGGCCCAATGGATTCTTTTTTAGCTTTAAGAGGAATAAAAACATTGCATATAAGAATGCAACGTCATTGTGAAAATGGTAGAGCAGTTGCAGCATATTTAGTAAATCATCCTAAAGTAAAAGAGGTATATTATCCTGGTTTAGAAAATCATCCAAATCATGAAGTTGCTAAAAAACAAATGAAAGATTTTGGAGGAATGGTTTCTTTTCGATTAAAAGATGAAAGTAAGCAAGCTGCATTTATATTTTTAGAAAACACAAAAGTATTTACGTTGGCAGAATCTTTAGGTGGAGTGGAAAGTTTGGTGAATCATCCAACTACGATGACACATGCAAGTATTCCTGAACCAGAACGTTTAAAAAACGGAATTACAGATTCTTTAATTCGTTTAAGTGTTGGTATTGAAGATATAGATGATTTGTTAAAAGACTTGGAACAAGCCTTAAATAAATAATATAAAGGCAATGAGATTTATACTGAATTTAGTCCAGTACTTTATCGGCTTTTTTTATTTTTTACAGAATGATCTTCCAGAGAAGTTTAAATGGTAAATAACACCTATTTGAAGGTGAATTAACCGTTCATTGTTTTTGTTTTCAATTACATTTGCTTGTAAACCATCTACGGCATCAGAAAAAAAGAATTGCCAATTATATTAAATCGAGGGTGTAAATAATAATTCAAGTATTATTAATTTATTGTAAATATCTCAGAAAAATTCCAATTAGCTCTAATATTAAATGTAATTGGTAAATAAATCACATTTTCAGGTTGAATTTTCTTCAAGTAATTACCTGCATCCCATTTTTTGTTGTTGTTGGTGTCTGAAATTGCTCTAACAATATATTTTCCTGGTGGAAGTAATTCGAATTTAATATTTTTATTATTTGTAACATTAATTTTTTGAACAACTTTTTTATCTTTTTCTGAGAGTAACTCGACAATAGCTGGAGATGAAGATTTTTTATTAATTGTTAAAGAGATACTTCCGTAGTCTTCCGGTTCTTTTGTGTTAAAACTATATTTTAACGTGTCATTTTGTGTCTCAAAAATATCTGTTAACGCTTTTGGGAACAAAGTGAACTTGTAATTAGTATTGTATTTTTTATTGAATAAAAATTGAATTTTATTTGTTGACTTTTCTAAAATAGCTTGATAAGAAATATTCACAGAATCTTTATCAAAAAAAAGAATTTTCGTTGTATCAATTTTAATAACAGGATTGTTGCTTGTTAATGTTAACGTGTCTTTTAAATCTAAAGTGCTAGTAATGTTAGAGTTTATTTTTAAAGAATCTAGTACTTTATTCCTTAGAAAAACAGTAAGCGTATCAATATAAGTGTCTTTTTTAATTTTAAAAACTAAAGAATCTTTATTGATTGTTGAATGCCAAAGATAGATGCTATCTTTAGTGGTCTCTAATTTAGATTCACTTTTAAAATTTACAGGCAAATCAGATACCACTTCAATATTAATATTATTTCTATCGCCTTGAAAGCCAAATATAATTTTTCCTTTGGATACTTCTTTTGCAGAAATTATTTTAAATTCTGGAATTTCATTAAAAAGAGATAAAGGTTCGTTAATAATACTATCTTTTGGTAATTCTATAAATCGATTGTAAAAACCAATCTTATCTTCTTTTGGATTAAAAGTATAATTATTAGAAACATCTTTTAATGCAATTAATACATACTTTCCTTCTTTAATATTTGTAATTTCAAATAAAGAATCTATTGTTTTTGTAATGTAATTAGGTTTTTGTTTGTAAATAATAGAATCTGAATATGTAGAATCTACTTTATATAACAAAACGCTAATGTCTTTATCAAAAGTGTTCTTAAATGAATCTTTAATTAAACCTTTTGTTTTTAAAGAATCAACATAATTACCGGTAGAAAAAACGTAGCTAAAACTTTTTAAAACATTCCCTTCATTGTTGTCTTCAATGCTATTTCCAAAATTAAAAATATAGGTAGTATTTACTTTTAAAGTATCGGTTAATTTAATAGTAATCTCTTTGCTTGGAGATCCTTGCGGACTTATTGTTGGAAAATATTTTAAAGGTGGAGAAATTACCAATTGCTGATTTACGTTTTTTAACGTAACATATTCATCAAACGAAAGTTTAATTTTTTTACTTTTAAAATTGATGCTTTTGTACGGTGGATTTGCAGTAACCATTACCGGAGCTAAACTATCTTTTAGTCCGCCATTTGGTCTTCCTTTTCTGGCACAATTACTTGTTAAAAGAACAAGTGCAAAAACGATTATAAAATGTTTTAAAAAGGATTTCAATGGGTTTTATTTTAATGCAAAATAACAATTTTTTTACGGTAATAAGGTTCATTTTTAAGTTAAATTATTCTGTATATGCCATTGTTACAATGCTAATTTTAATATTTTCTAAAGTTAATAATTCGGTACAACAAGATTCTAATGTCGCTCCAGTTGTAACAACGTCATCAATTAGTAAGATGTGTTTGTTTTTTAAGATTGAGGTATTAGTAACACTAAATTTAGTTTCGTTATTACTAAATCTTTCGAAACGCTGTTTAAAAGTTTGAGTTTTTGATGTAGAAGTTCTAATTAAAACATCAGCTACATAAGGTTTATCCAAATGTTTTGATAAACTTTTTCCGAAAGTTGTTAATTGATTGTATCCGCGTTGTTGCTGTTTTTTTGGATGTAACGGAACAGGAATAATACAATCTATATCATTAAATTCATTAGAATATTTTAAAATATTTCCAAACCAATCGCCAATAAAAGTTCCAACTTCTTGATTTCCTTTGTATTTCAAATTATGAATTAAGTCTTTTGTTTTTCCGTCTTTTCTGTAAAATAAAAATGCATTTGCTTTTTCTATTGAAATTCTTCCGTAAAAAGCTTTCGTAATTTTATTATCTTTATAATCTTTGTAACAAATTATAGGCAAATCATGTCTACAAAGCGTACAGATTAATTTTTCGGATTGTAATAGTTTTGCATCACAAGTAATGCATATCTTCGGAAAGAAAAGATGTAAAACATCTTGTAAATAATTCATTCTCTTAGCTTTTTAAAGTTAAGATACTAAAAAACAAATTAGTGGGGAAAAAAATTGATTTTTTTAAAGTTGCAGTAAAGAGCTTGAAAACTTCTGGAACAGTAACGCCAAGTTCTAAGTTTTTAGCTAAAAAAATGATAAAAAACATCGATTTTTCTTCTTGTAAAATTCTGGTAGAATTAGGTCCAGGAAACGGAGTAATTACAAATCAAATATTAAAAAAATTACAACCAGATTCACATTTAGTTTGTTTTGAGGTGAATGAAACGTTTTACGAAAATTTAAAAAAGATAAACCATCCACAATTAACCGTTTTAAAAGTATCCGCAGAACAAATACAACCAGAAATGGAAAAATTAGGGTTTCTAAAGGCTTGTCATATTGTTTCAAGTTTACCACTAACGATGATTCCAAACTCTATTTCTAGCGCTATTTTAGAAAACGCGTTGAAGAGCTTAAATAAAGACGGAACTTTTATTCAATACCAATATAGTTTAACGTATTACAAAAAATTAAAAGTTGTTTTTAAAGAAAAAATATCCTTAGATTTTGAGTTATTAAATTTTCCGCCAGCATTTGTATATCGATGTAAAAAAGAGCATTAATTTTTTCTTGCTAACTTTTTAGATTGATGTATCTTTGAAGTCATTATGGTAAAACAAGAAGATCAGTTTAAGAAAGTAGTATCACATGCTAAAGAATACGGTTATGTATTTCAATCCTCTGAAATTTATGACGGATTAAGCGCTGTGTATGATTATGCTCAAAATGGAGTTGAGTTAAAGAAAAATATTAGAGAATATTGGTGGAAAGCAATGGTGCAAATGCACGAAAATATTGTTGGTATTGACGCAGCAATTTTAATGCATCCAACAACTTGGAAAGCTTCAGGTCATGTAGATGCGTTTAACGACCCATTAATTGATAATAAAGATTCTAAAAAGCGTTACAGAGCAGATGTTCTAATAGAAGATTATTGCGCCAAAATAGAAGGAAAAATAGATAAAGAAGTTGCCAAAGCAGCAAAACGTTTTGGTGATGCTTTTAATAAGGATGAATTTGTTGCTACTAATGAGAGAGTTGTAGGATATCAAGAAAAAATAAAAACAATTTTATCTAGAATGGGATCTTCTTTAGAAAAAGAGGATTTAGCAGATGTTAAAGCTTTGATTGAAGAATTGGAAATTGCTGATGCTTTAACAGGTTCTAAAAACTGGACAGAAGTAAAACAATTTAATTTGATGTTCGGGACTCAAATTGGCGCTTCTGCCGAAAGTTCTACACAAGTATATTTAAGACCAGAAACTGCACAAGGAATTTTTGTTAACTTTTTAAATGTGCAAAAAACTGGGCGAATGAAAATTCCGTTTGGAATTGCACAAACAGGTAAAGCCTTTAGAAATGAAATTGTTGCAAGACAGTTTATTTTTAGAATGCGAGAATTTGAACAAATGGAAATGCAATATTTCGTAAAACCGGGCACTCAAAAGGAATGGTATGAAAACTGGAAAGAAACCAGAATGAAATGGCATTTGTCTTTAGGAATGGGCGCAGAAAATTACCGTTTTCACGATCATGAAAAATTAGCTCATTATGCTGATGCAGCTACAGATATTGAATTTAAATTTCCGTTCGGATTTAAAGAATTAGAAGGAATTCATTCTAGAACAGATTTCGATTTAAAAGCACACGAAGGATTTTCTGGGAAAAAATTACAATACTTCGATCATGAAGAAAATAAAAGTTATACTCCTTATGTTGTAGAAACCTCTATCGGATTAGATAGAATGTTTTTAGCCATATTTTCAAATTCATTACAAGAAGAAGAATTAGAAAACGGAACAACACGAACAGTATTAAAATTACCATCAGTTTTAGCACCTTTTAAAGCTGCTGTTTTACCGCTGGTAAAGAAAGATGGTTTACCAGAAGTAGCTCGTACAATTTTAAACGATTTAAAATGGGATTTCAACGTTTTTTATGATGAAAAAGATGCAGTTGGTAAACGATATAGAAGACAAGATGCAAACGGAACCCCTTTTTGTATTACAGTAGATCATCAAACATTAGAAGACAATACTGTTACTATTAGACATAGAGATACAATGGAGCAAAATCGTGTAGCAATTACTGAATTAAAAGAGATTATAAAAGCAGAAGTTGACATAAAAACATGGTTGCAAAAAATGTAGATATTTAGTGTCGTTCTGAGAAAAGCAAAGAATGAGTCAACCTATTTTAGGACAAGACAGACTAATAATTAAAAAACCTCAAAGAATTTTCTTTGAGGTTTTACATATTTTAATAAAGCTGATTAAAATCTCCAGCCAATATTTACGCCAACTCTAGGAACAACAGCAGGGGAATTATCACTAAATAAATTTCTTCCAGCTCCTGCAAGTATATCAATAGTCATTCCTTTTTTAGAAATGTATTTGGCACCTGCAGCAACACCTAAAGCACCATCAGTATAATCTTCGTATGTATTAGGTCCACCCATCATCGCTATTTCATTTTCTCCAAAATTGAAACTAAAAAAACCTTCGCCAAAGAAGTTCCATTGGCTATCGGTAGTAAAATAGTGACGATAAAAAGGCGTGATAGCACGTTTCTCATTATATCTAAAATCAGCAGTATTTTTTTCGAAATTAATCAAACCAGAAATACCGAAAGAAGATTGCTCATCTATATATCGTTCATAGGTAATTTCAATAGTCTTTAATGCCAAGGCGTCAAAAACATCTAGTTTAATTTCTTGTTGTGCTTGTGTAAAAGAGGCTGTAATTACAGCAATTGTAAATAAAAGCTTTTTCATTTTTCTTAGTTTAAGTATACTGATTTTTAAAAGCAACAATTATGCTAAAGTGTAAATTTACAATAAATTATTACACTTTATTAAAATCGATATCCTAAAGAAATACCGCCTCTTCCAACAATTTTATTGTCATAATCATATTTTGCAGAATGCTTTATAAAATTTCTAGCAAACCCTAAGTAAATTTCGGCAACAAATCCGTTTTCGGTAACAAATTTGCCCCCAACAGAAACTCCAACAGCAATATTATTTAAATATTTAGTAGATGTAGTATAATCATTATAGCCATAATCATCATTATTGTATTTATAATGTTTACTAGTTACTTTATATCTATTAAACATTCCAAACCCTTCAATAAAAAAACCTTTTGCATATTCTTTAGAGAAATAACGTCTGTAATACGGTGTTAAGGAAAACGTTTTATAATTGTCTAAAAATGTGTCAGAATTAAAACTAAATAAGGTTCCAATACCAACAGAAGATTCTTTATTTATTAAATACTCATAAGAAATATCAACCCATTCAAAAGCAATTAAACTAAGAGCGTTTATTTTTATTTCATGTTTTTTTTGCACTTCTTCTGTAATTGCGTTTTTTTCTTGTGCAAAAGAGATTGCAGAGAGTGTTAATAAAAGAAGTAGTGCTGTTTTTTTCATAAGCATCAGGTTTTTATGTTAATAAGTATATTAAGTGCTAATGTACTCTAAAATTTAAATATATTTTGATAAATCAATAAATTAGAAATCAGCTTTTAGTTGTATTGATCCGTTATGTAAGGTAGAAGAATTTTCTCCTTTTCTTCCTAAATAATTAAAGTTTAAATTGATAAAAGAATTTATTTTTTGTTGATATACTAAAGACCAAGTATAGTTTCTTCCAGCTTGTAAACCCTCTAACATCTGGTATGAAACAGGACTGTTTTGATTGCCTGTAAAATTATTATGAAATAAATTAATTTCTGCTCGTAGTAAAGAATTCTTGGTTGATTTGTAGTAGTATGAACTTCCTATTTTTTGTTGTTGTAATTTTTCTAAACTGACAATGCTATTTTCTTTGTTTTTGAAATTATAAAAGAAAGAGAATTGATGGTTTTTACTGTATTCAAAAGTAAATTTTGGAGCTAATTCGTATGCTTTAATATTATAATTTTGATTGGTGAAATTCTCGGTATTTACTTCATCTTTAGAGGTGTTGACTTTAAAATTGAAAATCCAAAAATTGTTTAATTTATGAGAAAATTCTAATTGATGCAATTTGGTATTGTTTTCTTGACTCCCAATAGTGTATAAATGTTTGTTTTTAGAGGTTGCATAGGTGAAAATAACGCTATACTTATTTAGGTTTTTATTTAAATACAAGCTGTTCCGTAAGCTAAAATTTAATCCTAATAATTTAGAGGCATCAATATCAAAAGGATTCAAATTAAAGGAATTATTTATTCTTTTTTGCTCGTTATCAATCATAAAATTTGTTTGATTGTAAAAATGTGAAAGCACTTTTTTAAATCCAGTTTTGTTTGACCATTGAGAAGGATTTATGGTAAAAAGTTGTTGCCATTTTGCTCTTTGTGTATTTATAAAAGTTAAGTTTGGCAACGCAACACGCAAGTATTCTGCCTGATCTTTATAAATGGCAATTTCAAACTCGTTAAACTCTTTAACTCCATTGTTGTTATAATCAATCCAAGTATAATAACCTTGTCCAGGTTCAGTTTTAATATAGACATATTCTTGCCTTGGGATATTCCCGGAGGAAGTTTCGTAAACTGTATTAAAATTGATGAAATTATTAAAGAGTTTTTGTCCGTAAACTACTTTAGAATTCAATGCTTTTTCATTGTTTGTAAATGCATTATCAGTAGTTCTGTAATTTGCAAAAACAGATAAATTACTAGAATTATTTTGCAAAATTCTACTGTGTATATAATATGTTTTTCGTGAATTTATTTTTGTAAAAGAATTGTTTCTAATGCTGTCATTTTGTCTAAAATTAAAACCAATTTTAGTGTACACTTTTGCAGAATCTCCTAAACCAATATAGGTTTCGAATTCTTTAAACTGATGACTTAAGGTACTTAAGTGTTGATTGGTTTTTGACTCTATTTTATTTGTTTCTAAATTAATAAAACCACCAACCCAAGATTTAGAAAATGAATGCTCTATTTTCCCTTTAGCTCTTAAAAAAGTATTTTTTTCAATTGTAGATGCGCTATTTAATAAGCTAATAAACGAATTTAATTTTGTGTTTTTCAGTTTAGTTTGGCTATTAAAATCATGTTTTATTCCGTTGTAATTATCAGAATAATTAATCAAACTAAAACCATAAACATATTTAGAGTTTTGTTTGTTATCTAAAATAAATTGCGTGTTTATTTGATGTCGATTACCTAAAGGATTTACAATATTCCAATCTCGATTAAACTCTACTGTTTGAAAGCGTTGTTCTGTAGCAAAATTTTGATGTATAAACTCGTACGTTACATCTGTAGAGAATTTCCATTTTTTATCAATAAATAGTTGTTTCCATTTTAATTTTGAAGCAATACCCTTGTTCTCAGAATTGTCTATTGTAGAAAACAAATTTGCATCATTATTACTCAACGCAATTTCTCCAAAAAAGCTGATTTTTTTAGTTGGATTATAGGTTGTGTTTACAACAGCAATTTGAGATTTAGAAGGCGCTGCTAATCTAATTATTGGATTATAACTTCCTAAATTGGTTCCTACATATTTGTAAATGTTGCCAATTGCAATTGTTTTATCTAAAAGATAATCCCCTTTATTGGTGCCAACAAAAGTAAAGGTAACAGTGTATAATTCGTCGGTAGTAATTGTAGAGTATTCATAGGTTTGAAAAGTGCCGTTTATTATTTTTTTATACAAAATTCTATTTTCAGAATACACATCTTTATAAGCGCTATTTGCATACATTTTAGAATCATCATTACCCGCATTTGCTAAAATTTGTTTTTGAGCATCCGTTAAGTTTTGTTGTATTGGCTGACTTTTAGCATCACTCTCGTTATAAAAAATGCCATTAATAGTAATCTTTTCTCCTTTGTATCTTGCTTTTTCATAGGTAACAAAACGGGTGTAGTTTCTGTTAGAATATTGATAATCTAAATGAAAACGCATGTCATTGGTGACAGGAAAAGTAGTGTTAAAACGGATCTCTGAATTGTTGTAATCTATTGTGTAATCTTTGTTTTCTCCTCGGTTTAATAAAACACCATTTAGATACAACGCATCGCTTCCGGCAACTATAATAATAAAAGCTTCATTGTTTGGGCCAGTAATTTTATATGGACCTTGATTTCCTTCTTTACCAACAAAGGTGAAACTTGTAAATTTTCCTCTAACAACTGCACCAGAAGCAAGTATATTTAAATTTTCATTTAATGTTGCTTCAACTTCTAAACCAGTAACTTTTTTAGAAAAAGTCATAAAATAACTATCGTTATTAAATAGGTCTAAATCTCCTGCTTTTACACGCCAATTTTTGTGTTCAAATTCAATAAAAATACGATCGAAATCGGTGATGTTTTGAGAATATCCATTGTCTTGTAACGGAATGTTTGTGTCGAAAATATTGGCTTTTATCGTAACATCTTTTGATAAATTTCCTTTAATAGTTAAATCTAAAGATGAGTTTACCACTGAGTTTTGATTGTTGCCAATTGTTAAACCTCGTGTAATATTTCCAGAAGTTTCTAAATTGTTAAATAGCTCTTTTTTTTGTTCATTTTTATTTGTCGTTAAGCTATATAATTGCTGAGTGTTGTTAGTATTTGGAACAATTATCTTATCGTCGTATTTTTGATATATTTTTGTAATAAAATCAGGAAAACGAAAATACTCTACTGTAATAAATTGATATTTTTTAGCATTGATTATTAGCTGAGCTTTTACAAAATCTACTTGATATTCTGAAGACGGAATTAACGTTTTGTTTTGAGTTAAAATTTTAAATAATTGAGAATTGATGCTCACAGAATCTATTTGAATAGTGTCTTTTACCAAGGTAAAATATTTAGAGCGAAAATCTGTAGAACCAGTTTGCGCACAAATTGAAAAACCTATAAATACAAAAATGATAAAAAAGATTTTTTTAATCATAGTACACTAACGTTCTAAATGTAAAAATAGTTTAAAAAAGAGATTTTTGCTTTACTGGGTTTTCGTGATCTAACAACCATTTTTTGCGCCAAATTCCGCCAGCGTAACCAGTTAATGAACCATCAGAACCAAGTACTCTATGACACGGAATTACAATCCAAATTGGATTTTTACCATTTGCAGATGCAACGGCTCTAATTGCTTTTGCATCTCCAATTGCTTTGGTTTGCTCTAAATAGGTTCTTGTTTTATTAAAAGGAATAGTTAATAATTCTTTCCATACTTTTTGCTGAAACTCGGTTCCTTGAGGATTTAATTTTAAATCAAATTCTGTTCTTGTTCCAGCAAAATACTCATCTAATTGAGTGATACAATCTTTAATGCAAGTTGGAATCTCTTTTTGGTTGCTGAGCGGAGTCGAAGCATCATCTAAAGCAGAAATAGATTGAATACCCTTTTCATCTCCAACAATTTTAGCAGTTCCAATAGGCGTTTTGTAGTATGTAAAAGAGTTAGATTTCAAAAATATCTTTTGAGTTTTGAGTAGTTATTTTTGCAATTTCTTCGAAAGTTAATTCATAAATAGTTGCTAATTTATTTACAACTTGTGTAATGTAGCTACTCTCATTTCTTTTTCCACGATAAGGTGTTGGTGCTAAATAAGGCGAATCTGTTTCTAGTACAATATGTTTGATATCAATCTGATTTAGAAACTGATCTATTTTTCCGTTTTTAAAAGTTACAACGCCACCAATTCCTAATTTCATATTGTAAGAAATGGCTTTTTTAGCGTGTTCTAAAGTCCCTGTAAAACAATGAAATATTCCGAATAATTCTTCTCCTTTTTCAGTTTCTAAGACTTCGAAAATTTCATCAAATGCATCTCTACAATGAATAACAATTGGTAATTTTTTTTCTTTTGCCCATTGTATTTGAGTTCTAAAAGCTTCTTGTTGTTGAGCTAATTTTTTTTTATCCCAATATAAATCAATTCCTATTTCTCCAATAGCGTAAAAAGAACGTTTATCAATCCATTTTTTTACGTGTGCTAATTCTTCTTTGTAATTTTCTTTTACAGATGTTGGATGTAAACCCATCATTAAAAACACATCATTTGGATATTTTTCTTCCAAATCAAACATACTGTCTGAATAAGAAGAATCAATCGCAGGAATAAAAAAACGAGTAACACCAGCATCTTTTGCGCGTTGTATCATTTCGTTTCTGTCTTCATTAAATTGTTCTGAATATAAATGAGTATGTGTATCGGTAATCATAGTATGAGTTTAATTGTTTATTGCTCATTGATAATTGTAAATGGAATTGTATTTTAGCAATCACAAAAATACAGTTAAATGCCAAGTCTTAAAAAAGTATTGCACAAAAAAAAGTATATAAAAATTAAGCTTAAAAAAATTACTACAAATCATTTGGAGTTAAAAGCTGAAATAAACGGAATTAAAGGGCGATTTATATTAGATACTGGAGCTTCAAATTCTTGTGTTGGAGTTGATTTAATACCGTATTTTAATTTACACGCAGAAGAATCTGAGACAAAAGCAGCTGGTGCTGGTGCTATAGATATGGAAACTCAAAAATCAACCAATAATACCCTAAAAATAGGTAAATGGAAAACTAAAGAAAGCCATTTAGTATTGTTTAATATGACACATGTAAATACTGCATTAACACAACACAATGCAAGAGAAGTTCACGGAATTATTGGTGCTGATATTTTAGAAATGGCTAAAGCAATTATCGATTATGATAAAATGGTTTTATACTTAAAAGAGGAACCTATTTTTAAAAAGAAAAGGGTGTTTAAGGAAGATAAAATGGAAATTCCGTTTTAATCGAAAAGAATTCCTCGATGCTCTGCGTCGTGGTTTCCGTTGAAATTGTCATTCCCGTGATTTATGCTGAACTTGATTCAGTAAAACGGGAATCTAAAAGAAAAGAGTTTAGGTTTTTCAATTTTTTTTAGATTCAAAAACACATTTGAAACACCCTATTTTACTGCTAATTAAGTACATCTATTATGTCGTTTTTTAACGATTGAACTTTATATAACAGTAACATTTTAGTTTTATCCTCGTCTTTAGAGTGTAACACTTGTGCTGAACTTGATTCAGTATTAAAATTTAAAAACATGAAATTAGCATCACATTCACGAGTCATTGAAAGAGGAATTTTAACTTCTGAGTATAAACAAGAAATAAGACAGAATATTAGTGAAATGAAGAGAAAATCTTTGTCTCACATTAAGTCTTCAATTTTAAACAGTCATGACAAACTTCAAAGTCAACCAGGAACTGTTTTGCAAGTATCTCTTTTTGCCATTGCCTTGGTAGTGATTCTTTTTTAGAAAACAAATCTTATTTATGCTGAATTTAGCTAGATACTGAAATTAATTCAGCATAAATGAGATTTTAATTTTTAAATAAGTTACCAATTAACGCAATACTTCTTTTATTCTTTTAATCGCTTCTTGTAATTGTTCTACAGAAGCTGCATACGATAAACGTATACAATTTGGAGCGCCAAAAGCATCACCAGTTACCGTTGCCACATTTGCTTCTTCTAATAATAACATAGAAAAATCATTTGCAGAATTTATTTGTTTTCCTTTAATTGTTTTTCCAAAAAAAGCAGAAATATCTGGGAATACATAAAATGCTCCATCAGGAATATTTAATTTGAATCCATCAATTTCGCCTAGTAATTTAAGGACCATATCTCTACGGTTCTTAAACTCATCTACCATAAACTGAATTTTAGAAACAGGAGCCAATACAGCAGTAATTGCAGCTCTTTGTGCAATACAATTTGCTCCAGAAGTAATTTGACCTTGCATTTTTGTACACGCTTTCGCAATCCATTCTGGAGCGCCAATATATCCTATTCTCCAACCTGTCATAGCAAATGCCTTTGCCAATCCGTTTACGGTAATTGTTCTATCGTACATATTTTCAATTGCCGCAAAACTAAAAGGTTTTGTTCCGTAATTAATATGTTCATAAATTTCATCAGATAAAATATATATCTGCGGATGTTTTTCTAAGACTTTTGCCAATTCTCTGTATTCTTGCTCGGTATAAATGGTTCCGCTAGGATTACTTGGCGAGTTAAAGAAAATCATTTTTGTTTTTGGTGTAATTGCTGCTTCTAATTGCGCGGGAGTTATTTTAAAATCTACATCAATTGAAGAAGGTATTTCTACAAAAGTTGCTTCACATAATATGGCAATTGCAGAATAACTTACCCAATAAGGTGCAGGCAATAAAACTTCATCACCAGGATTTAATAATACTTGTGCAACATTTGCAATAGATTGTTTTGCGCCAGTAGAAACTACAATTTGATTTGGAGTATATTCTAAATCATTATCGCGTTTAAATTTTACACAAATAGCTTCTTTTAACTCTACATAACCATCAACTGGTGTATAAGAACTATAATTCTGATTGATTGCTTCAATTGCAGCATCTTTAATAAAATCTGGGGTGTTAAAATCTGGTTCTCCCAAACTTAAACTAATAATATCTTTTCCTGCAGTTTTTAACTCGCGTGCTTTAGCAGCCATTGCTAAAGTTTCTGAAACAGGTAAACTGTTAATTCTATCCGATAAAGGGTGTGACATTTTTTTACTTGTTATGCTAAATTTGGTTCTTTACCTAAGTTTCCTAAATGTTTAAAGTGCTCAATAATGGCTCTTCTTGTAGTTTGATATTCGTTGTATGGCAAATTAAATTCTTTTGCCGTGTCTTTTACAATTTTTGCTAATTTCTGATAATGTACATGAGAAATATGCGGAAAAATATGATGTTCTACTTGATAATTTAATCCACCAGTATAAAAATTAACAATCCAATTGCTAGGCGCAAAATTAGAGGTAGTATATAATTGATGTACAGCCCAAGTATGTTCTAAATTTCCGTCTTTATCTGGAATTGGCATTTCTGTATTTGGAACAATGTGTGCCAACTGAAAAACCAAACTTAAAATCATTCCTGCAGTATAATGCATCACAAAAAAGCCGATTAAAATTTTCCACCATGCAATGTCTAATACTAAAAGAGGCAATACAATCCAAAGTGCATAATACACAATTTTAGAGATGATTAATTTTGTCCATTCTACTTTTGGGTTTGGAAACTTACCATATGATAATTTACGTTTTAAATAGTCATGCATTTGTTTAATATCTGTTGTTATTGCCCAATTGATGGTTAATAATCCGTATAAAAAAATGGAATAATATTTTTGAAATTTATGAACAGGGAACCATTTTGCATGTTGTGAAAAACGAATGACTCTTCCAGCATCAATATCTTCATCATGATCTTTTATATTGGTAAATGTATGATGCAACACATTGTGTTGCACTTTCCAATTATACACATTTCCGGCAAGAATATAAATACTGCTTCCCATTAATCTATTTACCCATTTTTTGCTTGAAAAAGATTCGTGATTGCTATCGTGCATTACATTCATTCCAACTCCAGCCATTCCAACTCCTGTAACAACCATTAATAAAGCCATTACCCATTGCGGCATAGAAATAGTTAAGATTAAAATAAACGGAATCAAGAATAACGAAAACATAATAACAGCTTTCGAATATAATTTCCAATTTCCAGTACGTTTAATGTTGTTGTCTTTAAAATAAGAATTGACACGTTTGTTTAGTGTTCTAAAAAACTTGGCTTTATCTATTCTTGAAAAATTTATGGTTTTCATGTAGTTACTTATTTGTAAGTGGCAAAAATATGCTTTTTGTTTTTTGTTTATATGATAAACGTCAGTTTTTGTTACTAATTGTTTGTTCACAAATCACTATTTTTGCGCAATAACCCTTTTTTATGGAAATCATACAGAAATATTTTCCCAATTTAACTGAAATTCAATTGGAGCAATTTACAAAATTACAAGAACTGTACAAAGATTGGAACCTTAAAATAAACGTAGTTTCTCGTAAAGATATAGACGAATTATATTTGCGCCATGTTTTACATTCATTAGGAATAGCAAAAGTGATTTCTTTTAAGCCAGGTTCTAAGGTGATGGATGTTGGAACTGGTGGTGGTTTTCCAGGGATTCCGTTAGCTATTTTATTTCCAGAAACGCAGTTTCATTTAGTAGATTCTATTGGTAAAAAGATAAAAGTTGTCAATGAAGTTGCCGAAGGGTTGGGTTTGCAGAATGTAAAAACTACCCACGGAAGAGTTGAAGAAGTAAAAGACGAATACGATTTTATTATAAGTAGAGCGGTTGCTCAAATGGAAACGTTTGTGCGTTGGACAAAAGGGAGAATTGCTAAAAAGCAAGATCACGAGTTGAAAAATGGAATCTTATATTTAAAAGGAGGCGATTTGTCTGAAGAATTAGCGAAATACACGTCTGCAACAATTTATGACTTGCCGAATTATTTTGAAGAAGACTTTTTTGAAACCAAAAAAGTTGTGCATTTAGGGATGAAGTTTCGCTAACGTTACGTATATGGAAAGTTGCGTGTTTGTATGCGAGGATTTTCCGAAGGAAAATCAGAAGCTAGCAAACAAAGCAACTAACATTAGTTAAGCACAAAACAGCAATTTTTTATATACAATGTTGTGCAACGTATTTTATTCTCATTTTTCATTGATAAAATTCCAATTCCTCCATTTTTGAAACATCCAAATCTTTTACGTAAACAATAATTCGTTGTCCAGTTCCACAACCACAAGATTCACAGTCGGTTGCTAAAGGTGAATTAGTATCAAAACCTAAATTAAGAATGTTTACATTTTTAATTTCCAAATATTCCGTCACAGCAATTTCAGTTTCTCCGTTTGAATCATTTTCTCCAGTATTCCAAGGGTCAGCACATTTTGTTTGATTCCAGAAAAACCTATTTTCATTTCTATTTGAGTCATCATCGCTATTACAGCTGTAAGCAACTAGTAATAATAGTCCGATTAACGTCTTTATTTTATATTTCATAGCGTTTTGGTATATGTTGCATAACTTAAAATGATATGGTGAGTTTTAATTCGTTATATCAAACGTTAGCGAAGTTACCAAAAATTGAGTTTAGAATCAAACTTAACTATTTAGGCAACAACACTTTTCCGCTTAACTGTGTTTTTAATTGCTCATTTTCTCTAACTAACTTTCCATTAACCAAGACGTTGTCAAATCCTGTTGCTAGTTGATGTGGATCAACATAATTTGCAGTAGCTTTTATATTCTTTGGATCAAAAATGATAATATCTGCTTTTTTACCCGCTTTTAAAATGCCTCTATCATTTAATTGTAAAATTTCTGCTGCATAAGAAGTCATTTTTCGTACAGCTTCTTCAAGACTTAGAATGCTATCTTTTACTACATAGGTTTCAATAATTTTAGCAAATGTACCATGACCTCGAGGATGAAAACCAGTTTTACTTCCATCAGAACAAACACCAACCAAAGCGTCTTTTAATAAGGTTTCTTGTAGTTCTTTATTCATTACAAAATAAGCAGCAGATGCGCCTTGAGGACCAACATCTTCTACTAAAAATTTTTCAAAAGGTTTGTTTCTTGCTGCTGCAGCTTCCGCTAAGGTTTTTCCTGTATACGGATCCGACCCTAATAATGTTGCTTCTGGACCATTTCGTGAATTTACCTTATTTCTAATATAGGTTTCTAGTTCATTTCTTCTATCGCGTTTTGCAATGGCAAATTGCTTAGCAGTTTTAGACCAATCAGGAAAAACAATCGAGATTCCTGTATAACTTGCCATATACGGATATATATCAGCAGTAAGTTGTATTCCCGAATTTCTAATTTGTTTAATCGTATCTAAAATTTCTTGTGCGCGTTGTGCTCCTTTTCCAAAAACCGATTTTAAATGCGAAATATGTACGCGAGCATATTTGCCTTGTGCACTTAATTCTTTAATAGATTTTATAAGCACATCATCATCTTCATTTCGCATGTGACTCATAATTATTTTATCTTGTTTGCCAACAACTTCTGCTAAAGCCATCAACTCACTTTCTTCAGCGTATAAACCTGGAGCATATTCTAAACCTGTAGAAAAACCAAAACTAAATTTTAATTGTTCTTGTAAAAGATTTTTTAAGCGTTCTAATTCTGCAGGAGTAATTTTACTTTTAACGCCAATTCCGGCAAGATTTCGTAAAGTTCCATGTCCAACAAACTCAATAATATTTACTCCCAAATTTTGTTTATTGACAGAGTCTAGATATGCTTTTAAATCTTTAACATTCGGACTAGAACCATCTTGTCCTAATACAATACTGGTAACACCCATTGCTAAAAAGTTCTCAAAATCTGGTGTTCTTAGCGGATTTCCGTGTGCGTGTAAATCTATAAAACCAGGACTCACGTATTTACCTTTTGCGTCAATTGTTTTGCCAATTTTTAAATCAGGATTTTTTATTTTACCAATATAAACAATTCGATCACCATTAATATAAATGGTTGAAGGATAGGATTTTTTACCTGTTCCGTCTATAATATTACCGTTAACAATTGCAATATCTATAGATGTAAAAGGGGGTTCTTTTTTTTCACAGGAACTAACAACTAATAAGACGAATGCAAACACTACGCTTTTAATTAAGAATGCTGATTTTGTATAAAATGAACTCATGGTTTGTATCGTTTTTAATTGATTAATTATTTTCTAACCAGTTATTTTTCTGTAACCATTCAGTAATAAACTCAGTAAAACCATCAACATTTCTTGGTGTGTTACATAAAACAATAAAGGTTATTCCTTTTTCAGGAACGGTTACATAATTACATAAAAATCCACCTTGACTCCCTGTATGTCCAACAGTTTTTAGAGTATCAGAAGTTTTTGCAATAAACCAAGACCAGCCAATATACGGTGGCGTAGCATCTTGCCAATTTGCCCAAGGTTTTATCGTTTTAGAATCCGTAAAAATTGAATCTGAAATAAATGCATGTTGCTCTAAGGCCAATTGGTATTTTGCCAATTCATTTACAGAACTCCAAACACCACCGTTTCCTGCAGCGGCAAATGTTGGTTCTTCTCCATAATCTTTTTCTAGCCAATTTCCATTTCGTTTAATATATCCGTGTGAAACTCCTGTTTTAGGATGTGCGCCATCAGTAATTGTGCTTGTTTGCATTCCAGAAGGATTAAAAATGTTATCTGCAACATATTTTTGCCACTTCATACCAGATACATTTTCTACAATTAAAGCCAACGCATTGTATGCCGGATTTGAATATTCAAATCGTGTTCCAGGCTCAAAATTTAAAGCATCAGCTTGTGTAGTTGGATACCAGTTTTCTGCGTCTTTTGCACTCAAATAAAAAATTGAGTCTGTTTTAGTCATTCTGTTATCTTTTAATCCTGAAGTATGTGTTAGTAAATGTTTAATTTTTACGTTGTTGGCTATTACTTTATTTTTAAAGTAAGGAAAGTACTTTGCCATATTGTCTTCAACAGAAAGTTTTTTTTCTGCCTGTAGCATTAAAATAGCATTTGACACAAATGTTTTTGAAATAGAACCTATATTAAATAATGTGTTTTGATTTATTTTAGAGTTAAGATTCAAATCAGCAACACCATATCCTTGACTAAAAATAATGCTATCATTTTTCATAATTAAAATAGCTCCGCCTGGTTCATTTACAGGTATTTCTTTTTTAAAATAGTCGTTTAGTTGTTCTGTGTTTAGTTCTGATTTTTTTGGCTGATTACAACCAGAAAGTAGCATTGCAACAAAAAATGTAAAAAAAAGTGAGTTCGTTTTCATGATTGAAGAATTAAAACCCTCGAAATGAAATCACTTCGGGGGTAGTTTTTTATTAGTTTTCTTTTATTGGTTGACTACTTTCATGTTTTAATGTTTGATTTTTTATTTGGTATTGTTTAATAAAACAGGTGCTCCAAAACCTAATTCGTTTAATCTATCTAATTGAGATTCTGCATCTCCAACAAACAACCAAATCATTTTATTTGGATTTATATATTTTTTAGACAATTCTTGAATTCTTTCAATGGTCATTTCATTAACTATTTTTTCTCTGTCTTTTATGTAGTCAGCACTAAAACCATAAGCACTGATGTCTTGCAACATATTTAATTTTGCTCCCATAGTTTCGAATCTTCGTGCATTACTTTTAATTAAAAACTCTTTGGTAGTTTCTAAATCTTTTTCAGAATAATTTTTAGGATACTCAGTGATTATTTTTTTAACTAATTGTGCAGATTCTAACGAAACATTAGTTCTTACCATACTAGAAATAGTAAATGGTCCAGCAGCTTTTGTCCCTGAAAAACGTGAGCCAATACCATAAGTATATCCTTTTCCTTCTCTTAGTTCTTGTGTTAGTTGAGAAGCAAAACCACCACCACCAAGAATGTAATTCATGACAGTTGCAGGGTAAAAATCTTTATCTGTTTCTGCCAAAGCAGGCGCTCCAAAATAAATTACAGATTGTTTTGCTTTTGGCACATCGTAAAAATAAACGATTGGTTTATTTGGAGCTTCTGGAGTTTTATATGCTGGAATAATTACTTCTTTTGATGTCCATTTAGTATCTAAATTAGACAATGATGCCAGTACTTTTTCTTTATCAACATCTCCAACAACAAGCATTTTTGTTACAGACGGAGAAATGTACTTTGAGTAAAATGATTTTAAATCATCTACCGTAATTTCATCAACAGATTCTATGGTTCCTAAAGTGTTTTTTGAGCGAATATTATCTTTACCGTAAATCAATTTGTCATAAACATTGCTTGCAATAGTTGTGGGACTTGCTTTTTGCTGACGTAAATTACCAACAACAGATTTTTTTAGTAATTCAAATTCAGTTGCATCCCAACGTGGTTCTAATAAAATTTCCTCAACTAAAACTAGCGTTTTATCGTAGTTTTTAGCCAATGTTGTTCCGCTAATTGTAATATGTTCTTTAGATGCCGAAACTCTAACAGAAGCACCTAGTTCTTGAATAGCTTCTTCTAATTGGGCAACTGTTTTGTTTTTTGTCCCTCTATTCATTAAACTAGCAGTTAAGTTTGCTACACCTAATTTGTCCATTTTTTCTAATAATTGACCCCCATTAATTACTAAATTGAAACGCACCAATGGAACTTCGCTATTTTCAATTCCGAATACTTTAATTCCGTTTGATAACGTATTTTCCCAAACTTTAGGAACAGATAATTCTGGAGATTTTCCGTAAGGAGGTTCTATAGATCTGTCAAAAGTAGAAGGCGTTTTTTCGTATTTCGCAGCTATTTTTGGATCGAATTTTTCTTCTGCTCCTTGAACAATTTTTTCTTCTACTATAATTGCTTCTTTAGAATCTTTAATGGCTAATTTTGCCATTCCTTTTGGCACAAAACTAGTAGCGATAAAGTTTTTATTTTTAATATATGTATTATAAACTCTCAGTACATCCTCTTTAGTAACACCCAATGTATAATTGATTTCTTTGTTGATGAATCCAGGGTTATTTGAATACGTGTTAAAAGAAGCTAAGTTGGTTCCTTTTTCTAAAACACTAGATAAACTGTTGTAAAAATTAGTTTCTAACCCTGCTTTTATTCTTTTTAAATCGTTATCAGAAATGCCTTCCTTTTCAAATATTGAAAAAGATTTTTTGATTCCTTCGTTTATTTCATTTAAATCTACATTTTCAAAACCTCTAATTCCTAGTTGCATTTGTCCAGCTATTTCTGCCGAATAATTATACATAGAAGTTGACGAGGTTAGTTTTAAATCATCAACTAAAACTTGATTTAGTGGTGCTTTTTTCCCTTCAGATAAATATTGCGTTAAAATATCTAAGGCATATGAATCTTTATGATACAATTCAACAGTTGGCCAAGCAAATGTTAGCA
This sequence comes from Flavobacteriaceae bacterium, assembly GCA_041689245.1. GTDB lineage: Bacteria > Bacteroidota > Bacteroidia > Flavobacteriales > Flavobacteriaceae > Polaribacter. The sequence continues at coordinate 39,933 of JBDNGO010000015.1, read as the reverse complement.
TCGGTAATCTCGCAAAATTGTCTTCGTAATAAAAGAATTTTGTTTCGTTTACAATCCCAGCTCTTTTTACTAACGGAGTAATTTCATCTCCTCTCGGAATTTCATCAAAATATTTTTCAACCCATTTTTTAGCTTGAATAGGATCAAAATCTCCAGACAACACTAATGTTGCGTTATTAGGAACATACCATTTTCTAAAAAATGTTTTTACATCTTCTAGTTTGGCGTTTTGTAAATCTTCTAAAGAACCAATTACTTGCCAGTTATACGGATGATCTTTTGGATACAAGTTTCTATCAATAATAACTTGATTATGTCCATAAGGTCTGTTGTCATAACTCTGTCTTTTTTCATTTTTTACAACTTGTTTTTCTTTTGCTAAAACCGGATCAGTTACTGTATTTATAAACCAACCTAACTTGTCCGCTTCTGCCCAAATCATTTTTTCTAAGGCATCGTTTGGTATTGTTTGTAAATAATTTGTTCTGTCTCTAGAAGTAGATCCGTTAGCTCCAGAGCCACCAATTCTTGCAGTCATTTTATCCAATCCGCCTTTTCCTAGATTTTCTGATTCTAAGAATAATAAATGTTCAAATAAATGTGCAAAACCTGTTCTTCCTTCAATTTCTCTTGCAGAACCAACATGTGCCATTAATTCTACAGCAACAACAGGGTCGGATTTGTCAACATGCATTACAAGTTGTAAGCCGTTTTTTAATTCAAATTTTTCGAAAGGAACATTTAATGCAGTTTCTTTTTTTTCTGTATTACAAGCAATTAACACAATTGCGAATGCAAAAAGTAGAATTTTTTTAGTCATTCTTTTATAGATGTTTGATTTTTTATAAATGACGTTAAATATACAAAAACTTGGTGTTCAAAACTGTTAAATAAATGCTAGGGTTTTGCACAAAGAAAAAACCTCATCATTTATGCTGAATTTATTTCAGGAACTGATAAGGTTTTTTTAAATAAAATAATCTTTATGTTCTTATCCTAAGAAAGGATATTTGTAATCTGTAGGAGTTACAAAAGTCTCTTTTATTAAACGTACAGATGTCCAACGCAATAAGTTTTGTGCAGAACCAGCTTTATCATTTGTCCCTGAAGATCTTGCTCCTCCAAATGGTTGCTGACCAACAACAGCTCCTGTAGGTTTGTCATTAATGTAAAAGTTCCCAGCAGCATTTTCTAATGCCTTAGAAGCTTTTTCAACAATGTATCTATCTGTAGAGAAGATTGCTCCTGTTAATGCATATTCTGTAGATTCATCAACTAATTTTAATGAAGCTTCCCACTCTGCATCTTCGTATACATAAATAGTCATTACAGGGCCGAATAACTCTGTACACATTGTTTTATATGTAGGAGATTTTGCTACAATAACAGTTGGCTCTATAAAGTATCCAACAGATTTATCGTGGCCACCACCAATAATAACATCTGCATCAGCATCCGTTTTAGCAGCGTCTAAGAAACTTGCGATTTTATCAAAAGAACCTTCGTGAATTACGGCATTGACATAGTTGCTAGGATCTTCTGGAGACCCCATTTTTAACTCACTAGCTTGTGTAATTAAATGCCCTTTTACAGCTGACCATATTGAAGCAGGAATGTAAGATCTTGAAGCAGCAGAACATTTTTGTCCTTGATATTCAAAAGTCCCTCTTGTAATTGCAGTTGCAACTTGTAAAGGGTTTGAAGAGTTGTGTACCCAGATAAAATCTTTACCACCAGTTTCTCCAACAATTCTTGGATATGTTTTATAATTATGAATATTGTTTCCTATTTGCTTCCATAAGTTTTTGAAAACATGAGTAGATCCTGTAAAGTGTAATCCAGAGAAATCTGGAGAAGCTAATACCGTATCAGTAATCATTACTGGGTCTCCATAAACAACGTTTATTACTCCGTCAGGTAAGCCAGCTTCTTTAAATAAATCTACAATTACTTGTGCAGAATATGCTTGATGATCAGATGGCTTCCAAACAACAACATTCCCCATTAAAGCAGCAGCAGCAGGTAAGTTTGCGGCAATTGATGTAAAGTTAAACGGTGTAATTGCATATACAAATCCTTCTAAAGGTCTGTACTCAACCCTGTTCCATATTCCAGGCGCAGAATCTGGCTGATCTTTAAAAATATCAGTCATGTATTGTACATTAAAACGAAAGAAGTCAATCATTTCACATGAAGCATCAATTTCTGCTTGGTGCACGTTTTTAGATTGCGCTATCATTGTAGCAGCATTCATTTTTGCTCTATAAGGACCTGCCAATAATTCAGCAGCTTTTAAGAAAATAGAAGCTCTTTCTGTCCAATTTACGCTAGACCAAGCTTCTCTTGCAGATAAAGCAGTAGAAATTGCAGCATCAACATGAGATTTATCTGCAGTATGATATTGACCAACAATATGTTTATGATCGTGTGGAGGTGTAATGTTTTTAGTGTTTCCAGTTCTAATTTCTTCACCGTTAATATGCATTGGCACATCTATATTGCTATTGTACATAGCTTTATACATTGCTAATAATTCTTTTCTTTCTGGAGAACCTGGAGCATATTCTTTTACTGGTTCGTTTATTGCTTTTGGAACATTAAAAAATCCTCTTGCCATTTTGTATGATTTTAAGTTTTAATCGACTAATTTTGAAGTGCGAAGTTACAATTTATTTTTAGTTTGAAGAACTCGATTTCTGTTGTAAATTATCAAAAACAAATACTATTTATGTGTACCGTTACGTATTTGCCAATTGGCAAGTCTGATTTTATTTTAACATCAAATAGAGACGAACAGCCTTCAAGAAAAACTATTGAGCCCAAAGAGTATTTTGAAGATGGCGTAAAATTAACCTATCCGAAAGATGAATTAGCTGGCGGAACGTGGATCGGTTTAAGTGATAAAAACAGATTGGTTTGTTTGTTAAATGGCGGATTTGAAGTTCACAAACGTGAAGCCATATATAAAATGAGTAGAGGAATTATTGTGAAAGCAATTTTAAAATCGGACGATTTTGAAAGCTATATTCAAGGTTTTGATTTTAACGGAATTGAACCTTTTACAATTGTCTTAGTAGATTGGAATACTGATTTAAACACCTATGAATTGGTTTGGGACGGAATACAAAAACACTTTTCTAAATTAAAACAAGAACCAAAAATTTGGTCTTCTTCTACATTATATACAGAAAACGAAAAACAATTAAGAAGAAATTGGTTTTCAGATTGGTTGGCAAATCATCAAGAATTTGTGCAAAAAGATATCTTACAATTTCATCATAATTCAGAAATTGGAACGCCTGAAAATTCCGTAAAAATGAAACGTTGGGATGTGGAAACAGTTAGTGTTACTTCAGTGAAAAAAGATGCTTCAAATGTAATTATGAACTACCATAGTTTGGTTTAATACATCATGAAAGTAATTCCTGCTATAATTATTACGCCTATAATTGATACTATGAAAAAAGAGAAATTAACCAATATAAATTTTAAAAAGGTTTTAAAACGTCCTTGTTGGTAAAATCGTCTCATGGCCAAATACAAATAAATTATAAAGAGCAGTAGAAAAACACCTGCCATATAATCTTTAGGCTTAAAATAATAGGCTAGATAAAAGATTATTGAAAGTAGAAAAAAGACAGTTTGTGTATGAAATACAAACACTAAATGTTCTACATATGTGTATTTCCTTCTGATGTAATATAGCTTCAAAAACAAGGTAAAAAGAGGCAATAAAACAAACAATGAAATTGATATATAAGAAATCATTTGTTTTTGAAAAACTTCCCGTTTATTCTTGTCTCCAGCCATTGTTCTTAAGGCTTTTACTCTGCTGTAGAAGAAACGATTGAAAAAGGTGTGTTCAACATTTAAGCTATCTAAGGCGTCTTCAATTTCTGATTTTGGGTATTTTTTTTGAAATGTATAGAACTTAGAAAAATTAGGGATAAAGCTAATTTGTGGGCTTTTGTTAACTGGTGTGTCCTTTTTTAAAGAGTCGAGTTTTATCGTGGAAAGTTCCTTTCGGTCAGTTGAATCTGCATTTTTCAACACTTTATTTGAATTTGTTATAAACTCAGTAGATGTAGTGTCTATGGCGCTAGTAATGTTGTCGATTTGGGGATTAATTGAATGTATTTTACTAGTGGTTCCTTTTCTGAATTCATCAAACTTATCATAGCTTTCTGTTGCTCCTACAATTAAAAAAAAGAGTACAGAAATGGTTAAGTAGAATCGAAACGGGTTAGCATATCTTTGCCTTTTTCCGTCAATATAATCTCGAGAAATTTTTCCTGGTTTGGTTAATAAAGGGATAAAAGTTGTCCAAAATTTAGAATCCCAAGAAATAAAACCGTTAAAAACTTCATGTACAAAACTGCCGAAAGTGATTTTAGGGTTTTTATTTGCTTGCCCACATTCAGGGCAAAATTTTTCTTGTCCAGAAAAAGGATATCCGCAATTAAAACATTTAGAGTCTAGAACTTTTGCAAGCGTATTCGTTTTCTTTATAATTCTTAATTTCATTAGTTAAGTAATGGTGTAGCTGTTAGCTGAAAAGTTGGAATAATAACTTGAAAAAGCAGATTTGTTTTTTTGTTAATCATTTTAAAAGTTCCTTTCATAGAACCGGTAGAACCAAGCAAAAAACAATTAGATCTGTAGGTGTATTCTTCTTTTGGATTTAGCGTTGGTTTTTGTCCAACAACGCCTTCGCCAGCAACAAATTCTTTATCATTTAGCGCATCCGATATTTCCCAAAAACGTTCTAATAATTGCACAATATCATCCGATTCGTTTTCAATAGTAATAAAATAACTAAACGCATTAAATGTGTTTTGATTTCTTACTATTGAACCATTAAATTTGGTTTTTACAGATATTTTTATACCATTTGTAATTTGCTGTACCATACAGTTTTTTGAAAAGTTAGCTTATCAAATATAAGAACTTTAGGTAAATACCGAAAAATATAGAAGTTTTATTCTTGTTGATTTATTTTCCCGGTACCAACTCCGATAACACGTTGGTAATTTTCTCCAAAAGCTTTGTAATATACAAGTACCGTATATTCGTTTTCTGTTTGATAAAAAGAACCATTGATTTCGTGACCATTTACAGTGTTATTTTGGTCTTTTGTTACAAACGTATAGTTATAAAATCCTTGTTTTAGTAAAATAGAAGCTTCCTGTTTTTTTGTAATAGCATTAAATTCCATTCTGTTTTCTTCAGTGGTTTTAAAATCGTTAAAAGCTCCGTAGACATAAATTTCTTTGTTTGGTATTTCATCAGAATCTAATAAAAAATGAACCATTGCATAATCTGCTTCGGTAAACGAATTGTTTGCTTCTGTAGTTCTAATTACAAACTGTCCGTTTATGTCTGGAAAATACGTGTAGGTTTTTAAATTTCTAGGTTCCTGAGTATATAAATACGCGTGATAAATATCTCTTTTTTCTACTCGAGCAATTTGAATTGTGCTGTTTCTTATTTGTTTATTATCAAAATTCAGATATTCATTTCCGCTCCAAAAATTAGATTTGTCGTAATATTTATAAACCAATTGATTATTTCTGAAAAATTGTGGTTTTAAATTATAAATTGCTGTTTCCCAAATATTGTTTTGCAATACAACCGTTTTAATTTCTTGCGATGGATTTTTGATTTCATTCGCATTGTAATTTATAGTAAACTGAACCGTTTGCTGCTGATTTATAATTTGTGTATTTCTACTTCTAATAACAGAAACACCAACCAATGTTTTGCTCTCGTAAAGAGTAAATTTTCTAGTAAAAACAATATTTTGGTATTCGTCTAAAACGGAAATAAGATAATTTCCGCTTTTAATTATTTTGGTATTTGAATTCGGAATTTGAACTTCATAATGTGTGTACTCTTGTAATGTGTTAAAAGAATTTTCGTACTCGATAATTCTATTTTGATTAAAACCAATAATATATTCGTTCGTAAAAATTTTGCTTGGTTTCCAATCAGAATCCATATGTTCTATTTTGTAAGAATATTCTTTTTGATCTGCGTCTAAATCATCAAAAGAAAGTAGCAATGTTTTTCCTAAAGGAATGATTGTAGAAAAATTAGTTGCTCCTAAAGGTTTAAGTTGAATGCTTTTAATGTTTTTTTGAGAAAAAGAAAAGATCCATATAAAAAGGAAAAAGATTATTAAAAATTTCTTTACTCTCATAGATCTATTTTTGGATAATTAGTAGCTATTATTGTTTCTATTTATACAAACGTACTAAATATTAAATTAGTAAAAATAAACACTATTTAGAATTAATATAAATAATGTTGTTTAGATAAGATAAACTTTAAATAGGCTACAGAACACTTACAAAATTTATAAATTTGCGTGTTTTTTTAAGATAATTAAAAGTCATATTTACTATGTCAAAAGACATCCGTATAAAAAAAGGGTTGAACATCAAGCTTGTTGGTGAAGCAGAACAAACGATAGCAAATATTAGCATTGCAGGGGTTTATGCAATAAAGCCAGAAAATTTTCACGGAATAACACCTAAACTTACCATTAAAATTGGAGCAGAAGTAAAAGCTGGTGATTCGCTATTTTATTCAAAAAGTGATGAGCGTATTTTATTTCCTTCGCCAGTTAGTGGTAAAGTAGAAGATATTATTCGTGGAGAAAGAAGAAAAGTATTAGAGATTAAAATTCAAGCAGATGCTTCACAGCAATTTGCAGATTTTGGTAAAAAAGAGGCAGCTAAAATGTCTGGAGAAGAAGTAAAAACTCATTTACTAGCTTCAGGTTGTTGGCCATTTATAAAACAACGTCCTTATGATGTTGTTGCAAATCCAGATCAAGCACCAAAAGCTATTTTTATTTCAGGATATAATAGCGCTCCTTTAGCAGCAGATTTAGATTATGCTTTAAAAGGAAAAGAGGCTGAAATTCAAGAAGCAATTATTGCTTTAGGGAAATTAACTGAAGGGAAAGTACATGTTTCAATTTCAAAAGACTCAACCTTATCTCCGTTTAAAGGAGTAAAAGGAGCTGAATTACACAATTTAGTAGGTCCGCATCCAATTGGGAATGTGAGCATACAAATTGCGCGTTTAGATCCTATTAATAAAGGAGAGGTTATTTGGGTAGTTACTGGACAAGATTTAGTGGTAATTGGAGAATTATTATTAACAGGAAAGTTCAATGCAAAAAGAACAATTGCCTTAACAGGGGCTCAATTTTCGAAGCCTAAATACATTACTGCATATCCTGGAGCAACTATCAAAAACATTGTAACAGATAATTTAAACGCTGAAAATTCTAGAATCATTAGTGGTAATGTATTGTCTGGAACTCAGGTTTCTTTAGAAGAGAGTCTAGGATACTACGACAATCAAATAACAGCAATTCCAGAAGGAGATGATTATGAATTATTTGGATGGAACAAGCCAGTTTTTAATAAAGTATCTACGACTAGAGCATTCACTTTTTCTTGGATGAATCCTAAGAAAAAATATGATTTAAATACAAACACAAACGGAGAACACAGAGCATTTGTAGTTACAGGTTCTTATGAAGAAGTTTTTCCGTTAGATATATATCCAATGCAATTATTAAAAGCATGTATGTATAAAGATTTAGACGAAATGGAGTCTTTAGGTGCTTATGAAGTTGCACCAGAAGATTTTGCTTTAACAGAATTTATTTGTGTATCAAAACAGCCTCATCAGAAAATAATTCGTGAAGGGTTGGATTTAATGAGAGAAGAATTAGGATAAGATTATGGGCTTAAAACAAAATTTACATACTTTAAAAGAAAAATATAAAGGGACAAAAATGGCTCCTGCGTTTAACGCAATCCATACCTTTTTATATTTGCCGAACGAAGTTACTCATGGAGGAACTCATATTAAAGTGGCAGACGATTTAAAACGTACCATGAATATTGTAATTATGGCCTTAGTGCCATGTTTAATCTTCGGCATGTTTAATGCAGGTTTTCAACATAACATCGCAGTAAATGGTAATTTTACTTCCGGAATGTCTTTCTTTAGTGGAGAATTCTGGAATTTAGAAAACTTATTTATTGGTGCAGCTAAGATTTTACCTTTGGTACTAGTTTCTTATGGAGTTGGTTTAGCTGTTGAGTTTATTTTCGCAGTAATTAAAGGACACGAAGTTGAAGAAGGATATTTAGTAACAGGAATGTTAGTTCCTTTAATTGTACCTGTTGATATTCCATTATGGATGTTATCAGTAGCTGTAATTTTCGGTGTAGTAATCGGAAAAGAAGTTTTTGGTGGAACAGGAATGAATATCTTAAATCCGGCATTAACCATTAGAGCATTTTTATTTTTTGCATATCCAACGTGGATGTCTGGAGATAAGGTTTGGGTTGAAGGTGCTGTGGCAAGAGATAAAGCAATTATAGCAGGACAAAATTTGGATGCAATTTCTGGAGAAACTATTTTAGGAGCTTTAGCGCAAGGTAAAGAAATAGTGTATTCTGCTTGGGATATGTTTGCAGGTTTCATTCCAGGTTCAGTCGGAGAAACATCCACATTATTAATCTTAATTGGAGCGTTATTCTTAATCTTTACAAAAATTGGCAGTTGGAGAATTATGTTAAGTGCGTCTTTAGGAGCGTTGGCAATGGGGTTAATTTTTAATGGAGTTGTTGATCAAGGATGGATTGGAGAAGGAAGTAAATTTTACGATTTGATGAATACCAAATTCTGGCATCATTTATTAATTGGAGGATTTGCATTTGGAGCTGTCTATATGGCAACTGATCCTGTAACCGCATCACAAACAAACAAAGGAAAATGGATTTATGGTTTCTTTGTCGGTTTTATTTCTATTATGATACGTGTATTTAATCCAGCATATCCGGAAGGAGTCATGTTAGCAATCTTGTTAATGAATGTATTTGCTCCAACAATTGACCATTATGTGGTTCAAGGAAATGTAAAAAGAAGAAAGAAACGTTTAACAGCTAAAACTGCATAGTTATGTCTAAAAAAACAGATAGTAATTTATATACAGTACTTTTTTCCATTGGAATGGTGGTGATTGTAGGATCTTTGTTAGCCTATTTTGCGGCGTCTTTAAAACCAAATATTGACGAAAACAAACGTATAGAAAAGCAACAAAATATTTTATACGCCATGGGCGTAAATGAAAATGATGAATCTAGCGCTATTTTTGTCTCAACAAAAGAAGCGGGAACAGAGTTTAATAAATACATCAAAGAGCAATTAGTGTTGGTTACAGATAATGGAAAGCTTGTTAAGCTGCAAAACAGAGCTGAATATATGGCAGAAAACAACAATCAAGAGCCATATTTAATTGATGTAAAGAAAGAAAAAACCGCTGCAAAAGAAGGCAAACAAAGAAGATTGCCTCTTTTTGTAGGAGAAAAGGATGGGTTAACATTTTATATAGCTCCAATTAGAGGGAAAGGTCTTTGGGATGCCATTTGGGGATATGTAGCCTTAGATAAAAACATGATTATTCAAGGAGTATATTTTGATCATAAAGGAGAAACTCCTGGATTAGGAGCAAATATTAAGCAACGCTACTTTATGGATGATTTTATTGGAGAATACCTTTTTAATAATGGAGACTTCAAAGGAGTTACTGTTGCAAAAGGAAATAATGATCCAAAAAACGAAGAAAAAAAAGATAATGAAGTAGATGCAATTGCTGGCGCTACCATTACAGGAGATGGAGTTTCTGCAATGATTAAATCAGATTTAAGATTGTATGTACCTTACTTTAACACATTAAAAACAAACTAATATGGGACTTTTATCAAAAAAGGACGTAGCATTAATCACAGACCCATTAGCAGATAATAATCCAATTACCATACAAGTATTAGGTATCTGTTCTGCTTTAGCAATTACCGCTGAATTGAAAGCTTCTATTGTAATGGCAGTTTCTGTTTTGTTTGTGTTAGGATTAGGAAATGTAGTAATCTCTTTAATGAGAAACATCATTCCTTCTAAAATTAGAATTATTGTTCAGCTAATTGTGGTTGCAGCATTGGTAATTATTGTTGATTTAGTTCTAAAAGCATTTGCTTATGAACTTAGTAAAACCTTATCAGTATTTGTTGGATTAATTATTACCAACTGTATTATCATGGGACGATTTGAAGCTTTTGCTTTGGCTAACGGACCATGGAAATCGTTTTTAGATGGAATAGGAAACTCTTTAGGTTATGGAGTTATTTTAATTATCGTTGGTTTCTTTAGAGAATTATTAGGTTCGGGGACTTTATTAGGTTTTTCTGTTTTGGGTGATCCAATTGAGAAAACAGGCTTGTATTCTATAGGATATGAAAACAACGGATTTATGTTGCTATCGCCAATGGCGTTAATTATTGTTGGAATTATTATCTGGGTACAACGTAGTAGAAATAAAACATTAATAGAAGACTAAAATCAGTGTTCAATGATCAATTATCAGTGTTTAAAATTGATAATAGACAATTGATAACTGTAAATTGAAAAAAATATGGAACATTTAGAATTATTTTTCAAGTCGATTTTTATAGACAACATGGTGTTTGCAACCTTCTTAGGAATGTGCTCTTACCTTGCGGTATCTAAAAAAGTAACTACAGCTGTAGGTTTAGGAGCGGCTGTAATCTTTGTCTTGGCGGTAACGGTACCTTTAAACTGGCTATTAGACCAATACTTATTACAACCAGGAGCTTTAAAATGGTTAGGTGCAGAATATGCAGATTATGACTTAAGTTTCTTGTCATTTATCATGTTTATTGCAACCATTGCAACGATGGTACAATTGGTAGAAATCATTGTAGAAAAATTTTCACCTTCATTGTACAACTCATTAGGTATTTTCTTGCCTTTAATTGCAGTAAACTGTGCAATCTTAGGAGGGTCTTTATTTATGCAATCTCGTGAAATTCCAACATTAGGATTGTCATTAACCTATGGAATTGGTTCTGGTATTGGATGGTTTTTAGCAATTCTTACTATCGCAGCTATCCGGGAAAAGATTAGATATTCAAAGGTACCCGACGCTTTAAGAGGTTTAGGAATTACCTTTATTATTACTGGTTTAATGGCTATTGGATTTATGAGTTTTGGGGGTATGTTAACCGGTGGTGATGAAGCTCCAAAGAAAGAAAACCCAACAGTAGAGACTGTAAAAGAAGTTAATAATGAAGTAAATGCTAACGAAGTAAAGAAAGCTCATGTAGAGCAATCTAAGAGTACAGAAATAGCGGGTAACACTAAAGAAATTAAAGAGTAATGATAGTAGCAACAAGTACATTAGGAACAATCGGACTAACAGTAGCTGCATTTTTGTTAATAACGTTGTTATTAGTTACATTGTTATTATTTGTAAAACAAAAACTATCTCCATCTGGTCCTGTAAAAATCACCATAAACGGAGAAAGAACTATTGAAGTTGGTTCTGGAGGAACTTTGTTATCAACATTAGGAAACGAAAAAATATTTTTACCATCTGCATGTGGTGGTGGTGGAACATGTATTCAATGTGAATGTCATGTGAATTCTGGTGGAGGTGAAGCTCTACCAACAGAAATTCCTCACTTTACACGTAAAGAATTAAAACACGGAGTTCGTTTAGCTTGTCAAGTAAAAGTAAAACAAGACATGGATATTTCTATTCCAGAAGAAATTTTTGGAATTAAAAAATGGGCTGCAGTTGTCGTTAGAAATTATAACGTAGCCACTTTTATTAAGGAGTTTGTTGTGGAAATTCCACAAGACATGGGATATAAAGCAGGTGGATATATTCAAATTGAAATCCCAGTATGTGAAGTACAGTTTTCTGAGATGGATGTAACAGCGCATCCAGAAGAACATGAGACTCCAGATAAATTCAAACCTGAGTGGGATAAGTTTAAGTTATGGCCTTTAGTAATGAAAAATACGGAGACTGTAGAAAGAGCATATTCAATGGCTTCTTATCCTGCCGAAGGAAGAGAAATTATGTTAAATGTACGTATCGCAACACCACCTTTTGATAGAGCAAAAGGCGGATGGATGGATGTAAATCCAGGAATTGCATCTTCATACATCTTTAACTTAAAGAAAGGGGATAAGGTTACAATCTCTGGACCTTATGGAGAGTTCTTTATAAATGAGTCTGAAGCGGAAATGTTATATGTTGGTGGTGGAGCTGGAATGGCGCCATTGCGTTCGCATTTATATCATTTATTCAGAACCTTAAAGACAGGTAGAACCGTTACGTATTGGTACGGAGGACGTTCTAAGGCAGAATTATTTTATCTAGAACACTTTAGGGCTTTGGAAAAAGATTTCCCAAATTTTAAATTCTACATTGCGTTATCTGACCCTATAGAGGCAGATAATTGGAAAGTTAAAAAAGACATTAATGATATAGAAGGTGATGGTTTTATAGGATTTATACATAATTGTGTAATCGAGAACTATTTAAATGATCATGAAACACCAGAAGACTTAGAATTGTACTTCTGTGGACCACCATTAATGAATCAAGCAGTACAAAAAATGGGAGAAGATTTTGGTCTTGCAGATGAAAATATCCGATTTGATGACTTTGGAGGTTAGATAGATGATATTAAACAAGTAAATGTTACCCTGAGCGTAGTTGAAGGGTCTTATATAAAGCTAAAATACCGATACAGAAATGTATCGGTATTTTAGCTTTATACGTTGCGCTTTAGCACCAAATTAAGCGTGGATATCAAAGTTTTTCTATGGAATAGTTTAGAAAGGAAGAAATACATTAAAATTAGCTTACAGAGAATTGTTACAAATCATTTAGAGGCTAAATCATCATCAAATAATTTTAAAAGATGATTTTCTTAGATATTGGTGCTTTAACTTATTTCTATTTATTAATTTAAATCAGTTTACTAAGCCAGTATTTAACTGTAATTAAAAAAAGGGTTAAACTATGAAAAGCTTAACCCCGTAATTTTTAACGTACACTATTTTTATAATAATGTATCCTTTGTCTGTTTTTAGTTTTACAATATAGATTTTTCTTTGGCTTTATTATTGTTTTCTGTATTCCATTTACTTACTTGTAATGCTAACAAAATACCAATCATTACCAAACTATTTCTCCAAGTGCGTATTTTAGTTCCCTACCTGCGGCAAAGGCAGGCTTTCCTATTTTGTTCTTTCCCATAATATCCGTTCAATATGTCTAAGAATTTAATCATTAAAAATAGATGTTAAGTGTTTCTTTTGCCCTGTCATTTGCCAATGACCTAATGAAGTCGGAATGTTACCAATACTATTTAGTGTGTCAAAAAAATCTTTGGTCACAAAAGGCTTTCCTTGCAATTCTTGTATTCTTGCATAATCAGCCAACGCGCTTTCTAATAAATACTTTCCAGTAATATAACTAGATCCATAACCAGGTTGACGTAAATACAAATGTTGCTCAAAAATTAGTAGTTCTTTTTCAGTTTTCATCCAACCTCTAGGTGTATATCCACTATGAATTCCTCCAGCTTCCTCCATCGTCATTTCGTTTGCATGGGCATATAAAGAACCTAAGCCTCTCGCAGCACGTTGGGCAATCATAATGTAAACAATTTCTTTGCTTCTTGGGCTGTCATCATACAAACCAGCTTGCATAAACATTTCTTCTACAGCTGTTGCAGTTCCTTCATTTCTAGAATCGAAAATATTATACAATAAAGGTCCTTTTCTAATTTCACTTTTATTTGGTTCTAAATCCATTCTTGCCAATTCAAACCAATGATAAAAATGAGAATATAAAGGTCTTGGATCGTAATGTTCTCCAATTAAGAAAAAGTTGCGTTTCTCTTTTGGAACATATTCTCCTAAATGTTGACGTAATGCAGGTTCGAAATAGGGTTTTACAGTTACAATATCTTGTTGCTCTAAAAAGTTCATCAAGCTTTTTGCAGCTTCATCAGCCATTTTATCATATGCTTTTGGTGAACTAGCATCAACTAGTTCTGGTAGATTTCTATTTCTGTGTTCTTCTAATTTTAAGGATGTCCAAGCACGAGCAAGTTCTCTTTTTAAAATCATTACTTCGTCATCCCAAGTTAATGGAACTAAATGCACATTTTGTAGATACCACGTGTAATTATCTTTGCCAATTCCAGATGGACCTGTTTTAGAGGTCGATTTTTTATGTAACCACGCAGCCAAATTATCAGTCGCAGAAATAGCATCATTAATCACAGAGATGATTTCTGTATCATTTTTAATTGCTGCTTTAGATTTTAGATTGGTCAATACTTTACTTTGAGTTTTAATATTTCGAATTCCTGTAATCCATAAATCTTTTGCGTTTCCAGTTAAGTTTTGTGTTGCTTGTTTGTAAAAAGGAGGAATCACTTTTAAGTCGGTGATGAATCTCATTCGTTCTTGTGCAGATAATGGAAATGTATAGGTCCATAATTCAGTTGTGCCATGATTCGTTGGTCCTTCATGAGCAGGCACATCACTTTTATGTTCCCAAACAGTAGTGTAAAATGCAGGATCTCGAACCCAAGGTTTTAAAATGTTATGGTTAAAGTCATAGCCATTCATTTCTGCCCAAACCAGCATCCAATCAACTTGATTCTCAACAGCCCAATTAGTAGTGTCAATTGCTTTTAGTTGAGATTGTAGTTCTTTAAATTTTGGCCAACGTTTATTAAAAGTTGCTTTTGTATAATCTGGTGCACCTTCCAATTTAGGCGGATTTTCAAACGAACGCCAATTATGAAATAATGTTACTAAATCACCATAGCTGTTACTTTTATAAGTTTGTTTTTTTGAGTTCTCGTTAGTATTGCAGCTAAATACTAAGAAACTTAAGCTGATTACTATTAATAGATGTTTCATTGGTTAGTTGAATTAATTAGTTGATATAGGTAAAGTTACAATTTTTTATTACTAAAAAAACATTAGATTCGTAGAAACGATTTTTTACATGAACTTAACAACAGCTATTATCATATTTATTTGTGTCATTGCTTTTGTAAGTATCGTTCTCTATTTTTTTCAAGAACGTTTTTTGTTTCACCCAGAAAAACTGCCAGAAGATTTTATATTTCAGTACGAAAATCAGAAAGTAAAAGAATATAATCTTGAGATTAAAAAAGGTGTTGTTATCAACGGATTGCATTTTCAGGCAGAAAACTCTAAAGGAGTTGTTTTTTACTTAAAAGGCAATTCTAAAAGTATAAAAGGTTGGGGGAAATTTGCTATAGACTTTACCATTCATGGCTACGATGTTATTATGATTGATTATCGTGGATTTGGAAAAAGTACTGGAAAAATGAGTCAAAAATCCATGAAAGATGATGCGTTGTTAGTGTATGATAAATTAAAAGAAATTGTTAATGAAGAAAAAATTATTGTGTATGGTCGTTCTTTAGGAACAGGCTTGGCAACCAAAGTTGCATCGATGAATAATCCAAGAATGCTCATTTTGGCGTGTCCGTATGTTAGCATGTCTAAAAATGTAAAAAGGTATTTGCCTTTTATTCCTTTAGGATTGGTGATGCGGTATCAAATGCCAACTTATAAATGGATAAAGTATGTAGATTGTCCGATTAAAATTATTCATGGTACCAATGATAAAGTGATTAAATTTAAATCGAGCTTACAATTGTCTAAATTAAACCCGAGTTCAACACGTTTGTATCCAATTATTGACGGCGGACATAAAAACTTACATAATTTTGAAAGCTATCATAAAGCATTAGAAGAATTGTTAAATGAAGAAAGTATTTCTAAAGTTGATAGAGAAAAGACAAGTATCGATTTTATTAGATATAAACGAACATTAAAAAAATGAAAAAGAGTAAAAAAGTAATATTAACTTTGCTTACTTTATTACTATTAATTATGAGTTTATTACATCTTTTTCAAAAAAAATTAATTTTTTTGCCAGAATCGATTGACACAGAATATGTGTATCAATTTCCTTTTGATTTTGAAGAAGTAAACTTAAAAACAAAAGATAACGAAACCATAAATGCATTGCATATAAAAGCAAAAAATCCGAAAGGAATTATCTTGTTTTTCCATGGAAATAAAGGAAATCTAATTCGTTGGGGAGAAATCACATCCTACTTTACACAATTTAAGTATGATGTTTTTGTCATTGATTATCGGGGTTACGGAAAAAGTACTGGGGTTTTTAACGAAACTCAAATGTACAACGATGCATTGTTGAGTTACAACTATGTAAAACAAAAATTTGAGGAAAAAAATATTGTTGTGTACGGACGTTCTTTAGGAACTACATTTGCAACAAAAGTTGGTTCAGAAAACAATCCAAAACATGTTATTTTAGAAGCGCCTTTTTATAATTTGCATCATGCGGCTAATTTTAAATACAAAGTAATTCCGCAGTTTTTATTGAATTTTAAATTCAATTCCAACGAATATATTTCAAAAATTAAAAGTCCGATTACCATTTTTCATGGTACAGAAGATAAAACCACTCCTATTGTAGGAAGTAAACAATTATTGCAGTTGATTACTGCAGCAGAAAAAGAGTTTGTTCCTCTTAAAAACGGAACACATCATAACATTAGAAGTTTTAAAAAATATACTACAACTTTAGAAACAATTTTAGAGAACTAACATTTTTAGAAATGGTATCTTTGCCGCATAATTTTTTTGTATGCAAACTACTTTTCAAGATTTAAATTTATCTACACAGCTTTTAAACGCTATTGAAGATTTAGGATTTACAAATCCAACTCCAGTTCAAGAACAAGCATTTTCTGTTGTAAGATCTGGTAAAGATGTAGTGGGTATCGCGCAAACTGGCACCGGAAAAACCTTTGCGTATATGATGCCTATTATAAAAGATTTAAAGTTTTCTGAACAAAAATTTCCAAGAGTTTTGGTACTAGTTCCAACAAGAGAATTGGTGTTGCAAGTTGTAGAGGAAATAGAAAAATTAGCAAAATATATTACGTTACGAGTTTTGGGAGTTTATGGTGGCGCAAACATCAACGTGCAAAAAAGAGAGATTATGCAAGGACAAGATATTGTTGTTGCAACTCCAGGAAGATTGTACGATTTAGCGTTGAGCAAAGCACTAAACATGAAATCTATTCAGAAATTAGTCATTGATGAGGTTGATGTTATGTTAGATTTAGGATTTAGATTTCAACTCTTAAATATTTTTGATATTTTACCTGAACGCAGACAAAATATTATGTTTTCTGCAACTATGACCGAAGATGTTGATGCATTAATTACTGACTTTTTTAAATCGCCAGAAAAAATTTCTATTGCTGTAAGTGGAACGCCGCTAGATAATATTGCACAGCAATGTTACGATGTTCCAAATTTTTATACCAAAGTTAATTTATTAAATCACTTACTAAATGACAAAAAAACATTTACCAAAGTGTTGGTTTTTGTAGCCAATAAACGTGGCGCAGACAGATTATTCGAATCGTTAGATGAATCATTTGCAGACGAAATTTGTGTCATTCATTCTAACAAAACACAGAATTATAGAATTCGTTCTATTCGTCAGTTTGATGACGGAATGAACAGAATTATGGTGGCAACAGATGTGATGGCTCGTGGATTAGATTTAGATGAAATTAGTCATGTAATCAACTTTGATACGCCTAATTTTCCTGAAAATTATATGCACAGAATTGGTAGAACAGGTAGAGCAGAACACGAAGGAAAAACCATTTTATTTTCTACACCAAAAGAACAAGAAGATAAAGCTGGAATAGAAACGTTAATGAATTACCAAATTCCGAAAGTAGAATTTCCTGCTGAAATTGCTATTTCTGAATTGTTAACGGAAGATGAACGCCCAAGAGAAGATATGGAACGTTCTAAAAACAGAACTTCGCTAGAATATGTTCCAGGTGCAGCGTTTCATGAAAAAAGTGAAAAGAATAGCCAAACAAACCAAGGGGGTTCTTACCGAAGAGAAATTGCTAAGAAATATAAAAAGCCAAAAACACGTGGTGACAAAAATTACAATAAACACAATAAGAAAAAGTAATGCAAGTTTTAACAGCACAAGAATTGCATAATTTAGGAATGAACATTATTGGAAAAAAACTCCAAGAACTGAGTTATGAGTTTGTAGCTGTAAACAGCGAATTAAAAAAACATCCGCAGTTTGTGTTATTTAAAAAAGGAGAACCCACCATTTTTGTATTGGTAAAAACAACTAATAATATTCAAAATCCAGAAGACTACGATGTGTTATGGATGGAAACGTTTAAAGAACACGCAAAAAAACAAGATGCCAACGTTTGGTTTGCTGGTATTGGAATTGCAAATGCAGAAAGCACCGAAAACCCTGTTTTTAAAGACCAACCGTATTATGTAGCTTTTGAAGATTTTATTAAAATTTTGGAGTAGTATTTTTTCAATTTTGTATAAAAAATAGCTATAAAATGTACTCTTTTTTTTAATTTAGCACACCATAAAATTTAACCGACATTTACATTAAACAGATATCCAACTAAAGCTGTTAATCCCATAGCAATTGTACCCCAAAAAGAAATTCTTAAAATTGCTGTCAGAATATTTGAGCCACCTGTTTTTGCTGATAATGCTCCTAAAATTATAAGGAAAAATAAAGCAAAACCGTAAAGTGAATACTCCAAACTACCTAGAGGAAGAAATAGTACTACTAAAAAAGGAAGTAATCCTCCGACTGTAAATGCTGCCCCAGAAGCAAATGCAGCTTGCATCGGTTTAGCTTGATTCATTTCATTAATTCCTAATTCATCTCTTATATGTGCGCCAAGGACATCATGTTCTGTTAATTCTATAGCTACTATTAAAGCAGTTTCTTTTTTTAGACCTCTTTTTTCATAAATTTCTGCAAGCCGTTGTAATTCAATTTCAGGCATTTCTTTTAGTTCTTGCTTTTCACGTTCGATGTCAGCATTTTCAACATCTGTTTGTGAACTTACAGAAACATATTCTCCTGCAGCCATTGATAAAGCACCAGCAACTAGCCCCGCTAATGTTGCCAAAACAATAGGCTCTCGAATATCACTTGCAGCTGCAACACCAATTGCAATACTAGCAGTAGATAAAATTCCATCATTTGCTCCAAGAACTGCAGCTCTTAACCAATTACTTCTGTGTATGAAGTGATTGTCTAAATAAGTATCTAACTCTTCTGTGTTTTTCTCCATTTGTATCCAATTAGTTTAAATAGAATCTGCTAAATATACTAGCGAAGTTACTAAAAATAGTGCTAAACAAAAAAACCTGTTTCAACGAAACAGGCTTTTAAAATATATAGTAAAAAATATTATTCAGCTTTTTCTTCTAATAAATTAAAGAATTGATCTAATCTTGGCATAATAATAATTTTTGTTCTTCTGTTTTTAGCCATATTTGCTTCAGTATCATTTGGTGCTAAAGGCACATAACTACTTCTACCAGCAGCAATTAATCTTCCTGGAGTAACTTTAAATCTGTTCTGTAAAATTCTAGCAATAGAAGTTGCTCTTTTTGCAGATAAATCCCAGTTGTCTTCTAAGAATTCTGTTTTAATAGTTTTAGAATCCGTATGACCTTCAATCATTACATCCATATTCGGTTGTCCATTTATAACAGCAGCAACTTTTTCTAATACCTTGTATGCTTTATCAGTTACATTATAGCTTCCACTTTTAAATAATAACTTATCAGAGATAGAAATGAAAACTACTGTTTTTTCAACGTTAATCTGAATGTCTTCGTCATCTAAACCTTCTTTTAATTCTTTCTTTAAGTGAAATGCAACTGCAAGATTCAATGAATCTTTTTTAGTCATTGCTTTTCTAATATATTTAATGTATTGGTCTTTTTTACTTAACTGAATCAATGTTTCTTTAATATTATCATTTGCTCCTTTTGTAAGTACAGTTAAGTTGTCTACAAATTCTAACGTTTTTCTTTTGTCTTTCTGTAATTCTATTACAGTAGTTTCTAAATCTGTAATTTTAGAAGTCGCAAGGAATTGATTTTTTTCTGCTTCAATTAAACATTTCGTTAAATTGGTTCTGATTGCAAGTAATTCGTCTTTTGTTTTTTGATGTGT
Organism: Flavobacteriaceae bacterium; assembly: GCA_041689245.1. Taxonomy (GTDB): domain Bacteria; phylum Bacteroidota; class Bacteroidia; order Flavobacteriales; family Flavobacteriaceae; genus Polaribacter. The sequence goes on along the minus strand of JBDNGO010000015.1, from coordinate 19,895 downwards.
AGATTCTAACGCTGCGTATTCTTTTTTAGATACACAAGAACCAAGTAAAAAAACAACGGCTAGGGAAAGTAATATTTTTTTCATTTTTTCTTAAAAGTTATTTGTTATGCAAATTTATAAAATAGATTCTAATTATAGAGAGATTAACAATTTTTTATGATGACTTTATGAGTATTTTATAATGTATCTTTGTTTTTATTTAATTTTCAGGAATGAAAAAGTTTTTATTACTTCTTTTTGCAGTTCTTTTATTTTCGTGTTCTACTAAAAAAGAAACACAAATAATTAAGTATGATGGATTTGTTTTCGGAACAACATATCATATTACATTAGTAACGGAACAAAAAACGGACTATCAAAAATCAATAGATAGCTTGTTTTTTTTAGTAAATAAATCACTTTCAACTTACATTCCAACTTCAGATATTTCTAAAATAAACTCAGGAGATTCTACCATTATTCTTGATGCTTTATTTATAGAAGTATTTCAAAAATCTAAACGTATTTTTAAAGAAACTGATGGGTATTTCGATCCAACGGTTGGTAATTTAGTAAACGCTTGGGGTTTTGGGCCCAAAGAAGCTAAACAAGAAATAGATAGTGTAGAAGTGCAAAAAATGATGCAGTCTGTTGGTCTTGATAAAGTACAGTTGAAGAATGGAAAAATTCAGAAACAATTCAAAGAAATTTATTTAGATTTTAACTCGATAGCCAAAGGTTTTGGAATAGATGTAGTTGGTCGTTTTTTAGAAAGTAAAAACGAGCAAAATTATTTGGTAGAAATTGGAGGAGAAATAAGAGCTAGAGGGAAAAACAAAAAAGAGCAATTTTGGACAGTGGCTATAGAACAACCAAATACTGATAGCACACAGTCTTTTCAAACTACCATCCGTTTAGAAAATGAATCCATGGCAACTTCTGGGAATTACAGAAAGTTTAGAATAACCAAAGAGGGTAAAAAATATGTACACACTGTAAATCCAAAAACGGGTTTTGCTAAAGAAAGTAATTTGTTAAGTGCTTCTGTTATTTCAAGGTCAGATTGTGCAGATGTAGATGCTTATGCAACGGCTTTTATGGCCATGGGATTAGAAAAAACCATGCTTTTTTTAGAAAGCAATCCAGAGGTACGTGTTGTTTTACTCTTTTTAGATGCTTTAGGAAATATAGAAGAATTTAAAAACGTTGACTAAGGCGCTATTATTTAAAACATACAGGCAAAATTTCACCTTTAGATAAACAAAATCGCTCTACCATTTCTGGAGCGATTTTTTGTGTATATGCTACTTCATCAACTTTAAATCCAATAGAGCGTAATTTATCAAAATAATCTCTACCATAAACACGTACATGATCATATTGTCCAAATACTCGAGCACGTTCTTTTTTATTTGTAATAGAATTGTCTTCAAAAGTTATTGCTCTAGATAGATCTTGCGGAATTTGAAAAATCCCCATTCCGTTAGGTTTTAAAACCCGATACAATTCTTGCATTGCTTTTGTATCATCAGAAATATGTTCTAACACATGATTGCAAAAAATAACATCAAAGGAGTTGTCATCAAAAGGTAAATTGCAAATGTCTGCTTTTACATCAGCAATAGGAGAATACAAATCTGCAGTAATATACTCTAGATTTTTCTGTTTTCTAAAAAGGGATAAAAAACATTGTTCTGGAGCCATGTGTAACACTCGGAGTGCTGAACTAGTTTCAGCATCTTTTGAATAATTTCGTAATAAAATTTTAGAACTTGAATGAAGTTCAGGTTTAAAAAAATCTGTTTCATTTTCTAAATACAACCATAATAATCGATGTCTCTCTAAAGAAAGGGTACTTGGAGATAAAGCGTTTTCTCTTTGTTTCCCATATCCATAGGATAAAAATTTTCGAAAACTTTTACCATCTATTGGATCTGTATAGTTGTTTCCTTTTAGCCAAAATGCAATAAAAGGTTTTGCCAAATAACTTAGTTTAATAAGAATTGGTCTTGGAATTGTGTTTAATATGATTTTAAAAACTGACACCTTTTTTATTTAGCTCTAAACTCATCTTCCTCATTAGAAACGATTCCTAATGCATCATAAATATATTTGAAGGTAGAAAGTAGTTCAGGCTTCCCATTAATAAGAGCAACATCATGTTCAAAATGTGCAGAAGGTTTTCCGTCTTTTGTTAAAATAGTCCAACCATCTTTCAGTTGATTTATTTGATGAGTTCCCATGTTAATCATAGGCTCAATAGCGACAACCATTCCGTTTATAAATTTCTTTCCTCTTCCACGTTTTCCATAATTTGGCATTTCTGGATCTTCGTGCATTTTTCTTCCTAAACCATGTCCAACCAATTCTCTAACAACTCCATAACCATGCTTTTCTGCATAATTCTGAATTGCAAAACCAACATCACCAACTCTATTACCAGCTTTTAATTCTCTAATTCCTTCGTATAAACTTTGCTTGGTAACTTCTAATAATTTTTTTGTTTCTGTTGCAACTTCTCCAACTTCAAAAGTATATGCATGATCACCATAAAAACCGTTTTTTAAGGCGCCACAATCTATAGAAATAATATCGCCCTCCACCAACGGTTCATTAGTAGGAAACCCATGTACAACTTGAGCATTTGGACTCATGCACAAGGTATTTGGGAAATCATACAACCCTAAAAAACCAGGAATAGCGCCTTCAGAACGTATAAAGTCTTCTGCTAATTTATCTAATTGAAGTGTGGTAACACCAGGTTTTACTTCTTTGGCAAGAATTCCTAATGTTTTAGAAACGATCAATGCACTTTCTCGTATTAACTCAATTTCTTCTAACGTTTTTATCTGAATCATGAAGGTGAAATTAATGCGCAAAGATACTTTAAAAAAACAATTAATAAAAAATGGAATTTTCTTAAAAATATGGCTTTTAACAGATTTTATAATGGTAGCAGTATTTTAAATTTTCCAAATTTTTGAAGGTTATTGGAAACAATAGATGTTCTGGAGTTGGGGGACAAATAGATTTTAGAGAAAGTATAGAAAGAAGCTATGTGGAAGGAATTAGATGAGAACCTATTTACAGAGTCTAGAGAAAAAACATCTTCGTTTTTTTTGGATTTCTATCATCAATAAATAAATCTGCGTGTATTTTACGGCTTATTTTACCATCAAATTCTTCTTCAGGATAACTTTTGTTTACTGCGTAAAAAACGATCCCGTTTTCTTTGCAAAACATCACAGCGTCTCTTAAGGCTTTGCCATTTCTGTAAGTCCATAAAATAAGTCGATGTCCTTCAGATTGAAGTTTTTGTAAGGTTTCAAAAGCAAAAATCATAGGATTTCCAATTTTAGGGTAGGCATCTTCTACAATAGTTCCGTCAAAATCTATGGCAATAATTAAATGGTCTTTTGGTAGCATATATTATTTTGAATGATTGTAAGAATGTTTGTATTCTTTACCTGTTAAGATTTTTAAAATATCCATCTCTAAAGTTTCTCTAGCATATTCTACATAACGTCCAATTTCTTCTCCTTTTTCATAAAAAATAAAAGTAGGTATTCTTTTAATCTCGAATCCTTTCTGTAAATTATCGGGAGTTCTTTTTCCTCTATTTACAGTAATCATTTCTAAGTTTTTTAAATTAAATTCAGCAAGGGATAACAATTTACAAAACTTTGGAGTTTCTCTTTTGCTATCTCCGCACCAAGTTCCTATAAATGCTTTTATAGTAATGTTTTTTAATGCTTTCTTTAATTTTTTTGCAGTGCTTTTGTCTAAAGAGTAATTGTCATAGGGAACTTGAAACCAGTTGGTATATGGTTGCTGATCAAAATCTTCTTTTTGAACAATACCAACTAAATCTCCAGAAGCATTTTTTGTTGCTTTTGTTTCTTGTTGTGCGTAACTATTTACGGCTAAAAATACTATAAGTACAAATATTATTTTTTTCATTTTAAAAGCTAAACTAAAGGTTTTTGAGTCATTTCTTTGGGTTGATGTATGCTCATTAATTTTAAAATGGTGGGAGCAATATCGCCTAATATACCATTTTTTATCAATTTTATTTCTTTATCAATCAAGATGATAGGAACAGGGTTTGTAGTGTGTGATGTATGTGGACTTCCGTCTGGGTTTATCATCGTTTCACAATTTCCATGATCTGCAATTAATAGGGTTGTATAATTATTTTCTAAAGCAGTAGTAACAACATCTTTTGTGCAATTATCTACGGTTTCACATGCTTTAATTGCAGCTTCAAAAACACCAGTATGTCCAACCATATCTCCGTTTGCAAAATTTAAACACACAAAATCTACATCACCTTTTTGTAATTCTGGTATAATTGCATCTCTAATTTCATAGGCACTCATTTCAGGTTTTAAATCGTACGTTGCCACTTTTGGAGACTGACATAATAGACGTTTTTCTCCAATAAATTCGGTTTCTCTTCCACCAGAAAAGAAAAATGTTACATGTGGATATTTTTCTGTTTCAGCAATTCTAATTTGTTTTTTATGAGCAGCTTCTAAAACTTCTCCAAGCGTATTTTTAATGTTATCATTGCTATAAATAACATTAATGTTCTTAAAAGTTTTATCATAACTTGTCATAGTAACAAAATACAAAGGCAGTTTTTTCATACCCAACTCAACAAAATCTTTTTGAGTTAATGCATTTGTTAATTGTCTTCCTCTATCGGTTCTATAATTAAAGAAAATAATCACATCATCTTTTTGAATGGTAGCCGTTGGATTGTTGTTTTTATCAGCCATAATAATGGGTTTGATAAATTCATCCGTTACACCATTATCATAATTTTTTTGGATGCTTTCAATTGCGTTGTTAGATTTATCGCCATTTCCGTTTACCAAAGCATCGTATGCTAACTTTATTCTTTCCCAACGATTGTCTCTATCCATTGCGTAATATCTACCAGTAATTGAAGCCAAAGTTCCGGTAGTTTCTTGCATGGTTTTTTGAATGTCATCAATAAAGAATTTTCCGGATTTAGGATCACAATCTCTTCCGTCTGTAAAAGCATGTAAGAATACATTTTCTAGATTATTTTCTTTAGCCGCTTTTAGTAATCCTTTTAAATGATTGATGTGAGAATGAATTCCTCCGTTAGAAAGCAATCCTAAGAAATGAACATTTTTATTGTTTTCTTTGGCATAGTTAAAAGCTTCTATAAGTATTTTTTCTTGTGATAAGGTATCTTCGGCAACCGCTTTATTAATTCTTGCTAAATTCTGATACACAATTCTACCAGCACCTAAATTCATATGACCAACTTCAGAATTTCCCATTTGCCCTTCTGGCAAACCAACATGCTCTCCATCAGTTCTTAAACTCGCATGCGGAAATTTATCATACAATGAATTGATAAAAGGTGTTTTTGCATTGTAAATTGCAGAAACTTTTGGGTCTTGTGTAATTCCCCAACCATCTAAAATAAGTAAGATTACTTTTTTATTCATAAGAATTGTAAAGTGTAAAAGTACGAAACAATTAGAATTCAGTTTATTTATTTGAAGCCATTTTTTTCAATTTAACAAACACAGCTTGTTGCTCTTTTGTTAATCCATCAGCAGTAAAAATAGAAATTCCTTTTGCACCATTTTCTTTCGCAATTAGTATTGCTTTTTCTAACTCTTTTGGATCTCTTAAAGCGGGTGCATATAATCCTGAAATAATTGGAAAACCTACATCAGAAACCCCTTGTTTGGTAGCAAAGCCAATCCAATTAATATTTTCTCTATAAAAGTTTTGATACAACATTGGGTACGCAGCATCTAAATTCCAATCGTTCCAGGCTTGTCGTACCATTTGTCGAGACATTTCTGGAAAAGGAAAAACAGCAGCTGTAACTTTTTTGTTTTTAGCATGTGCAATATCAATAATTTCATTTACCAAACTTGTTATTGCATTTAAACGAAATTGTCTCCATTCGGTTGATAATTCGGGATGCTTAAAATCCATCGGATCTTTATCAAAAATCTTTTTAAATCCGGCTCTAGCTAATTGATGATAATCATAATCATATTCTGGCATTTCAGTTTCTTGCACCAAATTGTATTTCGGTTGTAGATCTGCACCTAAAATTACATCTGGATATCGAACATAATCTAAATGAACAGAAGCTAAACCTTTAACTGCCATCATTTTTTTTGCATTGTTAATGATGTGTTTTCTTGCTTCAGGATGAAATGGACTCAACCATTGATAATAATTCACATAAGCTTTGTATTCTAATGAATTTTGACCATTTCTATTAACGGCGTACCATTCTGGATGTTTTTGCGCAATCGTATCTCCAGGTCTATTCAAAGTCCACATCCAGCCATGAACTTTGATGTTTTTTTTAGTTGCTAGCGGAATAATTTTTTCTAATACTTCTAGAGGTCCACCAATTAAAATTTCACTGATGCCTAATGAATCATAATAATTTAATCTTTTATTCCACACATCTTCTTTAAACTCTTTTTCTGCATTTGTCCAAGAACTAAAAGTGAATTTTGATGGTTTTTCTTGTCTTTTCTCTTTTTGATTACAAGAAATAAAAAGAGTTAGAATTGACGCTAGAAGAATTTTTTTCAAGAGGATTAGTTTTTTGTGTTATTAATTTTTTTTCGATGGATTAAACCAGTTTCACTAATTGAATACAAAATGTCTTTTTCACTATTTTTAGTTTCAATCGTAAAGCCTGTATGTGTTTTTAAAAAGGTAGCATTGATAATTTCTTTCGCAACTTTAATAGGCTCAAACGGAGCTTGAAAACCTGCTTTTTCTTGTTTTAAATAGGTTAATTTTTTAAAGGAAACATTTCTAAATAATGCATAGGTAATCTGTTCAGTTAAAACATCTGTTTGATGTTTAAATGCAATTGGAGAAGTAGCATTGTTGTCTGAAAACTGAAGATAACCCCAATTTTCTGGCAAATGCATATTTATGGTTCGTTGGTTAGACCAAACCCAATTGTATTCTGGTAAAAACCTGTTGTTTTCCATTTTTCTAGAATACACTTTGTCAATTATATCATGATCCCATTGTACTCTAGAAAAGTTAATTCGCCATTGCTCACCGTTTTTTGGTTTTACTTTTGGTTTGTTTTTTAGTTCTGCAAAAGCACTTAACGGAATCGCCATTTCTACAGACCAAAATTCATCTTCGTCTTCAGGATTGTTTAAAGTTCCTTTGATAAAAACAGCCGTTTTTAAATTGTTTAAATTCCAACTACTTTTTGGTTTTCCTCCAACATTATAGGGTTTGTTTAACACCAAATCCCAAATAGTATTTAACGCATTAACCTCTATTTCTCCATAATTGTGTGTGTCGTTTGAAGGGCTAATAAAAACTTCGAAATCGTTATTGTAAAAAATTACAGCATCACGTTTTGTAATATCTGCCCAAATATGTTTTTCATTTAATTTTGCATACACATATAGGTAATCTGAATCCCAAAGCATCTTTACTTTTGTAGATTGATTAGGGATTTTAACACCTTCGATATCGATAAATTCGTCTGTGAAATTTGTGTTTCCCCAATCAGTTTCATCAGCCTTTCCATCAATAATTAATGATTTTTGTGTTTTATAAACCACATAAGTTTTTGGAGTAACCACATCATTTTTGATATCAATTTTTATGGTTTTAACAGCATTGCAACTGATAAAAAGTATAAAAGAAAACAGAAATAGAAATGTGTTTTTCAAGCTATTGGTAAATTGAACACTGCTAAGATACTAAAATAGCTCTTTTCAAAAAAAATTCTTGAAAACCAATCGCAAAATATGTAACTTTACAACAATAAAAAGTATTAAAAGAGTACTTATTTCTCAATTAAATAACTACAATGGAAAATCATTTTGAATTGAATGAAGTCACCAAAAAATTACCAAAACACTTACATAAGTTTATTGTAAAGCAACCTTATGAAGAATACACAGCACAAAATCAAGCAGTTTGGCGTTATGTAATGAGATTGAATGTAGATTATTTAAAACATGTTGCACATAAATCCTATAGTAAAGGCTTAAAAAAAACCGGAATTTCTATTGAATCAATTCCGCATATGGAAGGAATGAATAGGATTTTAAAAGAGATTGGTTGGGCTGCAGTTTCGGTTGATGGATTTATTCCTCCAAATGCTTTTATGGAATTTCAAGCCTATAATGTCTTGGTAATTGCATCCGATATGAGAACGATTAATCATATAGAATATACTCCAGCTCCAGATATAATTCATGAAGCTGCTGGACATGCGCCAATAATCTCAAATCCAGAATACGCAGAATATTTAAGACGATTTGGGGAAATTGGAAGCAAAGCAATTTCATCATCTAAAGATTATGAGATATATGAAGCAATTCGCTTATTATCCATCTTAAAAGAAGATCCAAGTAGTTCAGAACAAGAAATAGAAGCAGCTCTAAATGCTGTTGAAGAATTACAGAATAATATGGGCGAATTATCTGAAATGGCACAAATCAGAAATTTGCATTGGTGGACGGTAGAATATGGTTTAATAGGAACAATTGAAGAGCCAAAAATTTATGGGGCCGGTTTATTATCTTCTATAGGAGAAAGTTCTTTGTGTTTAACAAATGCTGTAAAGAAGATTCTGTATTCTTTAGATGCAGCCACTATTAGTTTTGATATTACAAAGCAACAACCACAATTATTTGTGACTCCAGATTTTGCAGAATTAAGTTTAGTGTTAGAGCAGTTTGCTGATTCTATGGCATTAAGAAAAGGGGGGTTAAGTGGCGTAAAAAAACTAATAGATTCTAAAAATTTAGGCACCATTGAGTTAAGTACAGGGCTGCAAATTTCTGGAAATTTTTCTACTGTTATTGAATTTGATAACAAACCAATTTATATACAAACAATAGGTAAAACAGCATTGTCTAATAGAGACAAAGAATTAATTGGACACGGAGTTGAATATCATGAAAAAGGATTTGGAAGTCCGATTGGAAAGCTAAAAGGGATCAATATTCCGATAGAAAATATGAGCCCGAGAGATTTAGAAGCATATGGAATTTATGAAGGAAAACAAACGACTTTAGAGTTTGAAGGAGGAATAAAAGTTGTTGGAAAAGTAATTACAGGAACAAGAGATTTACGAGGAAAAATTCAATTAATTTCTTTTAAAAACTGTACAGTAACATATCAAGATACTGTTTTATTTGATCCTTCATGGGGAATATACGATATGGCTGTTGGAAAAGAAGTTGTATCTGTATATGCAGGACCAGCTTCTGTGCTTTCTTTTACTGAAGTAAATAAGGTTTCAGAAACTAAAACGCGTAAAATAAAATATTCTGATTCAGAGAAGGAATTGCATAAATTATATCAAAAAGTTAGAGATTTTAGAGGAAAAAGCATCATTTCAGAAAACAATATATCAGCTATTTTTAATGAATTGACAATTAAATTCCCTAAAGATTGGCTTCTTTTATTAGAGTTATATGAACTTTCTGTTAAGCATAATTTTTCCGTTCAAAAAAAGCTATTAATAAATCTAGAAGAATTGAAATGTAACAAAAGCTACAAAACACTTATAGAAAAAGGAATAGTTTTGTGCAAAAATTAAAATTAACGAATAAAATAAATTTACATGGGGTTTTTTGACATGTTTAAAAGAAAAGATATGGGATTAGAAATTAAAGAATATATAGAAAACGGCGCAGTTGTGTTAGATGTTAGAACAAAAATGGAATGGGATCAAGGGCATTCTAATGGTGCTAAACATATAGTTCTAAATTTAATTCCTTTACAAGTAGAAGAAATTAAATCTTGGAATAAACCAGTAATAGCAGTTTGTTTAAGTGGTGGAAGAAGTGGACAAGCAGCGCAGTTCTTAAAAAATAATGGAGTAGATGTAATTAATGGTGGGCCTTGGCAAAATGTTGACCAATATCTTTAATGTTCCAGATTATTAAATAAGCTTTCTCGATCTTTTTTTAAACTTTTAAAGTGGCTTCAATTTTTTTTATCACAGAAAGAATACCTCCTAATAATACTCCTGTAAATGCGTCGATAGTTAATGGAAAAATAATAAAATTTAAAAATCAATAAAAGAATAGGTTGTCTTTAAATTAAAGATTTTCTTTTTTAGCCCTTCTAAAAATTGTTTATGTTCAACTGAATTTGAGTTAAAAGGTTTATGAGCCAAACATTTTTGAACCATTTCAACTTCTTTCATCGTTCCTTTAGAATCTTCAGAAATCCAAGAATCAGTAAACTTTTCCCAAATACAATTGATTGCTGTTTGATTTGGATGAATCATATCATCCGCATAAAAACGATAATCTCGTAATTCATCCATCATTATTTCATAAGAAGGAAAATAATGTATTTTATTTATTGGTTCTACAATTTGATGAATTGCCGAAATTAAATGCGATTTGCTTTGTTGATTTTGTGTAAATCCATCTTTTAAATGACGAACAGGAGAAACAGTAAGGATTACAGACACATTTTTATTAATCGATTTAATAAGTGCAATTGTTGCCTCTAAACTTTCTGTGATTTCATCAATTAGCAACAATTCTTTTAAGAATTTTTTTTGCGGAATTTTATGGCAGTTAGCAACAACTGTGTCGGTTTCTATAAAACGATACACCCACGAAGTTCCTAATGTAATAATTAGGTGAGAAGCGTTTTTTAAGTACTGATTTGTTGCTGTTATTTGTTGATTTAAATTGTTTAACAATTCATTTTTATCTGAAGAACTTAATGTAGAATGCGCATCATAACAATGCCAACGTTCGTTGTGAAAGAAAATATCTTTTTCTGTATATTCTTTTTCGTTAATTGCATTTGTAATTAGTGTTTCAATTGTTTTTGGATGGAATAAAATTCCAAATGGGTTTTGCTCTGATTGAAACTTATAATAGGCTAATTTATTTCCAATATTTTCTGAAAAACAAGAACCTAATAACAAGATTTTAGATTCATAATTGATAGAATTATAAATTTCTTTTTGAATTGATATTTGTGTTTGTAGATTCATGGAGTTTTATTTCAAAGTAAAATGATACTTTGAACCTTTGCAACTTTTTAAACAATATACTCTTTTGCTTTTTCTAATGCCTCTTTAATTCCGCCAGGATTTTTACCACCAGCAGTTGCAAAGAAAGGTTGTCCGCCACCGCCACCTTGAATATATTTTCCTAATTCTCTGATAATAGAGCCAGCATTTAAGTTTTTACTTTCTACAATTTCTTTAGAAATGTAACACGTTAACATTGCTTTGTCTTTATTTTCTGAAGATGCAAAAAGCAAAAACAAGTTTGTGTGTTCTTTTCCAATCGCAAAAGCAAGGTCTTTAATTCCGTTTTGATCTAAATCAACTTTAGTTGCTAAAAACAGAACGCCATTAATTTCTTGCAATTTATTTTTTAAATCACCAATTAAATTCTTAGCTTTATCTTTTAATAATTGCTCAATTTGTTTTTTAAGAGAGGTATTTTCTTCTAGTAAAGTATGTACCGCTTTTACCGGATTTTTAGTATTATTTAAAAGGTCTTTTACCTCAAATAAAATTCTGTTGTTTTCAAAATAAAAATCTTTTACGGCATCATTTGTAATTGCTTCAATTCTTCTAATTCCAGCTGCAATAGCGCCTTCAGATTTAATTTTAAAATGCCAAATATCACTGGTGTTTTGTACGTGAATTCCACCACATAATTCCATTGACTTTCCAAAACGAATTGCTCTTACAGCCTCTCCGTATTTTTCTCCAAACAACGCGATAGCTCCTTGGTCAATTGCTTGTTGCATTGGAATACTTCGTTGTTCTTGTAAAGGCAAACTCTCGCGAATACGAGCATTTACAAAGGCTTCTATCTCTTGAACCTGATCTGCATCAACCTTAGAGAAGTGAGAAAAATCGAAACGCAAATGTTTTGGACTCACCAATGATCCTTTTTGCTCAACATGTGTGCCTAAAACAGTACGCAATGCTTGATGTAATAAGTGTGTTGCCGAGTGATTACTTGCAGACAACAGTCTTGCTTCTTTACCAACTACAGCTTTAAAAGTTTCATTAATGTGTTTTGGTAATGTTTTGGTAAAGTGAATAATTACGTTATTCTCTTTTTTAGTATTGATGATATAAATTACATCACCATGAATATCTTCTAAAAAACCTTTGTCTCCAACTTGTCCACCACCTTCTGGATAAAACGGCGTTTGATTAAAAGCTAATTGATATAAATCTCCATCTTTTTGTGTTGTTACTTTTCTGTAACGTGTAATAGTTACGTCAACAGATAGCGCATCATAACCTACAAAACCTTTTGTTTCATCAGTAGATAAAACAGTCCAATCACTAGTTTCAGAAGCAGAAGCAGAACGAGAACGGTCTTTTTGAGCTTTCATTTCTGATGAAAACACTTTATGATTCACACTTAAACCATTTTCTCGAGTAATTAATTCAGTCAAATCTAGCGGGAATCCAAACGTGTCATATAATTCGAATGCTTTTATTCCTGATACAATATTTTTAGTATTTGGGTTTTCAAGCTCTTCATTAATTACTTTGTCTAATAGCAACAATCCTTGATCTAATGTTCTTAAAAAAGAGGCTTCTTCTTCCTTGATTACATTGTGAATTAAATTTGATTGACTTTTGATTTCAGGAAATGCATCACCCATTTGTTGACTTAATGCATCTGCTAACTTATAAATAAAGGGCTCTTTCTTGTTTAAGAACGTAAATCCGTAACGAATTGCTCTTCTTAGAATTCTACGAATTACATAGCCAGCTCCTGTATTACTAGGTAGTTGACCATCAGCAATAGAAAAAGCAACCGCTCGTACATGATCTACAATTACACGAATGGCAATGTCTGTTTTTTCATCTTTGCCATAAGTAGCGTTCGTAATGGTTTCTATTTCTCTAATTAAAGGGGTAAAAACATCTGTGTCATAATTAGATTTTACATCTTGTAAAACCATACACAAACGCTCAAAACCCATTCCTGTATCAATATGCTTTGAGGGTAGTTCCTCTAAAGTTCCGTTTGCTTTACGATTGTATTGCATAAAAACTAAGTTCCAAATTTCTACAACTTGTGGATGATCCATGTTTACTAAAGATTTTCCATCAACTTTAGCTTTTTCTTCTGGAGTTCTAATATCTACATGAATCTCTGAACATGGGCCACAAGGACCTTGTTCTCCCATTTCCCAGAAATTGTCTTTTTTATTTCCCATCAAAATACGATCTTCTGGAATAATTTCTTTCCAGTGATCGTACGCTTCTTGATCTAAATCTAACGTATCTGAATCATTGCTTCCTTCAAAAACGGTTACATATAAAATGTCTTTATCTATTCCGTAAACTTCAGTTAACAATTCCCAAGCCCAAGCAATTGCTTCTTTCTTAAAATAATCACCAAAACTCCAATTGCCTAACATTTCAAACATGGTATGATGATATGTATCGTAGCCAACTTCTTCTAAATCATTGTGTTTTCCGGAAACACGCAAACATTTTTGAGTATCTGCAATTCTATTGTTCTTGGGTTTACTATTTCCTAAGAAATATTCTTTAAATGGAGCCATACCAGAATTGGTAAACATCAATGTTGGATCGTTCTTTAAAACCATTGGTGCAGAAGGCACAATACTATGTTGTTTATCTTTAAAAAAGTTTAAAAAAGCAGCTCTGACGTCTTGTGATTTCATCTATAATAATTTCAATCAATAAAAATATGTAACATTTTGTATATTCTATCTACTTATAGATAGTTAAAACAATATATTTTTCTCTTAAAAGTTAATTTACCTTTAAATATTTAAAGTAAAAAAGGCAGTTGTAAAACATTTTGTAAATTTGCATGTTTTCTAACAATTAAAGAGAACACAAAAATAGTACATTTAAGATTATGGCAAAGGTAAAATATTATTACGACGCAGATACTTTATCGTATAGAAAGATTAAACAGAATAAAAAAAGCATTTATAAAAAGATAAGTTTTATAATGCTAGTAGTTGTTCTGGTGGCGTTCTTCGGGTTTATTGGGTTTAGTCAATTTTTAATGTCTCCGACTGAACGAGCTCAGAAAAGAGAGTTAGAAAATTTAAAATTACATTATGAACTGCTAAGTAAGCGTATTGATGAAAGCGGTAAAGTGCTAACAGAATTACAAGAAAGAGATAATGAAATTTATAGAGTGTATTTTGAAGTGAATCCAATTCCAGAAGAGCAACGTAAAGCTGGTTTTGGTGGTGTAAATAGATATCAATATATAGAAGGATTTGATAATTCTTCAATGATTAAAAAAGCAACCAAAGATTTAGATATCTTATCTAAACAGTTAGCAGTACAATCTAAATCGTTAGATGAAATTGTAAAATTAGCCAAGAACAAAGAAGAAATGTTGGCTTCAATTCCTGCAATTCAACCAGTTGCAAATAAAGATTTAAAAAGAATGGTTTCTGGTTATGGTTATCGAGTCCATCCAATTTATAAAACCAGAAAATATCATTGGGGAATGGATTTTTCCGCTCCAAAAGGAACACCTGTTTACGCAACAGGAAATGGTGTTGTGGAAAAAGCAATTAGAACTATAAGAGGTTTAGGAAATTATGTAAAAATAAATCATGGTTTTGGATATGTAACGGTTTACGGACATATGGAAAAATATGTAGTTTTTGAAAATCAAAAAGTAAAAAGAGGAGATTTAATTGGTTATATTGGTACCTCAGGAACATCAACTGCGCCGCATTTGCATTATGAAGTTCATAAATTAGATAGAAAAATGAATCCTGTTTATTATTACTTTAACGATTTAACACCAGAAGAATACGACAGAATGTTAGAATTAGCTTCAAGAGAAAATCAATCCCTAGATTAATGCATATCAATTTACCAGAAAAAAGGTATTATAAAATAGGAGAAGTTGCCAAAGCATTTGATGTAAATACATCATTAATTCGTTTTTGGGAAAAAGAGTTTGATATTGTCAAACCTAAAAAAAACGCCAAAGGAAATCGTTTATTTACACAAGATGATGTTGCCAATTTTAAATTGATTTTCAATCTAGTAAAGGAACGCGGTTTTACCTTAGACGGAGCGAAACAAAAACTGAAAAGGAATCCAGAAAGTACAATTAATAATCACGAAATAATCAGTAGATTAGAATCCGTAAAAGCTGAATTAAATAACATCAAAAATCAATTATAAACGTTAGAAAATACAATTATGAAAAAATGGTTACCACTTATAATTATTGGAGTTTTAATTTTTGCATTAGTTAGATGGGGAATTAGTATTAACAATACAATGGTTGATATGAAAGGTAAAGCTGGAATATCTTGGGCAAATGTAGAAAGTTCGTATCAACGTAGAAATGATTTAATAGGAAATCTAGTTAAAACCGTTCAAGGCGCAGCAGATTTTGAAAAAACGACGTTAACAGAAGTTATTAACGCAAGAGCAAAAGCAACCTCTACAACTATCGATGCAGGAAATTTAACTGTTCAAAACATGGCAGCTTTTCAACAAGCTCAAGCAGGGCTAACAAGCGCTTTATCTAAATTAATGGTGGTTGTAGAACGATATCCAGATTTAAAAGCAAATCAAAATTTTTTGCAACTACAAAATCAGTTAGAAGGCACAGAGAATAGAATTAATGTAGAAAGAAACAGATTTAATACTTCAGCTGGAGATTACAATATTTACATTCAAAAAATACCGAAAAATTTTATAGCTAGTATTGCTGGTTTTGATAAAATGAGTTTATACGCATCAGATAAAGGAGCAGATAAAGCGCCCGATGTGAATTTCGATTTTAACAAAAAACAATAATGCCAAAAGCACACTTATTTTTATCTGAATCTGATGAACAAGAAGTCATAAAAGCAATTCAGAAAGCTGAATTAAATACTTCTGGTGAAATTAGAATCCACATGGAAGGAAAAGCAACTAAAGATGCTTACGAAAGAGCTTTAGATGTTTTTAATGAATTAAAAATGCACCAAACCGAACAAAGAAATGGTGTGTTAATTTATGTGGCTATAGAAGATAAAAAGTTTGTGATTTGTGGTGATGAAGGCATAAATAATGTGGTTGCTGATGATTTTTGGGATTCTACAAGAGATTCAATTGCAGAACACTTTAAAAAGGGGGATTTTAAAGCCGGAATTTTAGCCGGAATTTTAAATACCGGAATACAATTAAAACAATTTTTTCCTTGGAAAACTGATGATGAAAACGAATTATCTAACGAAATTTCTAAAGGATGATTCTATGAACTATTATCAATTATCAGTTTTCAGGAAACAATTCTTAGGAAGAAGTAAAATACTCTTGTTTTTAATTGGAATCTTTTTTATTCAATCTGTTGTAGGGCAATATAAAATTCCAGACACACCTAAATTACAAACCAGTGTTTACGATTATATAAATTTACTTTCTAGTAGTGAGAAAAGCAATCTTGAACAGAAATTAATTAGATATTCAGATTCAACGTCAACACAAATCGTTGTAGCCATAATTTCTAGAACAGAAGGAGAAGACGTTGGTTTTTTAGCAACAAATTGGGCTCATAAATGGGGGATTGGGCAAAAAGGTAAAGACAATGGGGTTTTTATTTTAGTTGCCAAAGACGATAGAAAATTAGCCTTACAAACGGGTTATGGAGTAGAACATTTATTAACCGATTATATCTCAACAGATATTAGAGTTAATATCATTACTCCAGAGTTTAAAAAAGGTGATTATTACGCTGGTCTAGATAAAGGGTCAGACGCTATTTTTAAAGCCTTAAAAGGCGAATTTAAAGAAGATAGAGCCCATGAAAAGAAAACAAATTCAAGCTTATTTAGAATTATAGCCATTATCTTTTTCATCATTTTATTTATTGTACTCTCCAATAGGAATAATCGTGGTGGTGGAAAAGGAGGAAAGCGCAAAAGTGGTTTCTCTGTCTTAGATGCGATAATTTTAAGCAATGCCGGAAGAGGTTTTGGAGGCACTGGAAGCGCTGGAGGTTCTTCTGGAGGGAATTTCGGCGGTGGTTTTGGCGGCGGATTCGGCGGTGGTGGATTTGGCGGTGGTGGATTTGGCGGTGGAGGTTCTTCTGGAGGCTGGTAGCCAATGAAAAAAACAGTCTTATATAGTTTCGTGTTTCTTTTTATTTCCTGCACTACTTATGGGCAATTAATATTAGTTTCTGATTTATCTTCTTCTTTAAAAGAAGTTTCTGGAAATCAAATGATTGCTAATTCTGACCTAATTTGGATGGTAAATGATTCTGGAAACAAGCCAGAAATTTTTGGAGTAAATCAACAAGGTAAAATTGTTAACGTTGTTAATGTAAATGCTAAAAACAATGATTGGGAAGATTTAACGTCAGACGAAAAAGGAAATTTATACATTGGCGATTTTGGGAATAACAACCTGAAAAGAAAAAAAGGAAGCATTCTTAAAATTGCAAATCAAGATATTATTCAAAAAGAAAATGTTGATGTAGAGAAAATTGATTTTGAATATCCAAAAGTTGATTCAAAAAAGAAAACTTCATTTGATGCTGAAGCATTTTTTTATTATCAGAACTATTTTTACATTTTTACAAAAAGCAGACAGAACAAGAATTTAGGAAAAACGTTGTTGTTTAAAGTGCCAAATAAAAAAGGAAAACATATTGCTGAGTTTGTTTCTGAGTATGAGTTTTGCAATAGTGTAGATTGTAGAATTACATCCGCAGATATTTCTAAAAACGGAACTGAAATTGTGTTGTTAAATCATTCATCAGTTTTTATTTTAACTAATTTTAATGGAGATAATTTTTTCTTAGGAGAAATAAAAGAATTTCCGTTAGGGCATAGTTCTCAAAAAGAAGGCGTTTGTTTTAAAGACGAAAACACCTTATTTATTACTGATGAAAAAGCACACATAACAGGGGGTAATTTATATAGTTTAAAAATTAAATCCTAAAGAGAATACAATTATGAAAAAATGGTTACCACTTATAATTATTGGAGTTTTAATTTTCGCATTAGATTAGATGGGGAATTAGTATTAACAATACAATGGTTGATATGAAAGGTAAAGCAGGAATATCTTGGGCAAATGTAGAAAGTTCGTATTAGCGTAGAACTATTTGCATTTATT
Source organism: Flavobacteriaceae bacterium (assembly GCA_041689245.1). Classification (GTDB taxonomy): domain Bacteria; phylum Bacteroidota; class Bacteroidia; order Flavobacteriales; family Flavobacteriaceae; genus Polaribacter. The sequence goes on along the minus strand of JBDNGO010000015.1, from coordinate 1,777 downwards.
TTTTTTATATTAGTTGAAATAATTTTTTCATGAAGAAGTTTTTGTTGAGTGCCGAAAATCACGTACTGTCTTTACTTACTGAAAAGTTGAATAAAAATCACTTGTTCCATAATGTGAGCAATACTCAGCGAGTTGTAAATTCTGTAAAAGAATTAATTGATGGCGAAAAAATTTCTGAAGTAGATGCCAATATTTTATTATTTGCATCTTGGTTTCAAGAAGTAGGCTATGTTATAAGAAAAGAAAATCATAAAGAAGCTAGCGTAAATATTGCTACTACATTTTTCGAAGAGTATAATATTGATAATAGTATTGTTGATCATGTTGTTAGATTAATTAGAGTAACAGAAGCAAATGTTGAAGCAAATGATTTTTTAGAAAAAATAATGAAAGATGCTGTTTTATCCTATTATGCAAAAAGTAGTTTTATAGACAAAAGTGAGTTGCTAAAACAAGAAATAAATTTACTTTTTAGTAAAAACGATACTGAATTAGAATGGACTCAGAAGAACATCAATGCATTTGTAAAAGAACATCGATTTCACACAACTTATGCTCAAGAAAATTGGCAAAAAGGAAAAGATAAAAACTTAGCAAAACTAGTAAAACTTGAAAAAAAGCTATTAAAAGCTAAAGCACCTAAAAATAAACTAGAAGCTACTTTTAACATTTATAATTCTTTAATAACAAAAGCAACTATTTTACTTGCTGTAAATTCTCTGATAGTTTTCCTATCGTTGGTTGGTTATTATCTTTTTAATGGAAATATAGATAATCAGAAAGCATTAATTCCAATAATAATTCTTGTTGTTTCTAATGCTATTTTATCATTATTAATAGTCTTGCCTTTAAATTTTAAAAAAGAGTTAAATAAAGATTTTCTAAATCAGAAAATTAACTCTAAAGAAAAAATGTTAAGATATTTTTATTTAGTATTTATATCAGGAATACTTATTTCTGTGATTATGTTTATCATAAAAGAATCAGGGATTTTGAATTAGAATTGTTTTTTATACATCTATTTCTGCCTAAAGTAAATGATAATTGGTACGCCAGAGAAATCGTAAATTTCTCTCATTTTATTTTCTAAAAACCTTCTGTAAGAATCTTTTACATATTGTGGTAAATTTGCAAAAAATGCAAATTGCGGAGTTGGCGTTGGCAACTGCATGCAATATTTAATTTTAACATATTTCCCTTTTATTGCTGGTGGTGGATTGTTTTTAATAATCTCTAGCATCGTTTCATTTAGTTTGCTTGTAGCAATTCTGTTTTTTCTACTTTGAAAAACAGTTACAGCAGTTTCTATCGCTTTAAAAATACGTTGCTTGGTAAGTACAGAAACAAATATAATTGGCACATCTGTAAACGGTGCTATTTCTTTTCTAATAGCAGCTTCATAATCTCTTACAGTATTAGTTTCTTTGTCAACTAAATCCCATTTGTTCACCAAGATGACTACGCCTTTTTTGTTTTTTTCTGCCAACCAAAATATATTTTGATCTTGACCTTCAAAACCACGAGTTGCATCAATCATTAAAATGATAACGTCAGAATATTCAATAGTTCTAACGGCTCTCATTACAGAGTAAAACTCTAAATCTTCTTTTACTTTTGATTTTTTTCTGATTCCGGCTGTATCAACTAAATTAAAATCAAACCCAAAACGAGTATATTTTGTATCGATAGAATCTCTAGTTGTACCAGCAATATCGGTTACAATATTTCTCTCTTTTCCAATTAACGCATTTATAAAAGATGATTTCCCTGCATTTGG
>JBDNGO010000014.1:0-2482 GCA_041689245.1 Flavobacteriaceae bacterium | reverse complement strand
TTAATAGTAGAGCCGTTAGAGTAATCGATATTGATGTTGTTATTAGAGTTATTTAAATCTCCGAGGGTAAGCTTGCCATAATCACAATTAACATCAGCAGTTCCGTTAATTTCACTGATAAGAATATTTCCGTAATCATTATTTAATTTTACATTGTTAGAAGCCGGCATTTTTATCGTATAATTAATTGTATAATTTGTGTTTTTAGAATTCCCCCAAAAACTCCAGCTGCTAGAAGAATTGTTGAATTTTGTTTTTGCAGAAACCAGATCAGAAGTTGCATTAAAATCGACATCAATTCCTCTTAATTTTTTTTCAACAGTACTTAAATCGTCTCCTTTTACGGTAATTACCACAGTAATTTCTACGCTGTTTTGGTTCCAAGTAGTAATATTAATATTACCATATTTATTGTCAATATCTACTGTTGCATTTCTATCAACAGAATATTCTTTTTTAATTGTTTTACTTTTTTCTTGCTTCGGTTTTGGATCTGTATTTGCAAAACTTACTAAAGGAATTAAAAAAAGAAGTAATGCTATTTTAAAGGTAGATTTCATCATTGCTGTTTACTTTAAATTTTTTTATTTTATCTATTTGATTTAAGACATCTTGTAAAATTTCTATTCTGTTTTGATAATTACTTATCATTGCATATACTACACGTCTGTCGTTATTGCTTTTGTTTAACGATTTTACTAAGTCTTGGTATTTTTCTTCCAAACGTTCTAACTGATTTAGTGCATCTTCAATTACACGCTCAGTAGTTGGATTTCTAAATTTTTCTATTTCTTTTAATTCTTGTTTTATGGTGGATGTAAAAAACGTTTCAGTTTCTTGCATTTCTGGGGAAACATCTGCTAATGATAACGTTTTATCTGTAATATTTGCGCCTAACCAAAAACCAAGAACTAAAACTATTGATGCTGCAATGCTCATCCATTTATAAGAAAATGTTCTTTTCTTTTTTTGTGGATGTAAGCGTTTTTCAAATCGGTCTAAATGACCAAATCTTGGCACATCAACATCAAAGTCGGTGTTTTTAAAAAAGGTATTTAATTTATCTTCCATCTTGGTTTTATTTATGCTGTTTCTAAAACAAGCAATTGCTTTAATTTCTTTTTTGCTCTTGAAATTGTGGCTCTCACATTTTCGTTTGTATAGCCTAATATTTCTGTGATTTCTTCATAATCGTACCCTTCAATTAGGTGTAAACTCAAAACGATTCTGTAATTGTCTTTCAAAGAATTTAATCTTTCCAATACTTTATCGGTTTGTAAATCAGAATAGTTAATAGCTTCTTCAGTTTCTACTGTAGTTTCTGATAATACTTCCATTTTTACATCTTGGTACTTATTGTTTTTCTTTAATTGTGTTAAACTTTTATTAATTACAATTCGTTTTAGCCAAGCACCGAAAGTAACTTCTCCAATAAATGTATCCAACTTTGTAAAGGCAGTTAAAAATGCTTCTTGCATGATGTCTTCTGCTTCAAACTCATCTTTAAGAATCCTTAAAGATGTATTGTACATGGCTCTGTAATAGTCTTTGTAAATCTGCATTTGTGCAGAATTATCCCCTTTTTTACAGCGTTCTAATAGTTGGTTAATATGTTGATTGTTTTCCTTCAATGAAACGTTTCTATACTATAGACAACACGGTTTTCGATTTGTGACAGTTGTACACACTAAATGTACATTTTTTTAGTTGAAGGGTAGTTTCTAAAGAAGATTTTAAAGATTCGCTAACGTTTTGCAGCTATAAGAAGTTGGCGATTTCGAAGCACAAAACTGTCTGCCACCACGAAACTTGATACGAAGCGCAAAAGCTTCATTTAACCACTGAACCGATATTTCTTGTAGGGCTGGTTTTATTCCTTAATCACTTTAAATGTCTGATTAAAATTAGTATCTCCAATACGAAGCAAATAAATACCACCTGACAAATTCCCTAATTTAACAACTGTGTTTTCTGAATCTATTCTACCAGATAATATAGATTTTCCCGTGTTGTCATAAACAAAGTATATCGAACCTAACAATTTGGTGTCTGTTTTTATATTTATCTGATTTGTCGTTGGATTTGGATAAATGGCGATAGTGTTTTTGATGATATCATCAATTCCAGTGGATAAATTTAAATTAGAAAGTGCAAAACGAAATACTCCTTGTGTATTTGTAGCGGCAATTATATAGCTATCATTAAGTTCTAAATCAAAAATTGTTAAGTCGGTTAAACCTGAATTTATAACAGTCCAATTGTCTCCATTATCTGTAGAGTAAAAAACGCCACCACCAAATGATCTTGCTACAATTAATTGGGAATTACTTGCAAAACCTCTATATGAACCGGATGCTAGTCCTCCACCTGAAAGTAAAATCCAATTCGAACCAAAATCTAATGAGCGAAAAACGCCTGTTCCTGTTGGTCCGGCAGCAAAGAGTGTATTCCCTTTACTTTCAATGGCTCTAAAATTTGTAGC
>JBDNGO010000013.1:0-6129 GCA_041689245.1 Flavobacteriaceae bacterium | reverse complement strand
TCACAGTTACCACCCTTGCGACTTACTAATGCTTCTAGACGTTACTCCAGCGCATAAGGGACTTGCACCCTCTAGATTAATTCCCTACTTTGCAGTAAGGTAAAGATGCCCATACTGGGCACACACAACGTATAAAATTAATTGCTGGCAAATCGCTTATTTACGAAAGTCTAATCGGACTTTCGTGGCTAGGTTTTATTTACTAAACCAGTCGCTTAAAACACGCAACTAACCTTATACAAGCACGTTATATGCAATCACTAGACACCAATCAAAATTAGAAGATATGATATTATCAATAACAGCCTTACTTTTTGCATTTACGATTGCTTTCGGACGTCAAACTGCAGTACTTGGCAAAATAAAAATCGCACTTTGGTTCTTTTCTAATTTTGAAACTAAACGAATAATTTTCACTATAATCTCCTTAGCATTCGGTATATTAAGTTTACTGCAAAATGAAAACTCAACAGGGCTGAACTGGATATTTATAATTACTATCCTTCTTATTCTCTTTTCCTTTTTCTTTGATATGAAGTATTTTTTTCCTGAAGTAAATAAAGTAGAAAAAAACAAACCCGTAAATATTAGCCCTCAATTGCAAGTGATTGGTGTGAAAATTGGAAATATTTGTGTTGCTTATCCACTTAATGAAGTTGTTATACCAAGACACATTATAAATGATAGGATAAATGAAAATTCCATCCTCATTTCTTATTGTGCTTTATGTCAAAGTGCATTAGCATTTAAGTCAAAAATCGATAATAAAGACCTATACTTTAAGGTTGCTGGTGTTTGGAGAAGAAATATGATAATATATGATACTGAAACCTTTAGTTTATGGCAACAAGCAACAGGAGAATGTATTTATGGAAAAAAGAAAGGGCAACAGTTAGAACTAATTTCAGGAGAAAACACAACGCTTGAAGAATGGAAAAACAAACATCCTGAAACTTTGTTTGCAACCAAGTGTACTGAAGCAAGAAAGGGATATTTCTCTCGTGAATCTATGCTTAAAATGCTTAATAAGGTTACTCCAAAAGTATTAATGCCAGGATACTCGGACTTATCGGAGTTACCAGCTAGAGAAACTGTATTTGGCGTCAATTATAATGGAATTTCAACAGCTTATCCTATGTTAGAAGTCTTAGGTATGAATAAGTTTGAGGATAAGTATAATGGTAAATTAATTACTTTGTATTACAACTCAGATGCAAACTATTTAACTGCTTATGAAACTGAAACCCTTAAAGAATTAATCGTTGAAAAACAGTGGTGGTTAGGATGGAAAGAATTTCATCCAGAAACTATAATTTGGAAAAAAAGCATATAACACTGTATATGAAATCATAGCACCCTTCGGGATGCAACGCTTCATATACTAACCGTTGTGGTTTATATTACAAAAATATTTCGATAAAATTACAACTTGTTAAATCCAAAAACTGAATATTAATTCTTAAATTTAAATATATGAAAAAGAAAAAGAAAAAATTATCAAACTTCTTAAAACTTGGAATCGTACTCTTTGGTATTTCTTTGTTGTTATGGAATTGTGAAAATGAAGAAGTTCTAAAAGATGAAAATTTTGCTTTTAACTTTAAACAAGCACCATTAGAATATTTTACACAAGTTATTCCTGCTATTGAAGAAATAGAAAAAGTGAAGCTCTTAAATAAAGCTTCAAACCAAGATGATAAAATTATAATTGATAAAACTGATGTTCTTGAAATCAGTAATGATGAAGGAAACTCTTATACTTTTAAAGTATTAGAAAATGAATTAGACTGTAATAATTGTTTTCAAAACTTAGTAGTTTCTTACCCTAAAAACGAAAAACCAATAGCTAGAATTTTTACATATTATCCTGATGAAAACTATTTAAGAGATAGAAAAACAAATCCTCATGTAACATTTAGTGGGAAATGGAGTATGGAAAAAGTCGAATTTAATAAAGAGCTTCACTCTAAATCTTCTTTTGACCCAGATTGTAACCGAGTTGCAGTTGTAATGTGTAGTTGGGGTAACGATCATAAAGCAAATGGAACGTGTTATCAAAGCGACCATTTATATACTTTGTGGATAAAAGTTTGTTCAGATACTGGTGGTGGCGGACCATCTGACTTTCCAATAGGTATTCCGGATGGTGCCGGAGTAGCAGGTGATAATTTTGGTGGTGGCGATGATGCCTTTCCTACATCTCCTTTAGATGGGGCAATAGTTGATGAAAACCAATTATTTATACCTGAAAAAATTGAAGTAATTGTAAATTGTGTTGACAACTTAACAACCGAAGAAGAAAACTGGTTAAGAACTCCCAACTCAAGTAAAGATATTGAGAATATTAATGCTCTTTGGAATAATATTAATATTAATGGTTGTACAACTAACACTAAAAATTTTAATAGAGAAGCTATTAAAGCTTTAAAAAATGGTGCTGAAGTAGATTTTGAAGAAAAAGTTATTTTAGAGGCTGTTTTTGTAAATGAAACCTGTTTAAAAGCTATTTATGATAAAATGGGAAAAGCCTCTAAATTTAAAGAATACCTACAAAATTTTGAAGCAACTGCTTCTGTTGCAGATTTAACATTTACCGTTGATGATAATTTCAAATCTAATGAAACACCCAGTTATCATAACGCAATGGCAATAACGAAACCACCATTAGCTAACAATGTAATAAAGATAAAATTTAACACAGATACTAATACAACAGGAAATATTTTAAATAAACCCGATGTATTTAAAGCAGTATCTATGATACATGAAATAATTCATGCAGAAATGTATCGTAAAATGTTAGATGCAGTTAGAGCAACAGAAATCAGTGGAAATAATTTAAATTGGGCAAATTGGACAAGTGAGCAATTTTACAATGACTTTTTAAATAGCTTACAAAACAAATACTCTGGAATTTTTTACTATTTCACTAAGTATAAATATGGAGTACCAAGTGCTAATGAACCAAATGCTTGGCAACACCAACAAATGGCTCAGTATTATAGAGACATTGTTAAACAAGCATTAACCGATTTCGACCCTACATTAACAGACCAACAAAAAAATGCTCTATCTTGGATAGGATTAAATACCGCAGATATTGTTGCTTGGCAAAATTTAACTCCTAGTGAAAGAACCGCTATAAATAGTTTACAAACACAAATTAAAAATACTTTTCCTAATGGATGTAATTAAAACCTTTGTAGTCATTTTATTTTATTTAGGTTCAAACTTTATTTTTGGACAAAAATCATTATACCCAAAAGATACTATTTATGTAAAATATGAAGAAAAAATAGGTGGAAAAAAGTGGAATGCTAAATTTAACAGGGATTATAATAAAAAACAAGGGATATATTTTAATCTTGAAAATAAAGATGATAATATGGCCTTCTTTTATAATAACAAACAAAAAGCAGATACTTTATGTATAAAACATCTAAAAGATTATAAAATTTATAATTTAAAAGAAATAAATGAGAAAAGAAAAAAGTGGATATTTGAGAACAAAAGACCTCCAGCAGATAAAAATGGAGTTTTTCAAACGTATTTGATTGAAGTCATTTCAAAAGAAAAGTTTGTGATTTATCCTGTAATTTGGAGAAGTGAAGGAGCAATTGATTAAAATACAAACCACAACCACGTATATAAAAAACAGCAGTTAAGTGCCACGCCTTGGTGTGGTTCTTTTCTACTATTCTATTTTTTAAACCGAAAGTAACAGCATATTTATTCTGCTACTTTTCATATACAAATACGTTGTGGTTCATATTCGAGGAACATTTCGATAAAAATTGCAACCTGTTGAACACAAAAATTGAATATTAATTACTAAATTTAAATATTATGAAAAAGAAAAAAAACAAATCAATTAATTATTTAAAACTTGGAATTCTACTCGTTGGAATCTCCTTACTACTATGGAATTGTGAAAATGAAGCTGATTTTATTACTCAAGAACCACAAGTTCAAAATTCTTTACAAGTAAAACAATCAACTTTTGAAGAAATGATTCAAGATTTAAGTTTTAAATCAACTTTTGAAAAATTTGAAGAAGAAAAAGATAAGTATGATAGAAAACAGCTTAATGCAAAAACTTCAAAGCCTCAAAACAATGAGCTATATGATTTTAAAATTATTAAAAAGAAAATCAATATTATTAAAAAAGATAGTTTAACATCATATACATTTGGTGTAAAGAGACAAGACTATTCTACTGATTTCTTTGAAAATTTAATTTTGTCAGTTAATAAAAGTGGAAAAGTAAAATCATATTTAGTTAGATATGTATATGACAAAAATTCAACATTAAAACCCTTAAAAGAAGGCTTTAGTTTTAAAGGGACTATTAAAACTCTGAAACTAGATTTTAATAAAATTAAATTTCAAGGAAAATATCAAGAAGATTGTATAGACAATTTTTTAATGCTTTGTTCAGGTGGAACAAATAGCAGCTGTAATGGTACTCCACATATTCCTGCAGGTATATGTTTTGATTCCTTTCAACACTGTTTTGGTGATACTTACGTTGGTAGAACATGCACAGGTTCTTTTAGTAGTGATGGTGGTATACCATATGACACTTCTAGTACACATAATACTAGCGGAGGTGGAGGCACTAACACCAATAACGCAACTACTACTCCTGTTGTCTATCCTTGCGGAGACGAAATTCATGGATGTGATAAAATGCCTTGGAAAAAACTAGCAGATAAACTTAATATCACCAATCAAGCTCAAATTAATTATTTGGAATCTAAACCTACATTGGTAGACAAAATAAATACTTTTCTAGATAATAATAATTCTACTGAAGCTGAAAACTTTGCTGAAGAAATCATCAAGGCTAAAGAAAGTAATAATTATACGGATCTATTCAATTTAACTCTTTTCACTCAGAATCCTTACAACGTATGGAAAAGTTTATCGCAAGCTGAAAAAGATTTAATTAAGCAAAACTGGAGCGAAGCGTATCATATATTTAAAAACAGGAAAGTAGCAGAAGACGCAACTAAACAAAAATTTAATAAAAATGGGTTAAATGATAAATCGGATGCTTTTCGACATGCATACTATAATATTATAAATACAAAAGTAGTAGGCATTAATATGGCGAAACTATTTTCAGATGCTCATGAAAGCGAAACACCCTCTGCATTAATTAAAGAAAAAGAAATGGACTTATTTAACAACAATGTCGGTCAGCAATCCTTATTAGGAAACTCTAATTTGTCTTTAACTCAATTGGCAGATTTAATCTATCAAAAAATATTAAATGGTAATTTAAGGTATCTAAAGCCTATAGATTATAATGATCCAAATTTCATATATACTCATGGAATAACTATAAACACTCTGTTAATACCTACAAATCAATAACTATGAAACAAAAAAAAACAGTAATTGTATTAGCTTTCTTTTTATCTTTTTTCATTTCATGTGATAACAAAGGAATGCTTTTTGAAATAGAAAATAAAAGTCAAAAAAAAATTGACAGCATAATCATATCTAATGGATATGATGAAGTTAAAATAAAGAGGTTGTACAAAAATAGACCAAAAAAAGTTTATTTAAAATTTGTAAAAGAAAAACCAAAATCTGATGGTTCTTTTTTTATTGAGGTTTTCCCAAGTAATCTAAGAAAAAATTTTGGTTATTACTCAAATGGAATTATTCCAAGTTACAACTACAATATATTCATAGATGAAGATTCAATAACCATAAAAGAATACTGAAATTAAAATACAAACCACAATCGAGTAGACGGCTCCAACTAAAATAGTTGGAGTGCGCCTCTCACACCACCGTACATACGAAACTGCGTTTATCCCTTCTTTATATTGCCTCAGGCAATAACACTCGTGAGCATATACGGCGGTTCACCAAATTGAAGTTTGCGTATTATTAATGTAATCTACCAAAGGTTTATAGCCTTTCCGTTTAAGTCTAGATGTTGTAATTGTAGTCCTTAAAATTGGACTTTGAGCAACTGCCCATCCTCCCATTCTATTTCTACTCCAAGCGTATGCTTGTCCAACTTCTATTCCTAGTCGGATTAGGTTTTTACGTTTCCGTTCTAGTTTCTTCCAGTCATGCCAAATACAATATCGTAACCGATTTCTTAACCAC
>JBDNGO010000012.1:0-2992 GCA_041689245.1 Flavobacteriaceae bacterium | reverse complement strand
TTTACCAAAAGAACGTCTTCCTATAGTTGTTCCTCGATCATTATCTTGTAATGCGCCAGCAACAATTTCTGAAGCAGAAGCAGAACCTTGGTCAATTAAAATATACAATCCACCTTTTTCAAAAGCACCACGATTTGTTGCGTATGACTCGTCTATATTTCCTTTATTGTCTTTTGTAAAAACAATTAGTTTTCCGTCTTCTAAAAATTCATCAATAATTTTGTTGGCAATATCTATATATCCGCCGCCATTTCCTCTAAGGTCTAAGACCAAATCTGTCATTCCTTTTCCTTGAAGTTTGGTTAACGCCGATTTAAATTCTCGATACGAAGTTCTCGCAAAACGCTCAAGTTTAATGTAACCAATAGAATCGTTTATCATATAAGAAACATCTACACTTTTAATAGCTACTTTTCCTCTTTTTAAAGAAATGGTAAATAAAGAATCGTTTGATTTTCGATAAACCTGTAAGTCAATATTTGTGTTTGGTTCGCCTTTTAAAAACTTCGGAATTGAATTCGTAGAATACTTCTTACCGAATAATGTATCTGTGTCTGCCATTAAAATTCTGTCTCCAGCTTTAATTCCGGCTTTAATACTTGGTCCACCTTTTATAGGTTGAATTACAGTAATAGAATCTTTTATCATTCTAAATTGCACGCCAATTCCGACAAAATTACCTTGCATGTTTTCGGTAATTTCTTGTAAATCTTCTTTTGGAATATATACAGAATGCGGATCTAATTTTCCTAAAATTTGGGTAATTGCTCCGTCTAATAAATCCTCTGTGTCTACACTATCTACATAATCTCTTTGTATGTATTCTATTAAACGTTTTATTTTTACTTCGTTAGAAGATTTTTTTGCAAATAACGTATTTGATGAGTTTCCTCCATTAAAAAAACTTCCTATTAAAACACCTAATACAATTGCAAAAGCAAAATATAATGGTAAATAATTTTTATTCTTCATTTGTTAAATGCATTAATTCTACTCCTGCTTTTTTTAAGAATTGTAAACCTGTATCATCTTTATAAGCATTTGCATAGACCACTCTTTTGATGCCTGCTTGATGTATTAATTTGCTACATTCTTTACAAGGGGATAATGTGATATATAAGGTAGCGTTTTTACACGATTGTGTAGAAGATGCTACTTTTAAAATAGCGTTTGCTTCAGCATGTAAAACATACCATTTTGTATAGTCTTCTTCGTTTTCACAAGGGTTTTCAAATCCAGTTGGTGTGCCATTAAATCCGTCAGAAATAATCATTCTGTCTTTAACAATTAAAGCACCAACTTGTTTGCGTTCGCAATGTGATAATTTTGCCCATTCAAGAGCCATTTTTATATAAGCAGTATCGTATTTATGTTGCTTTTTGTTCATGTCGCTAAAGTAGTTTCTTTTCTAAGGTTTAAGAGTTAATTTTTTACCAAAAAAGGCGTTCTATCATCATTGGTATTACAAAACCAATTACAATAGATGAGATAACTAAAATCCAATCTCTTTTGGTAACTTTAAAAAAGGATTGCACTAAAGAACCAATAATTAAAATACTTAATACAATAATTACTTGCGATAATTCGATACCCAAAGCAAATTCTATTAAAGGCAATAATTTGTCTTCTTCACGACCCACCATCATTCTAAAATAATTGGAGAATCCTAAGCCGTGAATTAATCCAAAAAATAAGGCAAAAATTAAGTTGATATTATCTTTATTAATAGACGTTTTCTTAAGATTATAAATATTTACAATTCCTGTAATAAAAATTGTTACTGGAATTAAAAACTCTACAATTTTAACATCAATTTTTATGACTCCATAAGCAGACAACGCTAAAGTTACTGTATGTCCTATTGTAAAAAGCGTAATTAACCACAATACTTTTTTTAGCTGATGAAATGAAAAAATTACAGCTAAAGCAATTAAAAAAAGAACATGATCATAGGCAGAAAAATCTAACACATGATTTAGTCCCATTTTTACATATAAAAGAAATTCGTCCATTGAAAAAGTTTTTAGAAAATCAAATATATAAAAAAGATATCCTCAGTATTCTTAATCTTTAAATATTATTTCTAAATTTGAAAGAGTAAGAAATTACAGATTACAACTATTAACTAATCAAAACAATATGAGCTCAAGAAGAGATTTTATAAAAAAATCATCTATAATAGGAACCGGTATAGCAATGTCTCCAAGTTTCTCTTTTGGGGCGAACACAACATTATCAGCAAAAAAATTAAAAGTAGGATTAATTTGGTGTTGGATTAAGAGGAACTAATCATTTAAATAATGTGTTGCTTAGAGACGATGTGTTGGTAGCAGCAATTTGTGATATTGATCCTAAAAGAATCGCTATTGCACTTGAAATAATTGATAAAGCTGGGGAAAATAAACCTAAAGTTTTTGGAAAAAACGAGTTGGATTATAGAAATCTTTTAGAACTAGAAGAAGTTGAAGCGGTAATTATTGCAACGCCTTGGTTGTGGCATACACGCATGGCAAAAGACGCAATGTTAGCTGGAGTTTATGCTGGATTAGAAGTTTCTGCCGCAAATACCATGGAAGAATGTTGGGATTTGGTAAATACGCATGAAGAAACAGGAACGCATATGATGATTCTTGAAAATGTAAATTACCGTAGAGATGTTTTGGCGGTTTTAAATATGGTAAAACAAAATGTGTTTGGCGAATTATTGCATTTTAGATGTGGATATCAACACGATTTACGTTTCGTGAAATTTAATGACGGAAAATCTGCTTACGGAAAAGGAGTAGAGTTTGGAGAAAAAGGAATTTCTGAATCTGCTTGGAGAACACAACATTCGTTGTTAAGAAATGCGGATGTGTATGTAGTCAAATAAAAATGAACTTTTTCGCTCAAAATTTAAGAGAGGTTTCTGCTAATTTAGTTAAAAATTTTGATACTGTTTTTTTCTAGCTTTCAAAGTGCTATTTTTTGTCATTTTTCGTTTTCTTAATTT
>JBDNGO010000011.1:0-12495 GCA_041689245.1 Flavobacteriaceae bacterium | reverse complement strand
TACGTTTTAAGTCGCTAATTAAAGCACTGGCACTTTTCTTGTTTTTCATCATTTAAGATTTAAAGGTTTGTAAAAATAATAAAACCTATCTCTTATATTAAAGTGATAACTAGTTCACTTTTTGCTGACGTTATACAATTCTTAATTTATGAAAAAATTTACGCTCTTATTAATTGCTATTTTTAGCATAAGTCTCACATTTGCTCAAAGTACTGTGACTGGTACAGTAACTGACACAAGTAAAGAAGTTTTACCAGGTGCAAATGTTATTGAAAAAGGTACTACAAATGGTACTTCTACAGATTTTAATGGTAAATTCACTTTAACAGTAAAAGATGGAGCTGTTTTAGTGGTAAGTTTTACAGGTTATGAAACCAAAGAAGTTGCCGTTAATGGAAAATCTAATTTAAACATTGTTTTATCTGAAGGAATGCAATTAGACGAAGTTGTTGTAACTGGAAACAGAGCAAAACCAAGAACAATTCTTGATTCTCCAGTGCCAATTGACAATATTGATGTGAAAGAATTGCAAAATAGTGGAAAAGCTACTTTAGACAGAATGCTAACCTTTAAAGTCCCTTCTTTCAACTCTCAAAATCAATCAATTTCTGATGCAACTGCACATTACGATCCGGCAGATTTAAGAGGTTTAGGGCCAAGTAGAACTTTAGTTCTTATTAATGGTAAAAGAAAAAATCAAAGCGCTCAAGTTTATTTAAATAGAACGCCTGGTAAAGGAGAAGTTGGTGTCGATTTAAAAAGTATACCAACTGCTGCAATAGATAGAGTTGAAGTATTAAGAGATGGAGCTTCTGCGCTTTATGGTTCAGATGCAATTGCTGGGGTAATGAATATTATTTTGAAAAAAAATGTGCAATATTCTACATTTACTTCAAAAGCAGGTTTAACTTCTCAAAAAGATGGATTTAATTTATCTGCTGACTACAACACTTCTTTTGAATTTGGTGATGGTGGATTTGTAAACTTAACCTTAGGGTACTATAAACAACAAATTACAAATAGAGCAGGAACTCCTGGAGCTGCAGATTTACCAGCAAACCCATTACCAAACTGGGTTGCTTGGGCTAATGCAAATCCAGATTTAGGAATGCATGTTGGGCAACCAGAAATGGAGAAAAAAGATTTATTTGTGAACTTAGAACATCCTTTAGGAAAAAAAGCAACCTTATATTCTTTTCATGGTTACACAACTAGAGAAGGGCAAAGTTTTGCATACTATAGAGCTCCATATTGGAGACAAGCAGACGTAGGTAATTTAGAGTTTATTACTAGAAAAGAAGATTTCTTTGGATATCAACCAACATTCGAAACAGAAATTAATGACCATATTAATACCGTTGGGATTAAATACCCAATAAGTGATAAATGGAATTCAGATATGAGTATTACTTATGGATCTAATGATGTTTTTTATACAGTAAACAACTCGGTAAATAGAGATTATTTAAAAGATCATGGAACTTCACCAAGATCTTTTAAACCTGGTGGTTATAGATTAACAAACATAATAGCTAATTACGATGTTAATGGTCAATTATCTGAAAAAGCTAATATTGCTTTTGGTCTTGAGTACAAAAAAGAAAGTTTTAGAGCATACGAAGGAGATCCATTTTCTTACTATAAAGGAGGATCTGATTCATTTGCAGGAATTAAACCAGCTGAAGCAGGAATTTGGACTAGAAGTAATTTTGCTGCAGCAATGCAACTAGATTATGATTTTACTGAAAACTTTTTAATAGGTATTGCTGGTAGATATGAAGACTTCTCTGATTTTGGAAGTAATTTTTCATGGAAAGTTAGTAGTAGATATAAATTAGGGGAAAAAGGAGCTTTACGTGCTTCTTACAGTACAGGTTTTAGAGCACCTACTCTTCACCAACGTTATTTAACTAATAGCCAGTACATTATTGTAGCTGGATCATCTGAGCCTTTATTACAAGGTACATTAGCAAATGACAATGCAGCCGTAAAAGCCTTAGGAGTACCTAGTTTATTTGCTGAAACAGCAAAAAATATATCAGCAGGGATGACATATAAATTTAATAGAAATTTTTCAGGTTCTATTGATTTTTATCAAATTAAGGTAGATGATAGAGTACTTTTCTCTTCTCAAATTGGCTCTTTAGATGGTAATCTTGATGGTTCAGATGCTGTTGAACAAATTTTAGTTAACAACAACGTTGTTGCTGTGCAATTTTTCATCAATGCAGGTAACACGAATACAACTGGAGCTGACATTACACTTAATTACAGAAATATAGAGGTTGGTTCAAGAAAATTAAACATTAGTTTTGCTTCTAATTTTAATGAAACGACAATTGATGCAATTACGACTCCGTCTGCATTATCTTCTGGTGGTTACGATATATTCAATAAACAAGAACAAGGATTGATTACAAATTCTAGACCTAAATCAAAAATGATTTTAGGGTTAAACTTAGTAAACGATAAATGGGACTGGTCATTAAATAACACTCGTTTTGGAGAAGTTATTATTACAGCTGGAGCAGGTGGAACAAATCAAACATTAAATTCTAAAATTGCTACTGATATTGCTGTTAATTATAAACTGACTGATAAAATTTCTTTAAATGGAAATATCAATAATATTTTTGATGTATATCCTGATGTAACATTAAAATCTACAAATACATCTCAAGCGGGATCTAGATTTAAATACTCTTCAGAAGTACAACAATTAGGAATGTTAGGAACTAATTTTAGTGCCGGATTGACTTATCAATTTTAATTTGAATTAAGTTTTTTACTAATTTTAAAACCCCAAATCTTAAAACAGATTTGGGGTTTTTATTTGGAAAAGAATGAAGATTGTTTTTACAAGTTTGATAACCCTACAATTCCAGCTTTTATAATCTTATTGATATGTAGTTAAAAAATGTAAAAATCAAGATTTAATTCATGAAAAAAACCTCGAATTAATTCGAGGTTTAAAAGTCTTTGCCCTTTTATCTAAAATCTTGTGTCTTATTCATTATGCATAAAACGCTGCTTCTCTAACAATTCTTCTTGTGTTTCAACATTATCTTCATCTGGCACACAACAATCTACAGGACAAACAGCAGCACACTGTGGCTCTTCATGAAACCCTACACATTCTGTACATTTATCTGCTACAATAAAGTAAATTTCATCAGAAACAGGTTCGTTTCTTTCATCAGCATTTACAGATTTACCATTTGGTAAAACTACTTTGCCTGTTAAATTTGTTCCTTCAGCATATTTCCAATCATCTGCTCCTTCATAAATTGCTGTATTTGGACATTCAGGCTCACATGCGCCACAATTTATGCATTCATCAGTAATTATAATTGCCATAGTTTTTCTGTTTCAGTTTATGTACCTTTGCGGTGCAAAAATAAGCCCAAAATAATTCACAACCAAAAGAAATAGAGAGAATGCAACAACGAATTGATGCTTTTGTAAAATTAGGAAAATTTTTAAATCAATTTTCTCAATCTAGAATTGAAAAAAAAGAGAATATTGCCTTTAATGATTTGTTTTTTGATGGCTTTAAACATCAAATAAAACTTGCAGAAGAACATAATAGTTGGTTTACAAAAAATAATATTTTATTTTCTTTAGAAAGTTGGTCTAATGCACTTACAAATGATAATCTTTCTAAATGGATTTCCGATGTAGAAATACATAATTCCAATAAGAACGTTGCCATAATTATGGCGGGAAATATTCCGTTAGTTGGATTTCACGATTTTTTAGCTGTCTTAATTTCTGGACATTCAGTTTTGGTAAAACAATCTTCAACCGATAAAAACTTATTGCCTTTTTTAGCAAAATATTTAGAGTATGTTGAACCAACTCTTAAAGGAAAAATAGAATTTACTGAAGAGAAATTAACAAATTTTGACGCCGTAATTGCTACCGGAAGTAATAATACCGCACGTTATTTTGAGTATTATTTTAAAGGAAAACCTAACATTATTCGTAAAAACAGAAATTCTGTTGCTGTATTAACAGGTAAAGAATCTAAAACAGAATTAGTTAATTTGAGTGATGATATTTTTCAATATTTTGGTTTAGGCTGTAGGAGTGTTTCTAAATTATTTGTTCCGATCAATTATAATTTTGATGCTTTTTTTAACGGAATGTATCACAAACGAGAGATTATTAACAACGCCAAATATGCTAATAATTACGATTACAATAAAGCAGTTTATTTAATGAGTCTATTTGATTTGTTAGAAAATGGTTTTTTGATGATCAAAGAGGATGAAAGTTATTCATCACCAATAGCAACCGTTTTTTACGAATATTAT
Organism: Flavobacteriaceae bacterium; assembly: GCA_041689245.1. Lineage (GTDB taxonomy): Bacteria > Bacteroidota > Bacteroidia > Flavobacteriales > Flavobacteriaceae > Polaribacter. The sequence goes on along the minus strand of JBDNGO010000011.1, from coordinate 8,179 downwards.
TCAGATGAGAATGAATTGAAAGAAAAACTAAATCAAGATGCTCATAAAATACAATGCGTTGTTTCAAACGGAATTTTAGATTCTGAAATTAAATTTGGCCAAACTCAAAATCCGCAATTATGGGACTATGCAGATGGCATAAATACTTTAGATTTTTTAGCAAAAATTTAAAACGATACTCATCAAAAAGTATGATATTTGTTATCAAATATCTACACAACAATAACAAAATGAAAAAACATAATTTTAGCGCCGGACCATCAATATTACCAGAAAAAGTTTTAAAAAAAGCTTCTGAAGCTGTAATCAATTTTAATAATGATAATTTATCTTTATTAGAAATATCACATAGAAGTAAACCTTTTGTTGCCGTAATGGAAAAAGCAAAAAGTTTAGTTTTAGAGTTGTTGAATTTAGAAAATAAAGGCTACAATGTATTGTTTTTACAAGGTGGTGCAAGTACACAATTTTTAATGACTGCTTATAATTTATTAAATAAAAAAGCAGCATATTTAAATACAGGAACTTGGTCTAGCAAAGCTATTAAAGAAGCGAAATTATTTGGAGAATTGGTAGAAGTTGCCTCTTCTAAAGATCAAAATTACACATATATCCCCAAAGGGTATCAAATTCCTTCTGATGTAGATTATTTTCATTGTACAAGTAACAATACCATTTTTGGAACTCAAATAAAAGAGTTTCCAAAATTTGATGGTGTTACCGTTTGTGACATGAGCTCTGATATTTTTTCACGTCAATTAGATTTTTCAAAATTTGATTTAATTTATGCTGGCGCGCAAAAAAATATGGGTCCAGCAGGAACAACATTAATTGTAATTAAAGAAGCTATTTTAGGAAAAGTAGAAAGAGTAATTCCTTCTATGTTAAGTTATAAAACACATTTAGATAAAGGTAGTATGTTTAATACGCCTTCTGTTTTTGCTATTTATGTTTCTATGTTAACTTTAGAATGGTTAAAAGAATTAGGCGGCATCCCTTTTATTGAAAAAGCAAACAATAAAAAAGCAGAATTAATTTATAATGAGATTGATCGAAATCCTTTATTTATAGGTTTTACAGCAAAAGAAGATAGAAGTAACATGAATGCTACTTTTACACTTACTGATGAAACTTTGAAAGAAACATTTGACAATATGTGTGTAGAAGCTGGAATAAGTGGCATTAATGGACATGTTAGTGTTGGTGGATACAGAGCAAGTATGTACAATGCATTGCCATTATATAGTGTGCAAGTATTGGTAGATGTAATGCAAGCATTAGAGAGAAAATCCCATCTTTAGTTCTTCCCAAAGGGAAGAAATTAGTGGATTTAAATATAAATAATTAAAATATCCTTTCTTTTGGAAAGGTTTAGGAATAAGAAAATGAAAGTATTAGCAAATGATGGAATTTCACAAAGTGGAATTGAAGCTCTTGAAAAAGGAGGATTTGAAGTAATAACCACAAAAGTTGCTCAAAATCAATTAGAAAATTTCATAAATGAAAATTCTATAGATGCAATCTTAGTAAGAGGTGCAACTCAAGTCCGTCAAGAATTAATCGATGCGTGCCCAAGTATAAAACTAATTGGTCGTGGTGGAGTTGGAATGGATAATATTGATGTAGAATATGCAATAGATCAAGGTTTACATGTAATAAATACACCAAATGCTTCATCTAGTTCTGTTGCAGAATTAGTTTTTGCTCATTTATTTGGAATGGTTCGTTTTTTACATCAAGCAAATAGAGAAATGCCATTAGAAGGTGATACTCGTTTTAAAGATTTAAAGAAAAACTTTGGTAACGGAACAGAATTACGTGGTAAAACTCTTGGAATCATAGGTTTTGGTAGAATTGGTAAAGAAGTTGCAAAAATTGCATTAGGAATCGGAATGAAAGCTATCGCTACTGATGGTTATGTTGGAGAAGCAATTATTAATGTTCCTTTTTACAACGGACAATCTATAGATGTAAAAATAGAAACAGAATCTTTTGATGAAGTTCTAAAACAAGCCGATTTTATAACGTTACACGTGCCAAATCAAGAAAAATATATTATTGGAGAATCGCAATTTGAGTTGATGAAAAATGGCGTTGGAATTATCAATGCTTCTCGTGGTGGTGTTGTTGATGAAATTGCTTTGGTAAATGCCATAGATTCTGGTAAAGTAAAATATGCTGGTTTAGATGTTTTTGAAAAAGAACCAACACCTGAAATTCAATTATTAATGAATCCTGATATTTCTCTTACTCCGCATATTGGAGCTGCAACTGTAGAAGCTCAAGATAGAATTGGTAAAGAATTAGCAGAACAAATTATTAAATTACTTTCTTAGGAAATTGAATGGCAACAATAAGACCTTTTAGAGCTGTTAGAGCAACTAGAGATAAAGTTGCATTGGTATCATCAAAATCACATGATGTATATACCTCTAAAAAGCTGAAAGCAAAACTAAAATTTAATCCATATACATTTTTACATGTAATTCATCCTGGTTACAAATTCAATCAAGAAACTTCTGGAGAACAACGTTTTCAGTTAGTTCATAATAGATATTTAGAATTTAAAGAAACCCATATTTTTACTAAAGATGAAAAGCCTGCTTTTTATATTTATAAAAAAAGAACAAAAAAAAATACATTTTGTGGAATTATTGCTGCTACATCTGTAGAAGATTATAACAATGATATCATTAAAAAACACGAAGGAACTCTTAAAAAAAGAGAAGTTTTGTTTGAAAACTATTTAAACAATACCGGATTCAATGCAGAACCAGTACTACTCACCTATCCTGATAACGATATAATTGATGAAGTTGTAAATAAGTATCAACAAACAAGAGCAGAATACGAATTTACTACAACCGATAAAAACTTACACATTCTTTGGTTAATTGATAGTCCAGAAGATATTGATAAAGTTATCAAGGCTTTTAAAAATATTAATGCTTTATATATTGCAGACGGACATCACAGGTCCGCATCTTCTTGTTTGTTAGCAAAACATATGTCCGAAGCGAACCCAAATCATACTGGAGAAGAAAATTACAACTTTTTTATGAGTTATTTGATACCAGAAAGTCATTTAAAAATTTCTGAATTTAATAGATTTATAAAAGATTTAAATGGTTTGTCTGTTGATCAGTTTTTGATTGCTTTAGATAAGTATTATAGAATCGAAAATCATGGACCAGCACTATATGTTCCAAGCAAGAAACATCATTTTAGCATGTATTTAAATGGAGAGTTTTACTCGTTATATATACGAAAAACACTTTATGAGTTTACAGATGCACTAAGCAAATTAGATACTGAAATTTTATATAGAACGATCCTAAAACCTATTTTAGGAATTCATGATATAAAAAATGATTCTCGAATTTCTTATCTCTTTAAACGAAATGACAGTTTATTGCTAAAAAGAAAAGTTGATAGCGGAGAATTTAAAGTTGCTTTTGGTATGGTTCCAATTAATATTTCTGAATTAAAAGAAATTGCAGATGCAAATTTACAAATGCCGCCAAAAAGCACGTATATTCAACCAAAAATGAGAAGTGCATTAACCATTTATGAATTTTAAAATGACAGGAATTAAAGAACGTTTACTTTCAGTTTTATCTAGTATTCCTAATAATGTTACTTTAGTTTCGGTTTCTAAAACAAAACCAAATTCTGATATTTTAGAAGCATACAATGCAGGTCAACGTATATTTGGTGAAAATAAAATTCAAGAAATGGCTACCAAATATGATGAATTACCAAAAGATATTCAGTGGCATATGATTGGTCATTTACAACGGAATAAAGTTAAATACATGGCTCATTTTGTGGATTTAATTCATGGTGTAGACAGTTATAACACATTAAAAGAAATCAATAAACAAGCAAGAAATCATAATAGAATTATCAAGTGTTTATTGCAAGCAAAGATTGCAAAAGAAGAAACTAAATTTGGGTTATCTTTTTCAGATATTTCTACGATAATTACTTCAGAAGAACTGAAAGAATTACAGAATATACAAATTGTAGGATTAATGGGCATGGCAACATTTACAGAAAATCAAGAACAATTATCTGAAGAGTTTTTATCATTAAAAAACTTTTTCAATCAACTTAAAAATCAATATTCAAAACTTAATATTCTTTCCATGGGAATGAGCGGAGATTATCAATTAGCAATAAAAAATGGCAGTAATATGGTTAGAGTTGGGAGCGCAATCTTTGGTGCACGAAATTATATTGCTTAGTTTTACTTAAAAAGGAAAAGAGTTTGTACGCAATTTTAGATATAGAAACCACAGGAGGAAAATTTAACGAAGAAGGAATCACAGAAATTGCAATCTATAAATTTGACGGACATAAAGTTGTAGATCAGCTTATTACTCTTGTAAATCCAGAAAAAGAAATTCAACCTTTTGTTGTTCAGCTTACCAAAATCAACAATAAAATGCTCCAAAATGCTCCAAAATTTCATGAAGTTGCAAAAAGAATATTAGAAATTACTAAAGATTGTATCGTTGTTGCTCACAACTCTAGTTTTGATTATCGCATTTTAAAAACCGAGTATAAAAGATTGGGCTATCAATTTAAAAGAGATACTTTATGTACCGTAGAATTAAGTAGAAAATTAATTCCAGACAAACCCTCGTATAGTTTAGGTAAATTGTGTAAGTCTCTCGGAATTCCTATGAGTGATAGACATAGAGCTTCTGGAGATGCTCTGGCTACAATTCAACTTTTTAAATTACTATTAGACAAAGATGTTGATAAAACGATTATAGAAAATACAATTAAACATCTTGATTCTAAAAAAGTTGTAGAAAAATTAACTGGTTTATTGGATGATGCTCCCACAATAATGGGAATTTATTATTTACATAAAGATGATGGGCTAATTATTTTTATGGGGAAAGGAAATAATATAAAAAAAGATCTTACAAATCAGTTTATGAAAATCGCAAAAAGAGGTGTAAAAATTCAAGAAAAAACAACGTCTATAAGTTATGAAGCTACTGGTAATTTATTACTTACGAATTTAAAATACTACTTAGAGCTAGACAATAACAAGCCTAAATTTAATTTGAAAAGTAAAAAAAGAATTACTTTAAGTAGCTTTAATAGTGATAACATGCTTTTGATAGACAAAGGAAGAACACTAGACGAGCACTCGGTTATTTTAATTGAAAACAACGAAGTTTTAGGATATTGCTTTACCAACTTGGCATTTCAAGAAAATCAAATACGTATTTTAAAAGAAATGTTGACACCTATTAGAAACAAAGAATTGGCTAAAACTATTATTAAAAATTATTTAAGAAGTAAATCTGTTTTAAAAATTATACGATTTTAAGAAATCACTCTATATTCTCTCAAAAAAAATAAAATAAGCTTCTTCTTGTAAATTCCACAATCTTAACCTTTTTTATTTTTTTATACAAAATACGAAAACGTAACAGAAACAGTTCCATTAATTACAAGAAGTGTTACTTCTGTTCCAATAAATTACAGCCTTAAAGCCTTTGCTCCAGCACCTGAAAATACAGGTATCAGCAACCATAGTGTCTTTGTTGGGCTAGCGGAAATAGAGCCCTAATACAACACAATATGGTTCTATTTATGAAATTGAAGATGAGGGAGGGGATTTTATTTTTGTCAAAAAAGAATAAAGAAAATATTATTTTAATTTATAGTAAATTAGCAAAAAATATTTTTAACATTGGAGAATCAAAAACCAACAACTTCTTGGAAGCAAAAAATTCATGAAATTATTTATGAAGCAGATACAAAAGGTGGAAAAATTTTTGATGTAATATTACTTATTGCAATTATTGTAAGTGTTTTATTGGTAATGCTAGAAAGTGTTTCTAGTATTAACACCAAATACCACGATGTATTAAATGTTTCTGAATGGATTATTACAATCCTATTTACAATTGAATATGTTTTACGATTAGTTGCTGTAAAAAAACCTTTAAAATATGTATTTAGCTTTTACGGAGTAATCGATTTATTATCTACAATACCCAAATATTTATCTTTTGTGCTAATTGGCTCTCACAATCTTGTTGCATTAAGAGCATTGCGTTTATTAAGGATCTTTAGAATATTAAAACTTACAAGATATATTGGAGCTTCAAACAACCTTTCACTTGCATTAAAGGCAAGTAAAGCAAAAATTGCTGTTTTTATATTTTTTATTCTTATTATTTGCGTCATCTTAGGAACCGTAATGTACATGATTGAAGGAGAGGAAAATGGGTTTACAAGCATCCCTAGAAGTGTCTATTGGGCAATTGTAACTTTAACTACAGTTGGTTTTGGAGATATTTCACCACAAACTCCGCAAGGACAACTTATAGCAAGCGTTATTATGATTTTAGGATATGGAATTATTGCTATCCCAACAGGAATTGTAAGTTCTGAAATGACAAAAATGGACAAAGTACATACAAATACACAATCGTGCCCAAATTGCTTAGCAGATACTCATAAAGATAAAGCTGAATTTTGCTATAAATGTGGAAGTAAAATTCACTAAATGTCTTCGCAAAAAAACACGTATTTAATTACAATTATTGGTCCAACCGCTATCGGTAAAACTGCTTTAAGTATTCAATTAGCTGCCTATTTTAATGCAGAAATTATTTCTTGCGATTCACGTCAGTTTTATAAAGAAATGACCATCGGAACTGCTATTCCATCAAAAGAAGAAATCAATGCTGTAAAACATCACTTTATACAGAATAGAAGTATTTTTGATACGTATAATGTTGGTGAGTTTGAACGTGATGCTTTACAACTACTTTCAGAACTCTTTTTGAAAAATAACATTGTAATCATGGTTGGCGGAAGCGGTTTATATGTTGATGCTGTTATCAATGGTTTAGACGATTTTCCTGATATTGATAAATCAATAAGAGAACAATTAAATTTAGATTTAAAAGAAAACGGAATCGAAAGCTTACAAAAGCAATTAAAAGAATTAGATATAGAAGCGTATCAAACAATTGCAATCGATAATCCACACAGAATTATAAGAGCTTTAGAGATTTGTATTGGAGCTGGAAAAACCTATTCGAGTTTTAAAAACAAACCAAAAACTCCAAGAAATTTTAAATCGATAAAAATTGGGTTGACTGCAGAAAGACAAATCATCTACGACAGAGTTAATCAACGAGTAGATAATATGATTGCAAACGGATTGCTTGAGGAGGTGAAAAATTTACATCTAAATAAAAACTTAAACGCACTGAAAACTGTTGGTTATAGAGAATTATTTTCATTTTTCGACGGAGAAATATCTAAAGAATTTGCTATTGAAGAAATAAAAAAAAATACCAGAAGGTTTGCCAAAAGACAACTAACATGGTTTAAAAAAGATAAAAATATTAGTTGGTTCGATTTTAAACCTGAAGTTGCATCCATCATAAAATCTATAGAAAAAAAGCTTTAAGCAGTTAAAAACTCTTAATAAATTAGGTAAAAGCAGTCTCTTTCTTATATTTGCCAAAAACTTCCAAAAATGAAAACTAGAATTACATTAATAATTGCAACTTTTTTAGTTTGCTTTACTATAAATGCACAAACAAAAGTTGGAACTGTAGATAGAGAATTTATCATTGCTAAATTACCACAATTGCAAACAGTACAAGATCGTGTTAAAAGATATGGAGCAAGATTAGATTCAATTAATAAAGTAAAAATCGTAGAGCACGATTCAATTGTAAAAGCATATAATACGAGTATTGAAACCTTATCTGAAGATGATAAAAAAGCAAAGTTTATAGAAATAGCAAAGCTAAAGCAAGAAATTTCTCAATTTCAACAAAATGGTACTACCTTAATGCAGTTGAGAAGAAATGATTTTATGAGGCCTTTATATCAGAAAGTAAATGAAATTATTGAAGGAATTGCTAAAGAAAAAGGATATACACAAATTTTAGCTTTAGCAGAAAACAACTTTGCATACATAGATACAAATTATGACATTACTAAATTGGTCTTAGCCAAATTAGGCCTTAAAGAATAATTTCTTAATTCTGAGTCGTCCTAAAATAGGTTGACGATTATTGATAGATAAAATTAAGCCAGAACATTTATTTGTTCTGGTTTTTTGTTGTGTATAAAGTTAGGTGTTTTCATTTTAAGATTCAAATGAGGTCTTTTGTTATTATATATC
>JBDNGO010000010.1:0-6341 GCA_041689245.1 Flavobacteriaceae bacterium | reverse complement strand
TAAAAAATATGATATTACTTAAGACATTAAGCCGTCAATCTTTTCTTTTTCTTCTTTTGCTAACTCTTCATCAACTAAAATTCTACCACTATATTCGTCAATCGTAATTTTTTTACGAGTAGCAATTTCTACTTGAACTTGTGGTGGAATTGTAAAGAAAGAACCACCAGAAGCTCCTCTTTCTATAGAGACAACTGCCAATCCGTTTTTAACTTTACTTCTAATTCTTTTATAAGCTCCTAATAAATGTTCATCGATTGCAGCAGAATACTCAGCCGATTTTAATGCTAACATTTTTTGCTCTTTTTCAGTTTCTTTTAAGATTCCGTTTAGTTCAGCTTTTTTATGTTTTAAATGATCACTTTGCTTTGCTAATTTTCCTTTAGTAGCGTTAATGATTTCATTTTTTTGCTCAATTCTAGCAGAAAATTCTCCAATTCTTTTTTCAGCTAATTGAATTTCTAATTCTTGATATTCAATTTCTTTTGTTATAGAATCAAATTCTCTGTTATTTCTAACTTTCTTTTGTTGCTCTTCATATTTTTTCATCAACGCTTTAGATTCATCAATCAATAATTTTTTATTATTAATATCCGTTTCTAAGTTTGCTACGTCTTCTAAGAAATTTGAAAGCCTAGTGTTTAAACCTGCAATCTCATCTTCTAAATCTTCTACTTCTAAAGGTAATTCTCCACTAACACTGTTAATTTCATCAATTCTAGAATCGATTAATTGTAAGTCGTATAATGCTCTTAATTTTTCTTCTACAGTAACCTCTTTCTTCTTTGCCATGTTTTAACTATAATAAATTGGGTTTGTACTTTTTTCTGATAAAATGATGGCAAAATTAGTGAATTTTTTTGTAAGATACTCAACTAAAAGATTTTTTGTGAACTGTTCACTTTCATAATGTCCAATATCTGCCAACAAAATTTGTTTTTCTGCCTTAAAAAAATCATGATATTTAAAATCTGAACTTATATAAGCATCCGCGTTTAAAGCAATTGCATTTTCAATAGCAAAACTCCCAGAACCACCTAAAACCGCAACTTTTTTTACTGATTTTCCTAATAATTCTGAATGACGAATACATTCGGTTTTCATTGTAGCTTTTACAAAGCGTAAAAATGCTGCTTCATTCATTTCCACTTCTAATTCTCCAATCATTCCCATACCAATAGTTTCCTGAGTATTGATATTCGATTTCGGAATTAAAATTTCTGTGTTTTTTAATCCTAAAATTTCACAAATTTTTCCGCTTACACCATTTTTTTTATTGTCTAAAGCTGTGTGCATTGCGTAAATAGCAATGTTATTTTTAATCGCTTTTAAAACAACACGTTCTACATACGTGTTGCCATTCAATTTCTTTAATCCACTAAAAATGATGGGATGAAAACTTATAATTAGGTTGCAGTTTTTAGCAATAGCCTCGTCAACTGTTTCTTCTAAACTATCTAAGGTAACCAAAACTCCATTTACTTCAGTAGTATAATCACCAACTAATAAACCAACATTATCAAAGTTTTCTGCATAGGAAAGCGGTGCTAGTTCTTCTAAATAATTGGTTACGTTTTGTATTTTCATTGAATTCAAATTAAATATAGATTCGTGTAATTTTCTTTAAAAAGAAAATTGTAACGAGAACCAAAGTTAAGATTTTTAATTACTTTAGTACTAATGAAATTTATTAGATTTTTATTATTTCCATTTACCATCATTTATAGTATTGTTACAACGATTCGTAATTACTTTTTTGATATTGGTTTGTTTACATCTACATCATTTAAAAAACCAATTATTGCGGTTGGTAATTTATCTGTTGGCGGAACGGGAAAAACACCTCAAATAGAATATTTAATCAAACTCTTAAAATCGAATTACAAGATTGGTGTTTTAAGCAGAGGTTACGGAAGAAAAACGAAAGGTTTTGTTCTTGTTGATAAAACTAAGAATGCAGAAGAAGTTGGGGATGAACCATTACAATTTTTTAAAAAATTTAATGATATTACCGTTGTTGTTGATGAAAATAGAGTACATGGAATTGAGCAATTAATAAAAACAGATGTTGTTTTGCTTGATGATGCTTTTCAGCATAGAAAAGTAAAAGCAGGTTTTTATGTGTTGTTAACCAAATACAATGAGTTGTTTTCAAATGATTTTGTGTTACCAACCGGAAATTTAAGGGAACGTAGAATTGGTGCAAAACGTGCTGATATTGTTGTAGTTACAAAATGCCCAAAGACAATTGATGCTCTAGAAAAGAAAGAATTACAACAATTAATAGGAAGGTATTTTAACGGACCAGTTTTCTTTTCTACGATACACTATTCTGATACTTTGTTTAGTAATACTGATACAGAAATTACTACTTCAGATTTATCTGAATATGAAGTTTTATTGGTAACAGGAATTGCGAATTCTAAGCCATTAAAAATACATTTATCTGAGTTAAATTGTGCCTTTAAACATGTAAAATTTTCTGATCATCACCAGTTTGCTGAAAAAGAAATAGCAAATTTAAAACACCAATTTACTGCATTAAAATCTAAAAATAAAATTATTTTAACTACCGAAAAAGATTTTGTGCGTTTGTCTAATCGTATTGAGAATTTATACTACTTGCCAATAGAAACTACTTTTTTAGAAAATCAATTAAAATTTGATGCGCTAATTACTAATTATGTAGAAGCTAGTTTATAGTTTTGTGATATAAACTTTTTATAATTCCGTCTGCTAAACCAATTTTTGGAACAAAGATTCTTCTTGCTCCGCTCCATTTCATTGCAGATAAATAAATTTTAGTTGCAAGAACAATTACATCGGCTCTATCTGGATTTAAACTCAATTCAGAAATACGGTCATTAAAGCTCATGTTTTTTAAGAATTGATATTGAGCATTTAAATAAATGTAAGAAATAGGTTTCCCTATTGTTCTTCCAGACATTTTAAACAACTTATTAATATTTCCTCCAGAGCCAATTAAAGACAGTTTTTTAAGATCTTTTGTGTTGTCTTCTATCCATTTTTGTACGTCTTTAAAGATAACTTTATTTTCTGCTTTGGTATTGTTTATTAAACGAACAGTTCCCATTTTAAAAGATTTCGAATTAATGACTCGTCCTTTAGAGAAGGTTGTAAATTCTGTGCTACCACCACCAACATCTACATATAAATAAGAAGCATCACTTTCAATCAATTCATTTAAATCTGTAGAAGAAATAATTGCAGCTTCTTTTTTACCGCCAATAATTTCTATTTCTACACCTGTTTTTTCAAAAATTATCTTAGCAATTTCTTTTCCGTTTTCTGCTTCTCGCATTGCAGAGGTTGCACACGCTTTGTATTTTTCTACATTATTAATTTTCATTAATAATTTAAAAGCTTCCATTGCATCTATTATTCTTTTTGTGTTTGCTGGAGTAATTTCTCCAGATACAAAAGTATCTGCACCTAAACGGATAGGAACACGAACCAAAGAAGATTTTCTAAATTGAGTTTCTTTATCTTTTTCTATAATAACATTAGCAATTAGTAAACGAATTGCGTTTGAACCAATATCTATTGCTGCATATTTTTTTATTTCTAACAAACGAATTATTTTTATTTATGATTTTTTGGAGTCTCTATTAAAATAGTTTTTCCTTTTTTAATGCTTTTCCAATGAGCTATGTCAAACTCAATTCCAATAACACCACAAGTTGGTACATGCGCAATTGGTTTGCTTCCGTATTTATTTACAAAAGTATTAATGCCATGATCATGACTAAAAATAATAGCAGAATCAAAACTGTCATCCAAGGCTTTTATGGTTTTCACCAAATACCCATCGCTAAAATTATACAACTGACGTTTAATTTTTAAGTTCGCCATTGGATAGCCAAAATTTTCGCAAAAAATACTAGAAGTATGTAGTGCTCTGTTAGCGCTACTCGTTACAAAGACGTCAGGCTTTTTAAGAGTTTCTGCTAAATGGTTAGATAATAAGTGAGCGTCTTTGATACCACGTATGTTTAGTGGTCTATCAATATCTGCAATGCCATCATATTCCCAAGACGATTTTGCGTGACGAACAATATAGAGTGTTTTCATTCTAAAGTTTGATAAAGTAAAGATAAATAATTATGGAGCTAAACGTTCTATTTTCCAAGAAAAATCTTCTTGTAAAGTATATCGAATTCTGTCGTGCATTCTATTAGGTCTTCCTTGCCAAAATTCTATAGAAATAGGCTTTACTAAAAATCCGCCCCAATGTTTAGGTCTCGGAATTTCTTTTTGTTCGTATACTGTTTCGAAAGATTTTAATGCCGCATCTAATTCTTCTCTAGAAGCAACAACTTCACTTTGATTTGAAGCCCAAGCGCCCAATTTGCTTCCGTCTGGACGAGAATCAAAATAACCATCAGATAAATTTTCTGCTAGTTTTTCTGCATTTCCTTTGATAATGATTTGTTGTTCTAAACCTGCCCAAAAGAATGACAAACAAATATTGTTATTTGCTGAAATTGCTTTTCCTTTTTCTGAATTGTAATTGGTATAAAAGATAAAACCTTCCCACGTATATTTCTTCAATAATACAACTCTGTTTTTTGGAAATCCGTCTAAACCAATTGAAGAAACAGTTACCGCATTTGCTTCGTCTACCATTTCTGAAGCATCCGCATTTAAAAACCATTTTTGAAATAATTCTATTGGGTTTTCTGGACAAGTGCTTTCTAGCAATTCTTGTTTTTCGTACGATTTACGATGATTACTTAAGTCGTGAGCCATTGATTTTGTTACCTTATTTTTTGTTTAGTGCCGATCATGAAATATAAAAGGGTTCCAATTAAATTAAAAAACAGGACTAATATAACCCAGATAATTTTGTCATTTCCTTTGAATTCGCTTCTTAATATATCTATCAAAGCTATAATTGGTAAGGCTAAAGCTAATAGTACAATTGTTATTATTGTAAATACACCAATAAATCCTATAAATATCATTTTTTAGTTTGTTTTAAAGAGTAAAAATACAAATGTTTTAGGTGTGGCTCTATTTTGTTCGTTTTATTTATTTTTCATTTCCTCAACTCTTTTTTGAATTTCTTCTAAAACATATTTGTGCGAGTAATTTTGGCAATGTTGTTTCATTGGAGAGAATTCAATTTGAGCATCTGATTTTGGATTAGTAGTCGATTTTAAATATTCATCAAAATCGCGCATCGCGTTATTTAGGTAATAATTATCCATATCACCCATCCAGATATGAATCTTCCCATTTACTTTAGGGCCTAATTCAGCCCAATTAGCTTTTGTATATAATAATAAATCATGCTTTTTCCAATGCTCTGCAACCTGTTTGTCAATAGCTCCATTAACTGGGTCGAAAATTGGTTTTGGTAAGCCATCTTTTCCTTTAGGACTATAAAGAGCATTCCAAGCACTCCATTGCCCACCAGAAGTAGTGTATGTATTTGATACTCCATTTACATTTTCATAGAAGATTTCTTCTTTTATAGAAAACTGTGGATCACCATTAATATTTCGCTTACTCGGCCTTAAATACATTCGATTATTATAAAAAGCATTTTCATCTTTATATATATCTACTAGTTGCATTTTATTAAAACTCACTGGATCTGGACTATACGACCAACATCCATTAAATTTTTCTGGGTAAAATAGTTGCAAAGCGAGTGAAACCCAACCGCCAGTAGAACAGCCATCTACAAAACGAGTTTTTGAAGAACCTGTTGCTCTATATTGTTTTTCGATTTTTGGGATTAATTCATTAATTACCATCTCTCCATATGGGCCACTATTATCTGAATCTAGTTGATAACTATCTCCAAAAGGACCTTCTCCATCAAGAAAAACAGTAATTATCTGTGGTGCCTCATCTGATTTCCACCAAGATATAAATTCTTTATTATCCACGAGTCCATTAACTCTTGTATAGCGTCCTCCATATCCTGCTACATTGTAACGTATTGGGTATTTCTTATTAGGATTTTTTGAATATCCTGAAGGAAGTAATACAGAGGCTTTTACGTTCATTGGTGTATTCCACCATTTAGATAATACATCGCTCTTCATTGAGAAAAACGCTACCAAATCATGTTGTACTAACTTTCTTTCCGGAATAATTTTAGATAATGATATAGTAATTTCTTGTTTTATTTTAGTATTTATTTTAATGCTTTCAGTGTAGAGATTTCCGGGTGAATTAATTTGTGATTCTGAATTTCCATTTTGACTCCAAACCAATTGTATATTATAATTTCCATGAGGAATCGAATTAAAATTCCAATTGCCAGTTTTTGTCCAGCCTTCGTTACCATTGAAATTCTTGGTTTCATT
>JBDNGO010000009.1:0-61381 GCA_041689245.1 Flavobacteriaceae bacterium | reverse complement strand
TTGCTATCTGTATTCAAAATAATCTTGTTGAAATTGACTATTAAGATACTGAAAATCAATAACTTAAACAAGTTTAAGCGGTTGTTTTTCAACTAATTAACCTTGTTTTTTATCTTTATTTCAAACCTTGATTCGCATTATTAACTAAATTCAAACTATTATGATTAAAAAACTATTATTGAGTGTCCTTATGGTGTTACTTACAAGTAGCTTTGTGTTTGCCTAGCGAACTATAAAAGGAACAGTCAGTGACGAATCTGGTCCAATGCCAGGGGCAACCATACTTATTAAAAATACGAGCATTAACAATTTAAAACAGATTCATAGGTCTTGGAGAATTTGTCAGACTTTTTGCTGACGATTTACACTAGAAGCATTACCAAAATGTTCTGTAAAATACGGAAGCATTTATTTTAAGACATGTGTATCTAAACTTGTCGTTGAAGCGTTGTATAAATATGTGAGATTTTTGTAATTAATTTTTTATTTTTTTACATTTTTTTTTTTTATTTCAAAAAAAAAATTACTTTTGAAAGCTATTTAGTAAGCAAAATGTTATATTTTTCTTATTTCGTAAGTAATTATTTTTGGGAAAATAATAAGTACTTAGCATTTTGGAAATGCATCGAAAAAACCATGGTTTTCCCTAACTCTTATTACTTTAGTATACCACAGTTTTCTAAACTGCATGTTGTATATTTAAATATTAGACAATGATTTTTATTTTTAAATTAGTTATTTCATATCTTAGCATTAGATGTTATTTTGATATGTTAATTATATAATTTTTTTTAAAAAGATAAATGAATAGTAAATACACAGATTTAATAGAGCAAACATTTGATTTTCCCCAAGAGGAATTTCATACTGAAAACAACAACTTATTTTTTCATAATATAGATTTAGCTAAATTGGTAGAACAATATGGAACACCATTAAAATTTACCTATTTACCAAAAATATCTGAGAATATAAATAAAGCTCAAAATTGGTTTCAATCATCAATTAAAAAACATAATTATAAAGGCGACTATTTTTATAGTTATTGTACAAAAAGTTCACATTTTAAATTTATTCTAGATGAAGCTTTAAAAAATGATATTCATATAGAAACATCATCTGCTTTTGATTTAGATATTGTTAAAAACTTAAAAGCAGATGGAAAAATTAAAGATGATACTTTTGTAATTTGTAATGGTTTTAAAGGTGAAGAATACATTAATAGAATTGGTGAATTAATTAATTCTAACCATAAAAATTGTATTCCTATTATCGATAATTATGAAGAGTTAACATTACTTCAGCAACAAACAGATAAACACTTTAAAGTTGGTATTAGAATAGCATCTGAAGAGGAACCAAAGTTTGAGTTTTATACAAGCAGATTAGGAATTGGGTATAAAAATATTGTATCATTTTATGAAAGAGAGATTGCCAATAATCCTCAAGTAGATCTTAAAATGTTGCACTTTTTCATCAACACTGGTATAAAAGACAACGCATATTATTGGAACGAGTTGTTAAAATGTATTAGTGTGTACATTAAACTTAAAAAAGCTTGTCCAACCTTAGATAGTTTAAATATTGGTGGAGGATTTCCTATAAAAAATTCTTTAGCATTTGAATATGATTATCAGTATATGATTGATGAAATTATTAATCAAATAAACGAAGCATGTAAAAATGAAGAAGTAGAAGTGCCTAATATTTTTACAGAATTTGGTAGCTTTACAGTTGGAGAAGCTGGCGGAGCAATTTATGAAGTACTGTATCAAAAAAAGCAAAACGATAGAGAACTTTGGAATATGATTAATTCATCATTTATTACTACATTGCCAGATTCTTGGGCAATAAATAAGCGTTTTATAATGTTGCCAATTAATAAATGGAACAGACAATATGAACGTGTTTTATTAGGAGGTTTAACTTGTGATAGCGACGATTATTACAATTCAGAACAACACATTAATGCAATTTATTTACCTATTTATGAAAAAGAAAAACCATTATATATCGGTTTTTTTAATACAGGTGCTTATCAAGAATCAATAGGAGGTTTTGGTGGTTTACAACATTGTTTGATTCCGCATCCAAAACATATATTAATAAACAAAGACAGTACTGGAAACATTACAACCAAAATATTTAAAGAACAACAAAAAAGTAAAGAATTATTATCAATATTAGGATATGAAAACTAGTAAAACGTACGCAGGAATCCCTGAAAATTACTCAAAAATTGAACAATCAAAAATTGTTTTAATACCTGTTCCTTACGATGGAACAAGTACTTGGCAAAAAGGAGCAGACAAAGGGCCGCAAGCATTTTTAGAAGCTTCAGAAAATATGGAATTATACGATATAGAAACCGATTCTGAAGTATATAAAAAAGGTATTTTTTTAGCAGATGCTATTACAGAAAATTCATCTCCAGAAGCAATGGTAGATGCTGTGCATCAAATCACTAAAGAGTATATCAATAAAAATAAATTTGTTACGTTATTTGGAGGAGAACATTCAATCTCAATTGGTTCAATTAGAGCGTTTAATGAATGTTTTGACAACCTAACTGTTTTACATATTGATGCGCATGCAGATCTACGTAAAGAGTATGAAGGCTCTTCTTACAATCATGCTTGTGCGGTTTATGAGGCAAATCAAACTACCAATTTAGTGCAAGTTGGAATTAGAAGTATGGATATTTCTGAAAAAAGAGTAATGAATCTTGATAAAGTTTTCTTTGCGCATGATATGGCTGTAAATGAATCTTGGATGGATGATGTAATAGATCAACTTACTAGCAATGTATTTATTACGTTTGATTTAGATGCAATAGATCCTTCATTAATGTCATCAACAGGAACTCCAGAACCAGGAGGATTATTTTATTATGAAACGCTAGATTTTTTAAAGAAAGTTTTTGAAGATAAAAACGTTGTTGGTTTTGATATGGTAGAATTATGTCCAAATCCAGCAGTAAAATCATCAGATTTTTTAGCCGCAAAATTGTACTATAAAATGTTGAGCTACAAGTTTGCTTCAAATAATGATACTTATGATAAAGGAGAGGAAGACAATGATGAAAATCCATTTAGTAAATTAGCTAAGTTTAAAAATGATGAAGATGACTACTAACAAACCTATTACTGAATTTATAGAAAAATACTTTTTGCATTTTAACTCAGCAAGTTTAGTGGACGCTGCAAAAGGGTATGAAAAACAATTAAATCAAGGCTCTAAAATGCTGGTTTCTTTAGCAGGAGCAATGAGTACTGCAGAGTTAGGGAAAATTTTTTCAGAAATAATCCGTCAAGACAAAGTGCATATTATATCATGTACTGGTGCAAATTTAGAAGAAGATATTATGAATTTAGTTGCGCATTCTCATTATAAAAGAGTGCCAAATTATAGAGATTTAACTCCGCAAGACGAATGGGATTTATTAGAAAAAGGCTTAAATAGAGTTACTGATACATGTATTCCTGAAGAAGAAGCATTTCGCCGTTTACAAAAGCATATTTTCAAAATTTGGAAAGATGCAGAAGATAATGGTGAACGATTTTTCCCACACGAATATATGTACAAATTATTGCTTTCAGGTGTTTTAGAACAGTATTACGAAATAGATATTAAAGATTCTTGGATGTATGCCGCTGCAGAAAAAAATCTCCCAATTATAGTTCCTGGCTGGGAAGATTCAACCATGGGAAATATTTTCGCATCCTATGTGATGAAAGGAGAATTAAAAGCTTCTACTATGAAATCTGGAATTGAATATATGGGGTTTTTAGCAGATTGGTATACCGATAATTCTGAAAATGGAATTGGATTTTTTCAAATAGGAGGAGGAATTGCAGGAGATTTTCCAATCTGTGTAGTGCCAATGTTATATCAAGATATGGAACGAACAGATACGCCATTTTGGAGTTATTTTTGTCAGATTTCTGATTCAACCACAAGTTATGGTTCGTATTCTGGAGCAGTTCCAAATGAAAAAATTACGTGGGGAAAATTAGATATTGATACCCCAAAATATATTATAGAAAGTGATGCAACAATTGTTGTACCATTAATATTTGCTTACTTATTAGATATGTAAATTATGAAACGCATTATTGTAGAATATGCTAAATTAACAACAGAAATTCTAGACTTACTTATAGATAAATATCCTTACGGATATGACTATTCTGATGTTATTTCTTTTAAAAATGCAAAAAAAGAAACGATAAAAGCAGTAGAAGTAAAAACAGAGGATACTGTGTTTTTAGTAAAAATTAGCTCTAAATTAGAGCAAGCAATGGAAGATTATGCAGAAGATGAAGATTCTTTTGAATCTGATGATTTTGAATTGAATGATGATATCGAAGAAGTTGAAGACGATTTTTAAAGCAGATATGTATGAATTCATCATTTCATTTATCGCTACCATGCACCGGAATAGAAAGCACTAAAAATTTTTACGTAAATATTCTTGGAGCAAATTTAGGAAGAAGCACAAATCAGTGGTTAGATATCGATTTATTCAATCATCAGATAACTTTTACAAAATCTGGAGATTTTAACTTTATTTTTAAAAATTATAAATTTGAAGGTACAATATTACCATCTTTCCATTTTGGAGTAATTTTATCTAAAGAAATTTGGACGAAACTTTATGAGAAACTACGTGCATCAAAAACTATTTTTATTGAAAAAGCATCATTTCTAAAAGATAAAAACGGAGAACATATTTCGTTTTTTGTGAAAGACCCAAATGAGTATATTGTAGAATTTAAACATTTTATAAAACAAGAAACGATATTTTCTTAACAACAAAGCCTTACAATTAATTGTAAGGCTTTGTTGTTTTTACTACTTGCCTTTTCTTCTTTTTAGCAGTTATACTATTTAAATGGTAAAACGAATACTATTTTTCTTATTGATTTTACTTTTAAGTATAATTACTTATTATTTCTTTTCTGTATTGTGTTTTTATTAAATAATGAAAAATCGCTAAAAGATTTAAAATTATTTTCAGCATCTATCGATAGTATTGAAAAAATGACAGGATTAGATTTTTTTATCATTTAGATACTAAAAGTCAAAACCAAATAGAAAGCAATTCTAAGTATCAGTTTTTTATGCAAAAATAAAGCCTGTTTAAAAAACAAGCTTTACATTATTTATGATAAAAAGTTTTTAAACTTCTTCTCCTTTTTGAATTTTTTGCGCAACTTCTTGCACTTTATCTAAAACTCTTAATAGGTTTCCGCTCCAAAGTTTTTCAATTTCTGCTTCTGTATATCCTCTTTTTACTAATTCAATTGTAACATTTAATGTTTCTGACGCATCGTTCCATCCATCAACACCACCACCACCATCAAAATCAGAACTGATTCCAACGTGTTCAAGGCCCATTTTCTTAACCATATAATCAATATGATCGACAAAATCTGAAACGTTTACAGGATCAAATTTATCAGGATTTTCATCCATTTTATCTTGAGCTAATTTTCTAATTTTCAAATATTGGTCATAATAAGCTTCTTGATCTTTTTCATCTAATTTTTTTGCATCAGATCTAGACATCATTACAAATTCTTGCTCTTTAGCAATTTCTTCCATAAAAAGAGTTGCAGCTTTATTATAGGCATTATTTTTTTCTGTATTTACATAAGCATTAAAAGCAACCGTTTGAACAACACCACCGTTTTCTTTTATCCAGCCTAATTGCTCGTCATCTAAATTTCTACTATGATTACACAAAGCTCTTGCAGAAGAATGTGAAGCAATAATTGGAGCTTTTGTTAATGCAATCATATCTTTCATAGAAGATTTTGCTGGATGAGAAACATCAATCATAATTCCCCATTTATTCATTTCTTTGATAACTTCTTTTCCTAAAGGACTCACTCCGCCATTAAGCCATATACTATCTTTTTCTCCAGTGTTAGAATCACAAAGTTGACTATGTTCATTATGAGATAAAGACATATATCTTGCTCCTAAATCGTAGAATTCTTTTACTCTTTTGATATCTTTTCCAATCGGATATCCATTTTCGACACCAATCATTGCCACTTTTTTTCCAGAAGCATATATCCTTTTTGCATCAGCAGAGGTAAGCGCTAATTCTATCTGATCTGGAGCTATTTCTTTAGTAAGTTTATGAATAGCATCAAATTTTGAAATAGCATTTTTATACGCTTTATCATACCCTTCATCAGTTAATTCTCCTTGACCGGTATATACAATAAACCAAGAAACATCTAAGCCACCTTTTATCATTTTAGGAAGATTTACTTGGTTTCCTAAATCTTGTGTGTAATTTTTGTCATGAGTAAAATTATTGACATTAATATCGTTGTGAGTATCTAAAGTCATTACTCTTTCGTGAATACCCTTTGCTTTTGCTAATAATTCTGCATACATAGTATCATCATTTTTTATTTCTGTTTTACAAGAAACAATTAATAGTAGTGAGGCTGCTAAAAATTTTAAATTTTTCATTGGAAAATTGATTTTTTTTATTTTTCTTAATAATGGATAAATGTAAAGATAAAATTTTGATATAGAAGTTTAAAACATAGCTATTTAGAAGTTAAAAAACTTATTCTATAATTTAAACCAAAATTAAAACTCGTACTGTTTAAACCGCCACCTCTAGCTTTAACTTTACCGAACGAAGTTCTAATACTTAATTTATTATTTAGTTTATAATTTAATCCTATACTAGGTTTAAGTATCAACCCTTGTCCTGTAATAATACCCCACCTCCAGCAGCACCAGCTAATAGTTGAGTAAAAACTTGAATTTTGTCACTTAGAAAAGTATTGGTTTGATATCCAGCACCAACAATCCCTTCTGCATAAGCTCCTGCATTTCCAAAATTAGCAAACGAAGTATGCCCAGCTACATAGATATTTTTATTTAAAAATAAATTTATTTACATTGCTATTTGATGCAAATTTTCTGTTGGCTGTAACATTCTTTGAGCATTAAAATACATTTCTTGTCACATAGAAATTTCAATGCCTTTAAACTTAGCAGATGAATAATAGGTATTATTTTTTTGTTTAATTCCTTGTTGATTTACATAATACTTTAAGCCAAAACCTAATGTAGAACTTGTGAAATGTTGAGTTGGATTTAATAAATATTCTTTATTGATTGATATATAGATACCATTGAATATTTTTTGTTCAATAGAGATGTCAGGGTAGATTAAAAATCCACCACCAGTATCTGCACCGCCACCGCCGCCAGCTCCTATTGCAAATTTCGCTAGAATGTTTGTACGGTTTTTATTCATTGAAAAGTGATAACCAGTACCAATAAATAGATCCATGTATCCACCTTGAATTCCATGAAATGCACCATCAGCTTTAAAATATGCAAACCAATTTTCTGTAAAATAAGAAGCGATCTCAAATCCAGCAAGGCGAATAGTTTTACCTTTTAAAGAAGTAAAATCTGTGAATCGAGAATCTCCGTAAGGACTTAAATTATCTAAATTCAGCATCAAAGAAAAACGTTTAGAAGGCTGATTCCATGATGAGTTTTTAAATTTTTTTATAGAAAATGATTTTTCTTTATTATTAAATGTGGCATAATTATAAGACAAAGGAATTTGGATTCCCAATCTAAATTGATTACTAATGATATTTCCTTTGTTAAAGAAATTGATATAGCTATATCCAAGAGTTGTAGAGAAATTTTTGAAGTGATATCCTAAATTTATATGTGTAATAAAAACACGCCTCCACCATCAGGAGCAGAAGCACCGCCGCCACCTCCAAAATGAAAACCTGTATCAATAAATAGTTTTTCTGTAAGATTTTTTTTAACTCCAAGATTAACTCCGAGCGTAAATAAACCTCCTCGTTGCCCATTAACAGAACCATAAAAACCTAAACCAACATACATAAATTTATTTAGTAAAAGATTGTAATGAATTCCCGTTAATCCCATATTTATTTCAGGATTTCCATCTTCATCATTTGGCATTTTTACAGAGATATTCTAATGCTGCAAATCCGTTTTGACTAAATTTAGTTGGTATAATTTCTTTTTCTTGAGAAAAAAGAAGTTGTATTTGTGATAAAATCAATAAGAAAACAACAATTTTTTTCATTTTATATTAGCTAATCTTTGTTGGATTTGCATAAATCGTCATTTTATTAGTTCTGCTAAAACCAATCAAGCAAATTCCAAATTCTTTTGCGTAATCTATGGCCAAACTAGAGCAAGCAGAAACGGCAACGATAATTCCGATTTTTGCAAAAAAAGCTTTTGAAACGATTTCATAAGAAACACGACCACTAACTAACATACAATATGCTTTGGGTAATTTGTTAGTTTGGATTAAATCTCCTATGATTTTATCTACTGCATTATGACGCCCAATATCTTCTTTTAAAGAAAGTAATTCGTAATTTTTATTAAAAACAGCAGCAGCATGACTGCCGCCAGTTTGTTTAAAAGTATCTTGTAAAGAAGTCATTTTTAATGACATTTCTTTAATTTTATCTGAAGAAAATAATTGTTTATTTTTTAAAGCTTCTCCTTTTAACTCTATAGCATCTAATTCTTGTTTTCCACAAATTCCGCAGGAAGAAACTGATAATAATGTACGCTTGTTTAAATAGCCTTTTCCAAGTTTTTCTTTAGCAATAGGTACATTGATTATCGAGAAACCATTAGATTTCTCTTCAACGATTTCTAAATTAAGATGTTCTTTTCCTTTGTAAATATCTTCTGCATATAACAATCCTCTTATCAACTCAAAATCATTTCCAGGAGTTCTCATCACTACAGTGTAAGAATCATTATTAATGTTGATTTGCAGAGCAGCCTCAATAACAATTCCGTCAGAAACTTTAGTTTTATTTATGTTAGAAACTAGAATTCCGTCGTACTTAAAAAACGATTTATTTTTTAAATTATATTCGCTCAAAATCTACAGCTACAACTTTATATTCTGGGGTCATGGTCTCTTTATCTCCCACACTTCCAGTGATAATATTAATAAATACATCTGGTTGATGAAATGTAGTTCTTAGCACACCACGTTTTACATTTTTAGAATATTTAATAGGAATATTTACGCTTCCTCTGTCAGAGAAAATACGTACTGTTTCGTTATCCTCAATTCCTTTTTTGATGGCATCTTTTGGATGTACTTCTAACACATCTTTTGATAATATTTTTTGATTATCAGTTCTACGAGTCATCGTTCCAGAATTGTAATGTTCTAATTCTCTTCCGGTAGTTAAAATAAAAGGGAATTTTTTTCCATGAGTTACAATTTCCGGAGATTCTTCAAAATCAAAATGGTGAAATGTTCCGATTCCTTTTTTAAAATCTCCGCCAATATGTAGCATTTTAGTATCTGTACCATCTTCTTTAATTGGCCATTGCAATCCGTTTTCTCCTAAACGTTCCCAAGATAAACCTTTCATAAACGGAATAACATCAGCAATTTCTTCAATTACTTTTTCAGCATCATAGGTTAAACCTGTAGGTTGGTCATATCCCAAACGACTCATCATATCAATAATAATTTGTCCGTCTGGTTTTGTATTTCCAATTGGTTCAATCACCTTATTTACACGTTGCACACGTCTTTCTCCGTTTGTAAAAGTTCCGTTTTTTTCAAAATAAGATGAAGCAGGTAAAACAACATCAGCCATTTCTGTAGTTGCTGTCATAAATAATTCTTGTACCACAATCAATTCTACATTTTGAAAAGCTTTAATACTATGATTTGTATTTGGATCTGTCATAATAGTATCTTCGCCCATAATATACAAGGCTTTAATCTTTCCTTCAATTGCTGCATCCAACATTTCTGGAATTTTTAACCCATTTGTAGTTGGCATTTTTTCAACACCATATTTATCAGCATAATATTGTTGAATATCTAATTTAGAAACATCTAAATATCCGGCACCTTGATGTGGTTGAACTCCCATATCTGCAGAACCTTGAACATTGTTTTGTCCACGAAGCGGATTTAAACCAACGCCATTTCTACCAATATTTCCAGTCATCATTGCTAAATTAGAAAGTAACATTACGGTTTTACTACCTTGAAAATGTTCCGTAACTCCCAATCCATGAAATTCCATTGCTCTTTCTGCAGTTGCATAAGCATGTGCCGCTTTTTTAACCAAATCTTTGTCAACTCCAGTAAGTTTTTCTAACTCATCCATGTTTAAACTTTCTACATGAGATTTAAATTCTTGGTACTTTTCTGTGTGAGATTCTATAAAATTTTTATCAACTAAATCATCCATTACAATATAATGCGCTAACATATTTAAGATTGCCACATTTGTGCCTGGTCTAATTTGTAAATAATAGGTTGCTAAGTCTGCTAATGTTGTTTTGATTGGATCTACTACAATTGAAGTAACGCCTTTCATAAACGCTTGTTTAATTTTGGCTCCAGTTACAGGGTGCCCTTTTATTGGATTTGCTCCAAATAAGAAAATAGCATCAGCTTGTTTTAAATCTTCAACTGAATTTGTTGCAGCTCCAGTTCCAAAAGATTGTTGCATTCCCCAAGCAGTAGGGGCGTGGCACACACGAGAACAACCGTCAATATTATTGGTTCCAACGGCAACACGAATCATTTTTTGCATTAAATAATTCTCTTCATTTGTTGCTCTTGATGATGAAATTCCACCAATAGAATCAGCTCCATATTTATTTTTGATGTCAACTAGTTTAGTTGTGATATAATCATAGGCTTCATCCCAAGTAACTTCTTCAAATTTTCCATTTTTCTTAATCATCGGTTCACGTAAACGTTCGGGATGATTATAGAATTCAAATGCAAATCGACCTTTTAAACAGGTATGGCCTTGATTTACTTCAGCAGTTTCTGGAGCTTGAATACCTTTTATTTCTCCATCAATTACAGAAACTTCTAACTGACAACCAACTCCACAATACGTACATGTTGTTCTTACAGTTTTGTCTGCAATTAATGTTTTAGTTTCGTATTTATCTGTTAAAGCTTCAGTTGGACATGTTTGTACACAAGCGCCACATGAAACACATGCAGATTCATCAAAGGAAGTGTCAAATCCCTTAATAATATTAGTTGCAAAACCACGACCAGACATACCTAAAATCATTTCACCTTGAATTTCTTCACAAGCTCTAACGCAACGAAAACAGTTGATACATTGTGATAAATCTGATTTTATATATGGATGTGCTCTGTCTTCTTCAATATTTAAATGATTTGAACCTTCTGGATAACGTACATTCGGAATTCCAATTTGTGCAATGGTTTCTTGAAACGGTGTTGCTTTCTTGTTTTCCGGCGGAAAAATTTTATCAGCTGGATAATCTGTTAATACCAACTCCACAATGTTTTTACGAAGGCGTTTCATTTTATCAGTATTATGATAAATGTATAAACCTTCTCCAATAGGAGTATGACATGAAGCCATCGTTTTTGTTACACCATCTTTTTCGCGTGCAACTTCTACAGAACAAACTCTACAAGAACCAAAATTTTCTAAACGATCATCTTGACACATCGTCGGAATCGCATTCTTATTACTCTCAATTCTTCTTACAAACTCTAAAATAGTTTCACCTGAATTAAATTCGTAACCAATATTATCTATATATGCTTTCATAATTTTATATTAACCGCAAAGAGCGCAAGGATTTACGCTATGTTCGCTATAAATTATTTACTATTCTTTTAATACCATCCTTTATTAATAATACATTGAAATTGATAAGCATTCCTAATTTACAATTTGATAATTTTAGATAGGTTAAAAGTTGAGCGAAATGTACATCATTAAGTGCTTCAACAGCTTTTAATTCTATAATAACTATATCTTCAATAATTAAATCAATTCTGTATCCAATATCTAATTTTACTTTTTCATAAACTAAATGCAAAGCTTTTTGTTTTTCAATTTTTAAACCAGTCTTTTTTAGTTCATAAAATAAACATTCTTCATAAGAACTTTCTAATAATCCAGGGCCTAATGTTTTATGAACTTTTAATGCGGAATCAAAAATTATTTTAGAAATTTCATTTTCCGTTAGTTTTAAATTTTTCATTGCATTCTTAGCGAAAGACTTTGCGTCCTTTGCGGTTAGTTTTTTTAATTAAAATATCCTTTTAATTCATCTTGAAAATATTGTAATGCGTTTTTAACAGGTAAAGGAATTCCGCCACCTAACGCACATAATGAGCCAATTTCTAAAGTTTCTAATAAATCATCAAACAAAACTTTATCTATTTTATAATCAGAAGTTTGTGCTTTTTGTAGCATTTCCATTCCTCTATGTGAACCAATTCTGCAGGGATAACATTTACCACAAGATTCATCTGCAGTAAATTCCATTAAATGTTCTAAAAACTTAATCATTGGGAAATCTACCGAAATTGTCACAAAACTTGCGTGACCTAATAAAAACCCGTTTGTATTTAACGATTCAAAATCTAATGTTAAATCTGCTATTTTACGCATTGGTACAATTCCACCCAACGGACCACCAATTTGTAATCCTTTTATTTCGGATTTGAATCCATTACCAAAATCATCAAAAATAGTTTGTAATGGTGTTCCCATTTCTATTTCGTACATTCCTGGAGTATTGAAAAAACTATCTAACGAAACTAATTTTGTTCCTGTAGATTGTTTTGTTCCTAGCTCAGCATATTTGTATCCTCCGTTTTCTAAAATCCAATGAATATTTGCAAATGTTTCTACATTACTCAACACAGTTGGTTTTCCGTACAACCCGTATTGTGCTGGATAAGGCGGACGAACACGAACTTCTGGACGTAAACCTTCAATAGAACTTAACAAAGCTGTTTCTTCACCACAAACATAAGATCCTTGACCGCGAATAATTTTAAATCTAAAGGTACCAATTAAATTTTTGCTTTTCAATTCTGTAATTGCTTCATCAACAATTCTGATAGAATCTGGATATTCTCCACGGATGTATAAAACTCCAGTATTTGCGCCAACGGTTAATCCAGCCATATACATTCCGAACAAAACTTTGTGTGGTTGATGTTCCATTAAGTACATATCAGAATAGGCTCCTGGATCACCTTCATCTGCATTGCAAACAATATATTTTTGTTTGTTATCTTCTTTTAGTACGGCATCTAGCTTAAACCAAAACGGAAATCCTGCGCCACCACGACCTCTTAAGTTAGAAGTTTTTAATTGTTGAATTACATCTTGATAATTTCCCTTGTGTTTTTCTGCTAATTGATAAAAAGTAGTAACATCTTCAATTTCTGAAGTTAAAATAGGGGTAGTATTTGAAGCTACTCTATAATCGTTTATTTGATGATTTTTATTTTTAATGATATTTTTAACTTCATCAATACTTGAAGCATTATAGGTTTTACCATCATACATAAAAGCATTATTTGTATGGCAACGACCAACACATGCTGCATGACCAATTTCGTCTGAACTAAAATAAGTTTCTAAATTTTTGTTTAAATTGTGTTGAGAACTAGCAACCATACAAGCAGTTCCAGAACACACATGTACCTTTTTGTTTTTATTTGTTTCTCTAGTAAAATCATAAAAAGTACTTGTTCCGAACACAACAGAATCATCTACCATAAAGTTTTTTGCAAGCTCTTGAAGTTCTTCTTTCGAGTTTGTTTTTTGGGATGCTTTTGCGATATTTTCAAATAGGTTTTCGTCTAATTCTTTTCTAGAGGATAATGCTCTAATGTTTTTATTTGCCATACTGTGTTTTATAAAAGTCTAAATTTAATAAAATATTACTACTAAGAATAAAACTAAGCTATTTTTATGTGTAGATTTTACATAGATTTTTTGAAAATAAAAAAAGCCTTGAAAAATTCAAGGCTTTCAGCATGTTTTACATCCCTAAAAATAAAACACACCGTTTGTTGTAAATATAATGATGAAGATAATATAATTATGCAAATATAACGAATAAACCAGCCTACTATTAGGTTAGTGGCTTATTTCGGGAAAAAATAATTTTTTTTGATGATAAATTATTAAAAAATCTGTGAACAAATAAGCACTTTTAGGGTTTCGTTCTTTAAAGTCGTAAAAAACAAGTATTGAGAACCGCCGTCTTTTATTTTTGTTTTTTTTCTGATTTGAGAAACTGTTTCCGGAAAATTTCTGGTCGTAATATTTGCTTTATTTTCTTTTACAAATTTTTTAATTTCTTTTTTATTGTATTGACAATTATTTTCAACCAAAAAAGTTCTACCAGGAAACTCAATTAAAGCATCTGATGTATATAAATGTGAATGTGGATGCAATTTTTCTATATTAAATTGAACACTTATTTCGTGAAACCCACCAGATTTTAAAATGGCTGCATTTGGTTCGTAAATATATTTTTTTGGTTCAGAGTAATTTGACATTGAATTTTTAAGGTATTGAAAATCAAATTGTTGATTATTATTTTTGCAAAAATTAATTGTTTTTATATGAATGCTGTTTTTATAATTCTTTTCTAAAATGAAGAGCAATTCTTTTACTTCGTTTGCTACTGCAACAACGTGAATTTCTTTTACAAAATTTAATTCTTCTATTGTTTTTGAAATATCTAAAATTGGTGAATTCTTAATCAATATATTATTCGATTTAGAAAATAAGAGCTCTAAATTATCTGGAATATTTGGTAAACAGTCTTTTAATAAAAACACTTTGTTATTGGTGACATCTCTACGAGAAGGATCAATATAAATCCAATCATATTTTTCAGAAGAACTTTTTAAATAGTCAATTCCATCTCCAGAAATGAGTTTAATTTCATCAATTTCAAATTGTTGATAATTGTTGTTAACAATTATTGATAGACTTGCATCTAGCTCACAATGAGTTACTTTCTTTAATTTTTTAGAAAAATAGTACGTGTCTACACCAAAACCGCCAGTAATATCTATCACTGAGTCTCCTGATATTATTGATGATTTGTACTCTGCAGTGATTTCTGAAGAAGTTTGTTCTATGTTAACCTTTGCTGGGTAATATATGTTTTCTGTTTGAAACCAAGTTGGTAGTTTTTTCTCGCATTTCTTCTTAGAAACTATTTGAGTTGCCAATTCTTGTACAGAAACTGTATCAAAAGGACTTCCTCTAAATACCAATTTAGAAATAGCTGAATTTAAATGATCAGAAATAAATTGCTGAACGTTTGGATGTAATATATCAGGATTCAAAAAAAAGAGTTTATTAAATGTCTTTTGTTAATGATTTGACAATTTTATTATCTGCCAAAAATTCTTTTAGAATTACTTTTAACGCTGTGTATAAAGGAATTGCAGTAATCATTCCTATAACGCCAAATAACAATCCGCCAATAATAATAATAAAGAATATTTCTAATGGATGCGATTTTGTTGTTTTTGAAAAAATAAATGGTTGACTGAAGAAATTATCTATCAACTGCGCAATAAAATAACCAATCATTACATACAAAGTTGTTGGTAATATTTCTGTTTGAAAATCTTGTCCTAAATTACTTGTCATTGATAATAAAAACATAATTACAGCCCCAATCATTGGTCCGATATATGGAATTAAATTTAACAACGCACATAGAAAAGAAATTACAATAGCATTTTTAATTCCGAATATTAATAAAGTAATTGTGTAAAGTACAAACAGAATTGTTATTTGTAAAACCAAGCCAATAAAGTATCTAGATAGTAGATTGTTAATGATTTCTGTTGATTTAGAAAACCTGTTTTCACTTTTTTTAGGTAAAACAGTAAGAGTTGCATTCATTAATAATTTGCTGTCTTTCATAAAGAAAAATGAAATAAAAAGGACAGAAAATAATCCAACACTTAAAGAGCCTAAAGTACCTGCAACAGAATTTAATAAATTAGGAATTGCTTGAAAACCAGATAAAAAGTCAACATTTTTCAATTTTGACAATAAATTAATATCCCTTTCCGCAAAGTAATTATTTACTTGATTGATAACATCTTGCAAATTTTGTAGTAATTTGTCTGTGTTTAATAAAGACAAACTTTCTCCTTGCTCAATAATAAGCGGAATAAACATTCTGATAATTCCAACAATAAAGCCTACAAGAATAATCATTGTTGTAATAACAGATAATGTGTTTGGGAACTTTAATCTTCGTTGTAAAAAACGAATCATTGGTCTGGCAATTAATGAAATAACGGCAGCGATGATTATATAAATAATTACAGATTGTATAAGATGCAAAAAATAGAGTAGTAGCGAAATTCCTAATAAAATTGCAAAAGCTCTTAAAATTCCGTCAGTAATATTTTTCGAATCCATATTGTAAATATAGCTATTAATTATGCCCTTTTACATCTCCCATATTTAATTTTCCTCCACTAGAAAACGTATGGTTTTTTGGTAACAACGTTCCAGACTCTGTGGTTATCCATTCTTCCCAAGTTGCAGGAACTTGATCCATTTTCATGCTAGGAACAGTCATTAAAAATTTTACAGGTAAAAAATTATTATTTAATACCCAAATGTAAGAATCTCCTGGAGTAGAACCTCCAGTTGTATATTTTACTTTTAAAGCGTCTTTACGATCAACTTGTACAATTGTTCTTATAATTCCGTTTTCAAAAAGTTTATGAGGAGCAACCAACCAAAAACTATCATTATTAAATATTGCTTCAGCTCTTTTAACAAGTGTTTCTTTATCCTCTATGCTTTCTTTATCATTAATAAATAATGAACTTTTTTCTATATTATTTGGATGTAAAATAACTTTGTTTTTATCCCAACTTACTTCAATAATATGTTCTTTTTTATCCCAATTAAAAAAACGTTTTTCTCTAAAACTCCATTCTATATAGCGAGTGTTTTTGTACGCTTCATGTTTTATTGTTTTTAGAATTTTATGTGCTAATGCATCTGCTTTTGGATTATACGCTTTTACACTCCCCATATTTAATTCTATTCCAAACAAACTAATTGCATGTTTTGTAGGTAATTGAAATCCAGCTTCAGTTGTATTCCAATCGCTCCAAGAAGCTTCTGTTCCGCCAATTGGAATGATACTTGTCCACATTTTAAAACTTGTAGGCAATCCGTTTTTATCTAAAATCCATAAATAAGAATCTCCAGGAGTTGATCCTCCAGTTGTATACGTGATTAAAAGTGCTTCTTGGTTGTTGTAATTTACAACTCTTCTTTCTACACCAGCATCAAAAACTTTAAAAGGTGCCACCAACCAAAAACTATCATTGTTAAAAAAAACTGTTGCTTCATTAATTAATTGTTGACTCTCTGTTTTTGTGTTTGAAACATAAACTTCAGATTTTTCCCGTTTTTTGGTATTTAAAACCACTCTATTTTCATCCCAAGAAACTTCCACTACATTTTCAGTTTTATTCCATTTATAAAAATGTCTTCCCTTAAAACTCCATTCTAATACTTCTGTGTCTTTATATGCTTCATAGTTAAGAGCCTTCATCATTTTAGAAGCTAAAGCTTCCGCTTTTACACCTTTAATCCCTGTTGGTAAACTTTCATCATTAGCCACATAAAAGAGGGCACCACCAATAATTAATAGCGCCAAAAATATTCCTATTGCTTTTAAAACTTTTTTCATTTCTAGTAAATTTCTTAATATGCTAAATTACTAATTATTTGCATTCTAGTAATCTAGTTTGTGTTTTGGAGTTTTAATTTTTTATAAATAGCGTTCTTTAATGATGTTTGTGTGCCAAATATCGTGTCCTAAAACGATATATGCCGCTGCTCTTGCAGATACATTTCTGCCATTTGCATTGCCAACAAATGCTAGGTTTTTTTCTGATAAACTTTTAAGTAATGAGATAGAATAGTTTCTGTTTGCAGAAAATTCTTCTAGAATTTGTTCTTTTGATTTAGAGTTCGCTTCAGAAGGAATGATATAGTTATCTTGATCAAATCCAGCTAATTCGGTTTTGTCATTTCTAGCAATTCTAAAACATCTATACATGAAAATACGTTCTGTGTCTATTAAATGCTGAATCACTTCACTAACACTCCATTTTTCTGGTTGATAACGATATGATAATTTGTCATCTGAAATAGAATTAATAAACTCTTCCATCATTTTTTTATTTTGATAATAACCATCTATGAGTTCTGTATTATCATCTAATAAACCAATATAACTTGAGTAATATTCGTTGTATTCGTTTGGTTTTACATCTGCTTTTGTCATCTTAAGTTTTTTGTTGTTTCAAATTTGCAGATTTACAAAGACATATCAAAAGTATTTGTAGATTATTAATTTTCAGTCGGAAAAATCTTCCTAAATTTTTTAGGTAATTCTTTGGTGATTGAAATAAATTCTTTTGAAAAAGGGTGAACAAACGCTAGAGTAGAAGTATGTAAATACAAACCATTTCCTTTTAACATTAGTTCTGGGGTTCCATATTCTTTATCTCCCAAAATCTGATTATCTATTGAAGATAAATGGATTCTGAGCTGATGTCTTCTACCTGTTTTTGGTGTTAGTTTTACCAAGTTTAAAAATTTAAACCGAGGTGAACTCACAGTTTTTAACACTTCAAAATAACTTTGGGATGCTTTATCATCAATAGGTTTTTTAATAGTTCTTGAGTTTTGCATTTCTCCAATACAAATAGCATGGTAGGTTTTTTGAATTTCTTTCTTTTCAAACATTTGACTTAGTGTTGTAATTGAATTTCTTGTTTTTCCAATTAATAAAACGCCACTAGTGGGATAGTCTAACCGATGAATTGGCTGTGGTTTTACAGCATCAATTTGATTGCTTTTTTGCAAGTTTTGTGTCAATGCATTTGCAATGGTTACAAATTTATTTCCGCTAACTAAAATTCCTGCTGGTTTGTATATAATAGATAAATAATCATCTTCAAACAACACTTCTAGCGGAAGTAGAAGTCGCTTAAATTCAGTTTTATTCTCAATAGAAAACAGCTCAATGGTTTCTCCTCCATTAATAAAAAGGGCAGTTGATGCTTGCGCACCATTAACCAACATCAAGTTTTTTTTGATGGCCTTTTTAATTCCGGATTTTGTTGGAATTGTTTTAAAAAGACCAACTGCATATTCTTGCAACCGAGTAGGAGCTTTTAATTGAATCACAATATGTGTTTCAATTAGATTCACAAGTTTTTATAATTAAAAAAAAGGATCATTGATTTTCTTTCAATGATCCGGTAAAATATTTTTTATAGAAAAATTAGTTGTCTTTCTTGTAATTTTTTGGTCTTTTCCAGCGGGTAGGAGCTTTAGGCTCAGGTTTTAATTGAAATTCATTATTCTTTAATAATCGCATAGCTTCCTCAACAGCGCGTTCTAATTGTGGGTCTTTTCCTTGTAGAACAAGTATAGGAAGTTGATCTACTTTAATGTCAGGAGATATTCCTGTGCCTTCAACGGCCCATTTTCCATTAACATCATAAAAACCACCACGGGGTGCAACCATTCTTCCACCATCTATAAAACTAGGAGTATCCCAAGTCCCAACCAAACCTCCCCAGGTTCTTGTACCTACAATAGGTCCTATTTTTTTCATTTTAAACATATATGGTAATAGGTCTCCACCAGAGCCTGCGCGTTCATTTATAATCATCACTTTTGGCCCCCAAATTCCAGCCATTGGAGTTGTCCAAGGTCTGTGGTCATTTGCGTTGCTATTAAAATAACCAAACAAGGTTCTAGACATAATATCAATCATGTAATCAGCAGCAGAACCACCACCATTATTACGTTCATCTATAATTGCTCCTTTTTTGTCTTGTTGAGAAAAGTAGTACCGGTTAAATGATGTAAATCCAGGGTTACTTGTATTGGGAACATATATGTAGGCTAATTTCCCGTTGGAAAGTTGATCTACTTTTCTTCGATTGCTTTCAACCCAATCTATCGTTCTTAATTGATTTTCACTAGCTACTGGCTTTACCAAAACTGTTCTTGCTCCTTCTGTAGAGGGTTTAGAATTTACTTTTATGTAAATTTCTCTGCTAGCAGTTTGTTCAAGCAAATGATATGGGTTCATGCTTGAAGTTAATTTAACGCCATTTATTTCTATTAAGTAATCTCCATTGTTTACATTAAGGCCAGGTAAGCCTAATGGAGCTATAATAGACGGATTCCAACGTTCCCCTTTATAAATTTTAGTGAATCGATAGAAACCTTTGTCGGGTTCTAAATCGGCACCTAATAAACCAACAGGAACACGATTTATATCTGGCATATCTCCACCAGAAACATAAGAATGGCCAATAGAAACTTCACCACTTAGAATATCTACAACATAATTCAAGTCTGTTCGATGTCTTACATGATCAATCCAAGGAGCGTACCATTTGTAAATATCAT
This sequence comes from Flavobacteriaceae bacterium, assembly GCA_041689245.1. Classification (GTDB taxonomy): domain Bacteria; phylum Bacteroidota; class Bacteroidia; order Flavobacteriales; family Flavobacteriaceae; genus Polaribacter. Next base: position 41,042 of record JBDNGO010000009.1, on the reverse strand, counting down.
CCCAAGGAGCACCATGAACATTATCAACATATAGGAAATCACGCATATATCTCCATCCTTCTTTAAAAATTTGATGATATTCAGCTTTCGGGTCAATTTTCATTTTTAAATTCGTTTTTAATCTTCCTTTTTCAGGTTTTGGAGGAGATTTACTACTTACTAAATTCCAATTTTCATTTTGAAATAATAAAACTGAATTTCGATCTTCAGAAGTGACTATTGATGTAACTTCTTTTGAAAACACAGTTGATTCTTGTTTAGAAACATCATAACTAAGAACTACTAATCCTGAAGTATTAGGAATAAGTTCAGTAACAAAAACCTTGTTTTCTACAGCTTTTATTAAGCCAGCGTAGTTTCTTGAAGGAAGTTGTAAAGCAACTGCTCTATCAAAAATTCCTTTTTCATCAATAATTACGTCAACTTTTTTATCTTTTTCATCACGCTTCTTTTTTGCGTCTTCTTCATCCGTTATTGGTAAATTAGGCGCTTTGTCTTTAGAGTTTAATACAATAGCGTATAAGCTTCTAGTAACTGCAGTTCCATAAGAACTCATGTCTAGCCAGCCAGATTGTAAACCATAATTTGTACTCGCCAATGTGTATAAATATTTTCCGGAAGCATCCCAAATTGGAGTAATTGCATCAGCAATTGGGTCTGTAACTTGAATTGTTTTTTTTGTATCTATATTATAAACGTGAATAGATTTAAAATGACTATCATTTTGTTTAGAATAGGCAATCCATTTACTATCTGGAGACCATTGAGGATTCATAGTTCTATTAGGGTGTGCATATCTATCTGTTGCAACTTTTACGATCTTCTTTGTTTCAAGATTTAAACTCCAAAGATTAAAGTCGGTATCTGTATATGCGATGTGTTTTCCATCTGGAGACCAATCTGGAGTAAAATAAAATGTTGGATTTGGTAACGGAATTGACGTTCTATTATTTCCGTTTTGATCTGAAATTGTTAATTGATAATTTCCAGTTTTATCTGAAAACCAAGCTATTTTATCTCCTTTTGGAGACCAAATAGGATATCTATCTGCAACACCAGGTGAATTGCTAATATTCCTCCAAGTTCCATTTTCTTTAGGAATCGTAAAGATGTCTCCTCGGTACTCAAAAATTGCCCGCTGTCCTTTTGGAGAAATATTCGGATTTATAAGATTAGCAGCAGTTACGTTTTTCCATCGAGATCTGGCATAATTCAAATCCCCTTTAACTTCAATATGTAATTGTTTTGTGATTCCTGTATTTGGGTTTAATAGATGTAAAAATCCACCTTGCTCATAAGCAATCCCATTTGAATTAGAATCTAAGCTTTTTACATCAAACTTTTTGTGGAATGTTATTTGTTTTTCTTCGTTTTTTTTGAGATTGAATGACCAGATATTACTGGTATAATCTCTTTCTGAAATATAATATACGATTCCATTATGCCAAACAGGGTCTAAATGTCTTTCCTTATCTTTTTGAGGGGTTCTTACTAATTCTTTTGTTTTAAGATTCACAATCCAAATAGGCATGGCTTGCCCCCCTCGATAATTTCTCCATTCTGCATCCCAGCCAGTAATAGGAGTATACGCGATATAGTTACCATCTTCAGAGATTTCTCCATATGCTGCTCTTGGAATATCTATCGCTTTTGGCATTCCTCCTTCAGTTGAAATACTATAAAATTTGCTTGTTTGTGTTGGTCTCGATTCTCTTTCAGATCTAAATAAAACCATGTTGTCCTTAGTCCACCCTTGAACAAAATCATCACCTGGATGATACGTCAATCTTTTAGGTTCACCTCCTTCAGAAGGAATTACATAAACATCTGTATTTCCATCATATTGAGCTGTAAAAGCTATCATTTTTCCATCGTTGGAAAAGTGAGGGTTAGATTCATAGCCATCATCACTAGTTAGTCTAATGGCGTTACCACCATTGATAGGAGCTTTCCACAAATCGTTTGCATAAACAAAAACAATAGCTGTTTTTGAAATTGTTGGTTGTCTTAATAATCTTGTTCCTTGTGAGAAGCTTACCAAAGAAATAAACAAGGTAATAAAGAAGGTGATTTTTTTCATGATTTTAGAATTAGTTGATATTTGAATAAGTTGATGTATAAATCTTAAAAATAAGGAATTATCTTAGAAGTAAAGCATGCTTATTTCTGCTGTCTTAAAATTATACGGCAAACAACTGTTTAAGATCTTTAAAAGCTTTAAACTCTAAGGCATTATTTTCTGGATCTGTAAAAAACATGGTTGCTTGTTCGCCAACTTTTCCTTTAAAGCGAATTGTTGGTTCTATTACAAATAGAGTGTTTTCTTCAATCAATCTTTTTGATAATTCTTGCCAATCTTCCCAAGATAAAACTACTCCAAAATGAGGAACAGGAACATCGTGTCCATCAACAGGATTTGTAATAGATTTTTCATTATACAATCCATCTTTTTGATGAATCACTAATTGATGTCCGAAAAAATTAAAATCAACCCAAGATTCAGAACTTCTACCTTCTTTACATTGTAAAACATCTCTATAAAATGTTCTACACAAATCTAAATTTTGTACTGGAATTGCTAAGTGAAAAGGTTGTGTCATATTTTTTAAGTTTCAAAGATTCAAAGGTTCAAAGTTTCAAAGTCACAAAGTCACAAAGTTTTAAAGTGGCAGAGTTTTAAAAATTGATAACTGTTCACTGTTAATCGCATTAATACCCAACTGCAGCATCATCTCCACGAGGATCTGCGCCACCTTCTAATTTTCCATTCGGTAATACTAAAATAGCATCTACACGACCAATAATTAAAGAGTTTTCCTCTAATATTTCGTACCCTAATGCTTTTAAATTCAATTTAGTAATACTATCAAATCCTCTTGGTTCCATTCTGATATTATCTGGCAACCATTGATGATGAAAACGTGCTTTATTAACAGATTCTTGCATTCCCATATCATATTCTATGACATTTAAAATGTTTTGTAATACAGAAGTAATAATTGTTGATCCTCCAGGAGTTCCTACAACCATTCTTAATTTCCCGTCTTTTTCTACAATTGTTGGCGTCATAGAACTTAACATTCTTTTTTCTGGTGCAATTGCGTTTGCAGCAGAACCTAATAAACCATACACATTTGGTACACCAGGTTTTGCACTAAAATCGTCCATTTCGTTGTTTAAGAAAAAACCTGCACCTTTTACAAAAACTTTAGAGCCGTAACCTGTATTTAATGTTGTTGTTACAGAAACTGCATTTCCAAATTTATCTACAATAGAGTAGTGTGTAGTTTCATTACTTTCAGATCCTAAGACTTCACCATGAGAAACATCCGAAGACTTTGTTGCTTTATCCCAAGAAAAAGTACTCATTCTATCCTTGATGTATTTTGGAGCTGTTAAACTATCAATAGGTACATTTACAAAATCCATATCACCTAAATAATGCGCTCTGTCTGCATACGATCTTCTTTCTGCTTCTGTAAGTAACTGAATATATTTTGTTGAGTTATGTTCTATTTTTGAAAAATCATATGGTTCAATAGATTTTAAAATTTGCGCTAAACAAATTCCGCCACTTGCAGGCAATGTCATTGATGTAATTTTGTATCCTTTGTAATCAAAAACAATGGGTTTACGCCAAATAGCTTTGTATTTTTCTAAGTCTTCGTGCGTAATAATTCCGCCTAATTCCTTTACATAATTTACAATTAAATCTGCCGTTTTTCCTTTATAAAAACCATCTCTACCATTATCTCTAATACGCTCTAACGTTTGAGCCAATTCTTCTGATTTTACAACATCGCCTTCTTTCCATTCAGCATCAAAAGGAATTTTATAATTATTTGCTTTTTCAAACCGCTCTCTTGTTCCGTTAAGAGATCTTGCTTGATTTTTAGTTACTTTATAACCATTTCTTGCTAAATCAATTGCAGGTTGCACCAAGTCTTTAAAAGGCAAACTTCCGTATTTTTCATATACTTCTACAATTCCGGCAACTGAACCAGGAACACCAGATGAATGTACTCCAAAACTACTTTTATCAGGAATTACATTTCCTTTTTCATCTAAATACATGTCTTTGTCTGACGATAATGGTGCTTTCTCTCTAAAATCTAACGATCCAGATTTTCCATCACTATGACGAAAAACCATAAATCCACCACCACCAATATTTCCTGCTACAGGATGTACAACAGCTAATGCTAATTGTGTTGCGATCATTGCGTCATATGCATTTCCGCCCTTTTTTAAGATATCAGAACCAATTTGAGAAGCTTCTACACGAGCAGAAACAACCATTGCTTTTTCTGCAATGAGTCCGACAACTTTATCTTCTTTTGTAGCAGTACAATTTGCAAATAGGATTGCAATAATTAAAATTGAAAATAATTTTTTCATAATGTATTTGTTAGTTTTTGTTGAGTTCTTTTAGTTTTTGGTTGGAAAAGATACGCAAATCTTCGAAAAAGACCGAAAAATCTTCTTCAAATTTTTTATGTAGGTTTTGTAAATCTTCTACAGCCAAATTCATTTGAGATTTTTGTTTGGTTCTGTTATTCATTCCTTTTAACACTTTTTCAATTCCTTCTATGTATTGATAATTGTATAACCAATTATATTCTATCATAAAAGGTAATAAATGTTGTGTCTTTTCTGGAAGGATTTCAAAATTATCTTGCAGTAAAGTATAGACCGATTGTACAAATGTATCTAACGGAATTTCTGAATACAAGTACCAGTTTTTTGCTAAATAGTGATCGTAAAAAATATCGATAATTACACCTTTATAATGTCTGTATCTAGGATTTAATCTACGTTTGCTTTTACGTACAATTTTATGAACATCGGTAAATGTGTCTATTTCTCGGTGGAATATAATTCCTTTTTGAATCTCTGGATGAAAATGTGTAAAGTTATTTCCCGGAATATGATCTGCAATGAAATTACCAATTAAAATATTGCTATTATTGTTTGATAAATACAAATGTGCGAGGAAATTCATAAAAGTAAATGTAACTAAAAAAAACCTTATGAGATTCCTACATTTCAGTCGGAATGACAGTGTGTTTTTTTGATGTTTTTGTCATTTCGAGTTTGTCGAGAAATTTGATAAAAAGAAAGGAAGATATTCCTGGACAAACTCGAAATGACAAAAACCAAAAGGTTCTGAAATGAATTCAGAATTAATTCGTGATTTTTTGAGTATTCAAGTAATCTTATTTAGATTTCTTTAGCCTCTTTTCTGCTTTTTTTTCTTTAGGAGTTTTTGCAGGTTCTTTTTTAACGTTCTTCTTTGAGTCTTGACTTTTTGCCATTATATTTTCTTTTTAAATGTTTGTTTTAAGTTTCTGTAGTACAATTCAATTATTCTACATATTAAAAGTACAAAAAAAAGCAATATCATTTTGAGTAAAATGAAATGAAGTCGAAAAATATATTATAAGATTCCTCCGTTACAATCGGAATGACATTTAAAACAAAAAAAGCATCGTACTTAAACGATGCTCTTATTATTTATAATGAGATATCTCGACAAGCTCGATAAGACAGTTTAGGTAGTTGAGCGTAGTCGAAACTAACTATTCAACATCACTGGCATTACCAACATTGTTATTTGCTCACCCTCATCTGTTCCGTCAATAGGTGTTAAGATTCCCGCTCTATTTGGTAAAGACATTTCTATCAATACATCATTAGAGTTTAAGTTGTTTAACATTTCGCTTAAAAAACGAGAGTTAAAGCCTATTTGCATATCGTCTCCTTGATAATCGCAAGATAAACGTTCGTCAGCTTTGTTAGCGTAATCTAAATCTTCTGCAGAAATGTTTAATTCTGTTCCTGCCATTTTTAATCTGATTTGGTGTGTAGTTTTGCTAGAGAAAATAGACACACGTTTTACAGAGTTTAAAAATGAAGCTCTATCAACAGTTAATTTATTTGGGTTTTCCTTAGGAATAACCGCTTCGTAATTTGGATATTTCCCATCGATTAAACGACAAACCAATACAAAGTTGTCAAAAGTAAATTTTGCATTCGAGTTATTGTACTCAATAGAAACATCGCTATCAGAACCATTTAAAATACCTTTTAATAAGGTCAACGGTTTTTTAGGCATAATAAATTCTGCTGTTTCATTAGCAGTAACATCAGTACGCGTATATTTTACTAATTTGTGTGCATCAGTTGCAACAAACGTTAAACTCTCTGGACTAAACTGAAAGAAAACTCCGCTCATAACCGGACGTAAATCATCGTTGCCAGCAGCAAAAATTGTCTTAGAAATAGCATTTGCTAAAATTCCTGAAGGAATTACTGTATTACTTGGCGCAGCTAAAGAAACTGCTTTCGGAAATTCCTCTCCACCAAAAAAGGCCATATCGTATTTCCCTTGATCAGAACTAATTTCAATAGTACTTTCTCCTTCAGTTTTAAAGGTTAAAGGCTGATCTGGAAATGTTTTTAAGGTATCTAATAACAAACGTGCAGACACAGCAATAGAACCCTTAGAATCAGATTCTACTTCTACAACAGCACTCATTGTTGTTTCTAAATCTGATGCAGAAACTTTTAATTCGTTTTCTGATAATTCAAATAAGAAATTATCTAAAATTGGTAAGGTATTATTACTATTAATTACGCCTCCAAGAACTTGAAGTTGCTTTAATAATTGCGAGCTTGATACTATAAATTTCATTGATTTTGTTTTTTTTCATAAAGACTAAAAAGTCAAACATTTCATATTCAGTTTTCTCAAAAAAATATGGACTACAAATATATTCTAAATAAGTGATTTTAAAAATATATTTATCAACAGTTTTTAATGGATTTAGTTGATGATGGAAGAAGAATGCCAGTTTGAGTGATTTCAATTGGTAAATCAATCAAAAGATATCTCAATAGTTCTACTGAGCTAGTCGAAGTACTAATTTGATTTTCCTGTCGGACATCAAATTCACTCGATATGACAATTTTTATTATAATCTATATTGATTGTTATAATTATGTTAATGCTTTTTTAAGAACTCGTTCCGAAACTTATAAATACTATATTTGTTTTGACTACTTAAAGACTTTTTAATGAAAAAATATACATATTTAACACTAGTTGCATTCCTTTTTTCTGTTATGTTGATTGCTCAAAAACCGAAAAAGTTAACATCAAATCAGATTTACGAAAAAGTACAGAAATTAAACTTTTTAGGTTCTGCATTATACATTGCTGCGCATCCAGATGATGAAAACACACGATTAATTTCTTATTTAGCAAATCATGAAAAAGCAAGAACAGCCTATTTATCTTTAACCCGTGGAGATGGAGGTCAGAATTTAATCGGTCCAGAAATTAGAGAATTGTTAGGATTGATAAGAACACAAGAATTATTAGCCGCAAGAAGAATTGATGGTGGTGAACAACTATTTACTAGAGCAAATGATTTTGGGTATTCTAAATATCCAAAAGAAACCTTAGAGTTTTGGGAAAAAGACAAGGTATTGAGCGATGTTGTTTGGGCAATTAGAACATTTAAACCTGATGTAATTATCAACCGATTTGATCATAGAACACCAGGAACAACACATGGACACCATACAACTTCTGCCATGTTAAGTGTAGAAGCTTTTGATTTGGCAAATGATGCAACTAAATATCCAACTCAGCTAAAACAGACAGAAGTTTGGCAACCAAAACGCTTGTTTTTTAATACGGGACGCTTTTTTTATAGAAACGAAAATGAATTTAAAAATGAAACTGAAGGCAAATTAACCGCATTTGATGTTGGTGTATATTATCCGCTAAAAGGATTATCTAATAACGAAGTTGCAGCGTTGGCAAGTAGCCAACATTTATGTCAAGGTTTTGGTAGACTAACAACTCGTGGAACAGAACTTGAATATGTTGAATTTTTAAAAGGGGATAAACCAAAAGATGCTTCTGATATTTTTTCGGGAATAAATACTACTTGGAATCGTATAAATGGCGGAGGAGATATAGGAGCTATTTTATATGAAGTAGAAGAGAATTTTGATTTCTCAAATCCATCAAAACATCTACCTGAGTTGTTAAATGCGTATGATAAAATTATGTTATTAGAAGATTCTCATTGGAGAAAAATCAAACTAAATCAAATTAAAGAAATTATTGAAGCTGCCGCAGGATTGTATTTAGAAGTTTCTGCAACTAGTTCTAGCACAACACCAAATGGAGAAGTTGTCATAAAAATTGAAGTTTTAAATAGAAGTACTATTACTACATTTTTTGATAGTTACAGCTTTAAAGAAAATGGAGTTAGAGTTATAAAATCGCCAGAAAAACAGTTACAAAATAATGTTATTGTAAATATTACAGATATAATAAAATTAAAAAACACACGGTATTCAGATCCGTATTGGTTACAAAATAAAGGAACATTGGGAATGTACGCTGTTAATAATCAATTGGAAATTGGAAAACCAGAATCAGACAGACCTTTGCAAGTTGAATTCAACTTAAATATTTGGGAACACAATATAACTTTTACGAAAGATGTGGTGTACAGATATTCTAGAAGTGATGTTGGAGAAATCTATGAGCCGTTTGAGGTATTGCCAGAAGTTACTACTAAGTTGAATAACAAAGTAATGATCTTTTCTGACGGTACACCAAAAAAAGTGCAGGTTTCTGTGAGAGCTGGAACAAAAAATATAACCGGATTTGTAAGTTTAAAAGCTCCAAGTAATTGGAAAATTTCTCCAAAAGAAATCCCGTTTTCTATTGCTCAAAAAGGCGATAATCTAATGGTTGATTTTTTGGTAACACCACCATCAAATCAATCGGAAGGAAACTTGAAAAGTATTGCAACGATGGATGGAAAAAACTTCAACAAAGAGTTGGTAGAAATCAATTATAATCACATTCCTAAACAATCTGTATTATTAGATTCAGAGGCGAAAATTGTGCGATTAAACATTCAGAAAAATGGAAGTTACATTGGCTATATTGCTGGCGCTGGAGATGTGATTCCAGAAAGTTTGCGTCAGATTGGATATAATGTGTTGGTTATTGACCCAACCAAAATCAACAATGAAAACTTGCTTAAATTTGATGCTGTAGTTCTTGGAATTAGAGCCTACAATACAGTTGATGTTCTAAAATTCAAACAAAAATTTTTGTTAGAGTATGTAGAAAAAGGCGGAAATATGATTGTACAATACAACACAAGCGGGAGAGGCGGAATTGATGTTGGCGCGCCATATAAATTAAACGTGTCTAGTGATAGAGTTACAGACGAAACTGCAAAAGTTAGGTTGTTGGCAAAAAATCATTCGTTATTAAATTTTCCGAATAAAATTGAAGCTTCAGATTTTGATGGTTGGGTTCAAGAACGTGGATTGTATTTTCCAAATGAATGGGGAACAGAATTCATACCAATTTTATCTATGAATGATAAAGATGAACCAGCAAGAAACGGAAGTTTGTTAGTTGCTAAATATGGCAAAGGGCATTATATCTATACAGGAATAAGCTTTTTTAGAGAATTGCCAGCAGGAGTTTCTGGAGCCTATAAATTATTTGCAAATATGTTGTCTATTGGTAAAGAAAAATAGTTTCTGTCATTCCTGCGAAAGCAGGAATCTCATTATAAGAAAAAAATATATTTAATTGAAAGATTTCTGCTTTCGAAGGAATGACAATTTTAATATCATAAAAGAATATAATTATGGAAACTGAAAAACGTCCTTGGAAAAAAATATATAGCGTTGTGCTTATTGCAAATTTTGTATATATTATTCTATTTTATTGTATCACAACCTATTTTTCAAATTAAGGACATAAATTATGGAATTATTAGATTGGATTGTACTTTCTGCTACTTTATCATTTATTGTAATTTTTGGTGCTTATAAAACTAGAAAAAACACCAATGTAGAAGATTATATTAAAGGAGGAAACGACACAAAATGGTGGACAATCGGTTTGTCTGTTATGGCAACACAAGCAAGTGCAATTACCTTTTTATCTACACCAGGACAAGCATTTCATAGCGGAATGGGATTTGTACAATTTTACTTCGGATTGCCAATTGCTATGGTAATTATTTGTTTGGTTTTCATTCCGATCTATCACCGATTAAAAGTATATACCGCCTACGAATATTTAGAAGGCCGTTTTGATTTAAAAACTAGAACATTGGCGGCCATTTTATTTTTAGTACAAAGAGGATTGTCAGCCGGAATTACCATTTTTGCACCTGCAATTATATTGTCTGCTGTTTTAGGTTGGAATTTAATTTCGCTAAATATTATCATTGGATTTTTGGTGATTATTTATACAGTTTCAGGAGGAACAAAAGCCGTAAATGTGACACAAAAGCAACAAATGGTGATTATCTTTTTTGGAATGTTGGTCGCCTTTTATATGATAGTTGACAAATTACCAGAAGACATTTCGTTTTCTAAGGCATTAGATATTGCTGGTGCAAGTGGTAAAATGAAAGTACTCGATTTTTCGTTTGATTTAAGTAATAGATATACAGTTTGGACAGGTTTTCTTGGAGGAACTTTTTTAATGCTTTCGTATTTTGGGACAGATCAAAGTCAAGTGCAACGTTATTTATCAGGAAAATCGGTTAGAGAAAGTCAGTTAGGTTTGTTGTTTAACGGATTGTTAAAAGTACCAATGCAATTTTTTATTCTGTTAGTAGGAGTGATGGTTTTTGTGTTTTATCAATTTAATCCGGCACCGTTAAACTTTAATCCCAAAGCAAATGAAGTGGTACTCAACTCAGAATATGCAGCAGAGTATAAAGGCTTAGAAGATCAATACAGGCAAATAGAGAACGATAAAAAAGCATTGGTTTTAAATGGAGTTAAAGAGCGTGATAAACCGCAAATAAAAGCATTAGAATTAAAAAGTGTTGGTATAAAAGAAAAAGCAAAAACTATTATTAAAAAAGCAGATACTTCTATAGAAATAAACGATAAAGATTATGTGTTTATTCATTTTATCTTAAACAATTTACCAAGAGGATTAATTGGCTTGTTGTTGGCAGTAATCTTATCGGCTGCAATGTCATCAACAGCTTCAGAGTTAAACGCACTAGCCTCTACAACTGTAATAGATTTATACAAGAGAAATGTAAAAGAAGAAAAAAGCGAAGGGCATTATGTAAAAATGTCTAAGTGGTTTACATTAGGTTGGGGGATTCTCGCTATTCTAGTAGCTTGTGTTGCTAATTTATTTGATAACTTAATTCAATTGGTAAATATTATCGGTTCTATTTTCTACGGAAATGTATTAGGAATTTTCTTATTGGCATTTTTTATAAAATTTGTAAAAGGAAATGCCGTATTTATAGCTGCTTTAATTACACAAGTAATTATTATTGGAGTATTTCTATTAGATTGGTTACCATATTTATGGTTAAACTTGTTAGGTTGTGCTTTGGTTATGGGAATTGCTATTCTATTACAAACAACTATGAGAAGAAAAGTTGATGTGGTAAATTAAAATTTTTATAAGCTTATATCTAGGCAGTAACTATGTCATTGCTTTTTTTATTTTGTAAAGTAATGTTTTATTTACAAAAAGTAAAGAAAACTATACATTATGTAATATTTTAATTACATTTGTCTCCTAATATTAAATCAGAAAGAAATGAAAACAAATTATTTATTACCAAACAAATTCAAAAAACTAGGTTGGGTATTATTCATTATAGGAATTCTAGGTGGAATTTTCATGTACGTAACAGATTTTGAACCGACTGAAGTTTTAAAAATGAAAGTACTCTCTATTTATGACGATCAGATTTTTGGAAAACCTACTTTTTTTAAAATTATTGAAAACGAAATTTTTGATGAATTGGTTTCTGTATTCATCATCGTTGGTGGATTTTTAGTAGGATTTACAAAAGAAAAAATTGAAGATGAGTTTATTTATAAGTTGAGAAAAGATTCTTTAGTTTGGGCATTGATTGTAAATTATAGCATTTTGCTTGTCGCAATTTTATTTGTGTACGATATGGTTTTCTTAAACATATTATTTTTTAACATGTTTACACCATTATTATTTTTTGTAATTCGTTTTAGTGTATTAAAATCAAAATATTTGCGTGATGAAGAATAGACTAAAAGTACAAAGAGCAATACACGATTTAACACAAGCAGATTTAGCTGAAAAAATTGGAGTAACAAGACAATCTATTAATGCAATTGAAAAAGGGAAATATGTTCCTTCCACAGTGTTAGCATTAAAAATTGCACGATTATTTAACGAATCTGTAGAAAATGTTTTTACGTTAGAAGACAATGATTAAAAACAGCCGAGAGGCTGTTTAATCTGTCATTCTAAACTTAATTACAAATGAAGATAGAATTGTAATAATTCCAATAGATAGAATGGCATATTCTATTCCCCAAACATCAGCAATAATTCCTGATAAAATGGCACCGATTGCATACCCTAAATCTCGCCATAATCTGAATACACCAATACTTTCTGCACGTTGCGTTGGAGTAGTAGTTGAAGCGATTGCTGATAAAAAAGTTGGATACACCAAAGCGGTTCCAAATCCTAAAATGGCAGCAATAAAAATCAAACTTAAAAAGTCTGTTGTATACACAATTGAAATGATTGCAAAACCTTGAATAATCATTCCCCAAAACAACATTTTCTTTTTAGGATAGATGTCAGACATTTTGCCTGTAAACAATTGCCCAATTCCCCAAACGGTTGGATACACAGCTGCAACAATTCCGATGCTTTTGGTGTCAAACTCTAAACTAATTAATAAAATAGGTAATAAACCCCAAATCATTCCGTCGTTCAAATTATTAACTAAGCCAGCTTGAGTGATAGCACTTAGATTTTTATTCTTAAAAGTAGTTTGTAAAAACACATTGTCTAAACTACTTGTAGTGTCAATTTTTTGTTCTTGATTGACAAATTTTCGAGTATCATTTACAAACAAAACAGAAAGTAATAATCCAATAATAGAAATTCCAACTCCGATGTAAAAAGGATACGGAGTAATGCCATAATTCTGAGCTATAATTCCTGTTAAAAAAGCGACAACACCAACAGCAAAATAACCAGCAAATTCATTAATCCCCATTGCCAAGCCTCTGTCTTTATCGCCTACCAAATCAATTTTCATAACAACGGTGCTACTCCAAGTTAATCCTTGGTTAATTCCCAATAAAATATTGGCAAAAATCACCCAATTCCAATGGGTTGCATTCATCAAAATAAACGGAATAGGAAGTGCAAAAATCCAACCCAGAATCAATAAATTTTTTCGTCCGTATTTGTTGGCGAGTTTTCCAGTAAAATAATTGGTAATGGCTTTTGTAATTCCGAATGCAACAATAAAAGATAAGATAGCAGTTTTAGAAGCAATACCAAATTCTAGTTCTGCAAATTTCGGAAAAATAGTGCGTTCTAAACCAACCATTCCGCCAACAAAAGCATTTACAATGACCAAAATTGTAAACTGAATCCAATTTTCTTTTAAGCCAAGTTTAGGTTTTTTGTTCATAAATTTTTTTCGAAAATTCGATATTTTTTATAAATTTCGTGATTCATTCGCTCCATAACTGCCCGCATTTTAATATTATCTTCCATAATTAAATGGCTGTCCATAACGGTTAAGTTTCCTTTTCTGGCAGAATCAAATAAAGCAACTGCCATTAAAGCATCCAATCCAAAATTTCTGATATTTTGCTTAACACAACCTAACAACATATCTAATTGTGTTGCCGTTTTTAGAGCTTTTAAAATATGTATAAATCCTAAAGGTAAGATTCTTCCGTTGGCTTTTTTAAAACCTTCACTAATATTTGGCATGGCAATAACAAACGCTACTACAACATCATTTTTGTCTTTTACTAATTTGAGATAATTCGGATTTAACAATGGTAAAAACCGATTTGAAAATTCTGTTGCTTCTGTGTCATCTAAAGGAGCAAATCCGTAAATATCTGTGTAGGTTTCGTTAATTAAATCGAACACCGTTTTTACATATGGTTTTAATTCTTTTGATTTTGTAAACTCAACAATTTTAAAGCCTCTCGATTTTACGCGTTCTGCGATTTTGATGTAAATGTCTGCCGTTTTTTCTTCTAACTGAACTCGATATTGAAACAAATCGATTTTCTTTTTAAAACCGTTTCTTTGGGTGTGAGAAATCATATATTCAAAACTACAATTGGTAACCATAACCGTCATTGGATCATCAAATCCTTCTAGTAAAAATCCTTGTGGATCTTTATCAGAAAACCCTAACGGACCAACAATGTTTTTCATATTTTTTTCTTTTCCCCAAATTTCAATTGCTTCAATTAATTTATCAAAAACTTCGGCATTGTCATAACACTCTAAAGAACAGAAGCGAACGTTTTTTTCGTTATTTCCGTTGTTATAAGCGTGATTGATAATTCCCATAATTCTCCCAACAACTTCACCATTTTTACTTGCTAAATACATAATAGTATCGCAATGTTCAAAAGAATGATTCTTCTTTTTATCAAAGACTTTATATTCATCCGTTACTAATGGTGGTAGCCATTCTGGATGACTTTTATGGATTTTATAAGGTAATTTTATAAAGGTTCTTAAATCTTTATAAGCTGTTACTTCTTTAAGATGAATCATAAATTTAGTTTGTACTAATTTTATTTTTGAATTGATAATGATACACAAAATCTGCCAAATACAAGATGATTGGTGCTATTAAAAGTCCGAAAATAGCATCAACTACATAATGTGCTTTTATGTAAACAGTTGATAAAATTAAAATAATGGTTAGCGGTACACAGATTTTAAAAAATAACGGTAACGTTTTTCTTGCTAACAATAAAATTATAATGGTTACACCAACATGAGAGCTCGGAAAAGCTCCAGTTGGTTGTTCTGCTCCGTTTTGAATGGCGTGCATTATTTTTTGAAATAAATATCCGTTTGTTGGAACAGCTCTTTCTGATACATCAAAATAAAATTGAGGTCCTGCAGAAGGGAACAATGCAAAAATGAAATAAAAAAACAATAATGAAAAAGTAACTTTAAAGACACTTTCTAAAAAAATAGTTTTCATTTTAAAATAGGTGATAAAAATAAAACCAAGAATGATAAAGTAAAAAGCGAAATATCCGAAGTACATCAATTCAGTAAACCAAGGACTAGAAAAATAATTAGAGAACTCTATACTTGGTTGAAAACCAAAGATCCATTGATCCATTTGTATAAAGATCCAATCAAGGTTATCAAAAAGAAATTTGTTATAATGTACGGTTTCTGTATAAAAATAACCTGCAAATAATACGGGATAGATATTTCTAAAGAGATTAAATAGAGCAGATTTTATAATCGGATTTAAGAAAATGAAACCTAAACTAACAAGAAATATAACTCCTCTTATTAGAAGTAAATCAAGTACATTTTGGGTTTGATTCCATGAGCAAACTAATAAAATTGTTGTAATGAGAAGAAACCCAAGAAAGAGTAAATCTATCTTAATAAATCTATTCATAGTTTTTTCATAATATAATTGTATTAAAAAAATAACATTATAAAGCTTCAAATTCTTTTTTACAGTCTGCAAACCATTGCTGCATTACTTTTGGAGATTTCATTAATTCTTGCATTTCTCTTATATGTGCTGCATCTTGTTTTTGAAACATTTCCATTCCGTGTTGTTTGCTTAATTCTGTAATTTCTTCGAAAGTTGTTGCACTAAAAGTAACATTACAAGCGCCACCTAATTGTTTGCAAGTCATTGTTTTTATAAAAAAGTATTTTTTATTTTTCAATAAATATACTAAAAACAATTATGTATAATGATTGCCAAACCTGTAGAAGAAATTAAGAATACTTTCTTTTTCTTAAAAAATTAAAAACCAATCCAAAAATTGCTAATAAAACCAACGGTAAAACAATATTAAAAAACTGCCAAAAGAAACGTTCTTCAAAAGCTTTTTGTTTGTCTAATACATTAATTTTTAGCGATTTATTTCTAAGATTAATGAAGCCATCGTCATCCAATAAATAATCTATTGTATTTAATAAAAATTCTTTATTTCCAAAGGTTTCTTGCGTCCATTTATCAGTTGATAAATCGTACGGTTTATTTTTTAAGAGTTGATTTTTCGCAATATCTCCATCTGCAATTACAACCATTTTGTTTGTAGTGCTTTGTGCTTTAAAAAGGGGTGTATTAAAAGGGTTAATTCTGTTTTTATACGCCGAGTTAAAAACTCCTTCTAGCAAAACAGCTGTTAATTGTTTTCCGCTTTTGTATTCGTTTGGGTTTTGCTCGTCAGCAATCATTTTTAAGTCCACAAAATTTGGTGTTCCTAATTTTCCAGAAAGTAATGATGTTGCTAATAAAGGCGTTTTTTTGATGTTGTTTTTTAAGGTATCAATTTGAGTTGTAAACTGTAAACGAACAGGACGAATATTTTTTGTAATTGGATGATTTTCATTTCCGTTTACCAACGGATGAAATTTCCAAGGTAAATATTGAAATTGAGTTTGATTTCCAACGTTTCCAGTCGCTAACGGAATTTTAGCAGCATATAAATCCTTAATAATACTTGTATTGATTCTAACTCCGTACGCAAATAATAAATCGGTTAAATTTAAATCTCTTGGATACGCCAACATTTTACCAGTTTGCAATAAACTATCTTGTTCTGCTTGTACATTGTCAATCATCCACAGCGTTTTTCCACCATTTGTGATAAACTGATCTAGCGTTAATTTTTCGTTATCAGAAAACTTGATCGTTGGTTTTGCAATAATTGCTAAATCGAAATTGGTTAAATCTTGAAGTGTTTTTTGAGGATTTGTAAGTACAGAATCTAAGGTAAATTTCGCCAAACTATATTTTGTAGCAACTTCTTTTAAAAAACTATATAAATAAATGTCTTGCAATTCTCCGTTTCCAGAAAGAATGGCAATTTTTTGCTTGTTTTTTCTGCTCATGTTTTTAAGAGCACTAGCAAAAGAAAACTCTAAATTTTCAACTGCATTTTGCAATTGTTCATCTTGTAAATTTGCGTTTGTACTTGGCAATAGATTTACCAATTCGGTTTTGTTTTGATAAGAAATTTCTGCCCAAGGAAATATAATAGCTTCCGATAATTTACCGTTTTCTTCTACCGTTAACCTGCTTGGAATGAATCCTTTTTTGATTAAATCTTCTCGGTAAGAATCAGGATTTATAAACTGAATTCTGATATTAGAATTTATAGCTCTTAATTCTTCTAAAAACTGTTTGGTTTCAATTTGTAAACGTTTAAATTCTGCAGGAAAATCGCCTTGTAAATATACTTTTACATTTAAAATAGTATCAATAGAATTTACGATTAAAGTTGTTGTGTTTGTTACCGTGTAACGTTTGTCTTGTGTTATATCAAAACGTTTGTAGTATTGATTTCCTAAAAAATTAATCAATAGTAAACTGATCAATAATTTTGCAACTGTTTTTAAATTCTTAGACATTACGTAACTGGTTTTTAGTTAGTAATAAAAAGAAAACACTTACAGAAACAAAGTACAAAACATCTCTTGTGTCAATAACTCCGCGACTGATACTTTTAAAATGCTCGTTGATTCCTAATAACTGAATGGTGTAGCTATTTGTTAGAAATAACCCTGCAATGGCATCAAATCCGTAAAACAAAAAGAACGTTATAAAAACACCGAGAATAAATGCAACAATTTGATTTTTAGAAAATGTTGAGGTAAATAACCCAACAGAAGTGTATGTTGCCGCTAAAAATAACAAACCAATATATGAACCAATTGTACTTCCTAAATCGATATTTCCAACCGGATTTCCTAACTGAATAATTGTATACACATAGGTTAATGTTGGTGCTAACGCAACGACAATTAATAGGAGCGAAGCGGTAAATTTGCCCAACACAATTTGCCAATCTGTAATTGGTTTTGTTCGTAACGTTTCTATCGTTCCAGTATTTAATTCGTCTGCAAAACTTTTCATGGTTATTGCAGGAATTAAGAATAATAAAACCCAAGGAGCTAAATAAAAGAAGCTGTTTAAATCTGCGAAACCAGCATTTAAAATATTGGTATCGTCTTTAAAAATCCATAAAAATAATCCGTTTACCAGCAAGAAAACTCCGATTACCAAATAGGCAATTGGCGAAGCAAAAAATAAATTGAATTCTTTTCTAAGGATTGGAAACATTGTTTAACTGTTGATTTGTTTATGCGTTTAATTATTGATTATAGTTTATTATCATTTCGAACTTTTTTGTGAGAAATCTCACACTTTTAGATTCTTCAATTGCCTAAAAAGGTTTATTTTAGAATGATATTTAATTATTACTTATAAGTTTAAAAATACGATTATTTTCAACATCTTCATCTCTTCTTTCTGGTTGAAAAACAAAATGGTGTTTTTCTAACAACGCACTAGAGGCGATATTATTTTGATGTGTAAAAGCTTCAATAACTTTTAGTTTTAGGATTTTAATTCCAAATGACACAACTGCTTCCATTGCTTCATTCATTAACCCTTTTTTGTGAAATGCAGGATTGAGTTCATAACCAATTTCAGCATAATTTTTATCCAACAAAATCTTATGAAATACAATTGTTCCAATTACTTCGTTGGATTCTTTTAATTGCATTGCCCAAAAAATTCGATGTTGTTTATCAAATTCTTGGTGACAAACACTAATAAATTCAGTAGCCTCTTCAATGCTTTTTGATATTTTTCTAGTAATTAGTTTGTTAATTTCTTTATTAGAACGTAACTTAAAAATAGTATTGGCATCCTCAAAATTTAATTGACGTAACAATAGTCGTTCTGTTTTAAGTTCAGGAAAATGTAAAAAAGAAAATTGCTTCATGGATACTTATTCATTGATAATTGTTCATTGATAACTGATTAGGGTAAACTTACCATTTTATCAACGCTCCAAGCTTCTGGTTTTGTATTAAACAATGCTTTTGTTTTTGCCCAAACATCTTTAAATAAATGAGAAGTTCTATAATTTTCTAAATCTTGTTCAGTTTCCCAATAACTGTAGGTGAAGAAAATGGTGGGATCATTTTTATCGCGATACAATTCTAATAATTGACAACCATTGTTGCTTCTAATTTTTTGTTTTTTACTTTCAAAAATAGCTAGAAATGTTGCTACATTTTCTTCGTGAAATCCCATTTTTACAATTCTAATAAACATGTATATTTTCTTGAAGATTAATAAAACTCTACCATAATTGTATCTCTGTAATCCAATCCTAATAAAGAAGAAGCGCTACCAACCGTATTTAAATTACTTCTGTAAACGGCAATTTCTAACAATCCGGCAGAATTAAAAATAGCTAGTTTAGTACCATCATAATGATTTCTATTTTCATCAATTTGGAAATTGATAATGTCGTTGTATTTTTTGTTGATTTTATCAAAAGAATAACGCCTAGCAATTACTTTATAATTTCTTGCTTTGCCAATTTCTGTAAATAATTTTTCGCTAATGTTGCTAATCACGTTTCCGTAGTTGTCAATATAAATGACACTTCCAATAATTTGTGTTTCATTTGAATTGATTTTAGGCTGAATTTCAGTCATTTTTTTATACGTCTGAATTTCTTTTCCAATAACGCCTAAACTTCCGCCACGAGCAATAAAACAAGCTACTTGCACAAATACATCTAATACAGGAAAACTACTCTCTACACGATCGTGAATGTTAATTTCTACAATTTGTGTTGGATTAATTTCTGAAGCAATCATAGAAATAATTCCGTTGTCTGGACAAATAAAATAATGATTGTCTAACAACAACGCAATGTGTTTGTTTTCTAAACTCAATTCAGAATCTACACCAACAATATGAATGCTTTTATCAGGAAAACTTTTATAAGAATTTTTTAAAATATAGGCAGTTTCTGTAATGCTAAATGGAGAAATTTCGTGTGTAATATCAACAATTCTAGCATCAGGTAATTCTGTGTAAATAGCTCCTTTTACAGCGCCTACAAAATGGTCTTTAGTTCCGAAATCTGTTGTTAAAGTTATTAAAGACATGTAAAAACCATCTGTTAATTAGTTGTTTAAAAAATTACAAAAATTTTACACAAAGCTAATCAATTCTAAATTTTTATTCGTAATTTTCTTGTATAAAAAGCAGATAGATTTTATCTCATTTTATTTTATACAACTATTTACAATTCACAGATTGTTAACCTATTAAAATAGAATCATTTGATAGAAAGAATTATTGAACTAACAGACATCGATCCAAAAGACTTTTTTGGAACTCAAAATAGTACCATTGCACAACTAAAAAAGTACTTCCCAAAAATTAAAATCGTAGCAAGAGGAAATAACTTAAAAATTTATGGAGAATCAGACATTCTAGACGAGTTTGAAAAACGGATAGAAATGCTGATAAAGTATTTTAATAAATACAACAAGCTAGACGAAAATAGCATTGAGCGTATTTTAACTTCTACAGGAAAAGAAGAAAAAACAGATGTGAATACAAATGACGTTTTAGTGCATGGAGTGAATGGTAAATTGATAAAACCACAAACAGAAAATCAGCGTAAAATGGTTTCTATGATGCAAAAAAATGATATGCTTTTTGCAGTTGGCCCAGCCGGAACAGGAAAAACTTATACAGCAGTTGCTTTAGCGGTAAAAGCATTGAAAGAAAAAGAAGTTCGACGAATTATTTTAACAAGACCAGCAGTAGAATCTGGAGAAAATTTGGGTTTTTTACCAGGAGATTTAAAAGAAAAATTAGATCCGTATATGCAACCTTTATATGATGCATTACGTGATATGCTTCCACATGAAAAATTAGAATCGTATTTAGAAAAAGGAGTCATACAAATTGCGCCTTTAGCGTTTATGCGGGGTAGAACCTTGGATAATGCTTTTGTTATTTTAGATGAAGCCCAAAATACAACGCACAATCAAATGAAAATGTTTTTAACCAGAATGGGAAAACATGCAAAGTTTATTATAAATGGAGATCCCGGACAAATAGATTTACCAAGAAAACAAGTTTCTGGGTTAAAAGAATCGTTGTTGGCGTTAAAAGATATCGAAGGAATTGCGCAAATTTATTTAGATGATACAGATATAATTCGTCATAGATTGGTAAAACGAATTATTTCTGCATATAAAAGTATAGAAACAGAATAAATTTATTTGTATCAGGCAATAAGTTTTTAGGAAAGAAATTTTCAACTTTTTGATTTAGACTTTTAAGCTTAAAAGTTTACTTTTGCATCCAATAACAACACAACAAAAATGAACACGATAAATGAAACTAATTTTCAATTTCCGAAACAGAAATCTGTATATAAAGGAAAAGTAAGAGAAGTTTACAATATTAATGACAATATATTGGTAATGATTGTTTCCGATAGATTGTCTGCCTTTGATGTAATTCTACCAAAGCAAATTCCGTTTAAAGGACAAATTTTAAATCAGATAGCAACCAAAATGATGGATAATACTGTGGATATTGTTCCGAATTGGTTAGTGGCAACTCCAGATGAAAATGTTGCCATTGGTCATTTATGTGATCCATTTAAAGTAGAAATGGTAATTAGAGGTTATATGTCTGGACATGCAGCTAGAGAATACAAAGCAGGAAAAAGAATGCTTTGCGGTGTTTCAATGCCACAAGGACTCAAAGAAAATGATCAGTTTCCAATTCCAATAATCACACCGTCTACAAAAGCAGAAAACGGAGAACATGATGAAGATATTTCTCGTGAAGAAATTTTAGTAAAAGGAATCGTCTCAGAAAAAGATTATTTGGTATTAGAAAATTATACACGTAAATTGTTTGCTAGAGGAACAGAAATTGCAGCAAAGCGTGGATTGATTTTGGTGGATACAAAATATGAATTTGGTAAAACAAAAGAAGGGAAAATCGTTTTAATTGATGAAATTCATACACCAGATTCTTCTCGTTATTTTTATGCTGATGGATATCAAGAAAGACAAGAAAAAGGTGAAACACAAAAACAATTGTCAAAAGAATTTGTTAGACAATGGTTGATAGAAAACGGATTTCAAGGAAAAGATGGACAACAAATCCCAGAAATGTCTGACGAAAAAATTATAGAAATTTCTAATAGATATATAGAGTTGTACGAGCAAATTACAGGAGAAGCTTTTGTAAAAGCAAGTACAGAAAATGTATTAGAAAGAATTAATAAAAATGTAACAGAGTTTTTAACTTCAGTTAATTAAAAGACTAAAACAAACTATCATGATTATAGAACCAAGAACAAGAGGATTTATTTGTTTAACAGCGCATCCAATAGGTTGCGAGCAAAATGTAATAAATCAAATAGATTATGTAAAATTGAAAGGAGCAATCAACGGCGCAAAAAAAGTGTTGGTAATTGGTTCTTCAACAGGGTTTGGATTAGCATCAAGAATTTCTAGCGCATTTGGTTCAGATGCAGCAACAATCGGAGTGTATTTTGACAAACCTTCTACGCCAGGAAGAACAGGCTCAGCAGGTTATTATAACACTGCGGCATTTGAAAAACATGCAAATTCAGCGGGGTTGTATGCAAAAAGTATCAATGGCGACGCCTTTTCAAACGAAATAAAACGCCAAACATTAGACATAATCAAGGCAGATTTAGGTCAAATTGATTTGGTTATTTATAGTGTGGCTTCACCGGTAAGAACACATCCAAATACAGGAGAACGCTTCAAGTCGGTTTTAAAACCAATAGGCGGAGTTTTTTCTAACAAAACAGTAGATTTTCATACAGGAAACGTAACTGAAATTTCTATCAATCCAGCAGAAGGAGAAGATATTGCAAATACAGTTGCAGTAATGGGTGGAGAAGATTGGAAAATGTGGATGGATGCATTAAAATCTGAAAACTTATTATCTGAAGGAGCAAAAACTATTGCGTATTCTTATATAGGTCCTTCATTAACAGAAGCAGTTTATAGAAAAGGTACAATTGGTGCAGCAAAAGATAATTTAGAAGCAACTGCATTTACAATTTCTAATGATTTAAAATCAATCGGAGGAAAAGCATATGTTTCTGTAAATAAAGCGTTGGTTACACAGGCAAGTTCTGCAATTCCTGTAATTCCGTTATATATTTCTTTGTTGTATAAAATTATGAAAGCAAAAGGAATTCATGAAGGTTGTATTGAGCAAATTCAACGTTTATATAGTGAGCGTTTATTTGGAGGAGATTTATTATTAGATTCTAAAGGTAGAATTAGAATTGATGATTGGGAAATGAGAGAAGATGTACAAGCGGAAGTTGCTAAATTATGGGAAGTTGCATCTACAGAAAATTTATCTCAAATTGGAGATTTAGAAGGATATAGTGATGATTTCTTTAATTTATTCGGATTTAAAGTTGATGGTGTAGATTATGATGCAGATGTTAACGAGATGGTAGAAATTCCTAGTGAACATTAAATGCAGACAAACCGTAAATTCATATCGTTTTTAGTTGCTTTTCTTTTTTGTGGAATTTTATTTTCACAAAAAAAAGATGCAAAAAAAGTAACGGTAAAAGTGTTGAGTTTTAATATTCTTCATGGAAAAACAACCAACGGAAGTTTTGATTTAGACATTATTGCAAATGTGATTAAAAAAGCAGATGCAGATTTTGTTTCTTTACAAGAAGTAGATTTTAAAACGAACAGAAGTAAAAAATACGATTTACCAACAGAATTGGGTTTTCGTACAAAAATGGCTTCGGTTTTTGGAAGAGCAATGTATTATGATGGCGGAGAATATGGAGAAGGAGTTTTGTCTAAATATTCTTTTTTATCAACCAGAAATGTTGCGTTGCCATATACAAAAGGAAACGAACCTAGAACAGCTTTAGAAATTACAACGGTATTAAAATCTGGAGATACGATTTCATTTATTGGTACACATTTAGATCATTTAAAAGAAGATACAGATAGAGTTTCGCAAGCAACAGCAATTAATAAAGCGTTTTCTAACAATAAATTTCCAACCATTTTAACGGGCGATTTAAATGATACTCCAAATAGTACAACGATCAATATTTTAGAATCTTTTTGGGAAGCTTCGTATAATAAAGCAAATCCGATATTAACTTTTCCGTCAGAGTTTCCTATTAAAAAGATTGATTATGTGATGTATTATCCAAGAAACAAATGGAAAGTACTCTCAAAAGAAACTATTTGTGATTTAATTGCTTCCGATCATTGTGCGTATTTAGTTACTTTAGAATTTCAAAAATAGATGAAAGCGGTAACGGTAAAAAAAATCAAAGATGAATTGAGTTATAAAAATTCTAATGAGTTGATTGAATTATGTTTACGTTTATCCAAATTTAAAAAAGAAAATAAAGAATTACTTACCTATTTATTGTTCGAATCTTCAAGTGAAGAGTTATATATAGAAAGCGTTAAAGAACAAATAGACGATTTATTTGATCAAATTAACATCAATAGTTATTTCTATATTAGAAAAAGTGTTCGCAAAATTTTAACGCTAACAAAAAAGTTTATTCGATATTCTCAAAAAAAGGAAACAGAAGTAGAACTGTTGATTTATTTCTGTCAAAAACTAAAAAACTTTAAGCCTGCAATAAAAAATAGTGTTCGTTTACAAAACGTCTATAACAGACAAGTTGAAAGTATTAAAAAAACAGTAAAAACCTTGCATGAAGATTTACAATACGATTATCAATTAGAAATTGATGAGTTGTAAAATTAATATATATTTATAGCATAAAAAAGCTGCTACATTTCTGCAGCAGCTTTTATCAACTAACTAAACCAACTCTTACTATTTATTGAGGCATTACTACAGAATCAATTGCATGTATAATACCATTTGAAGCATCAACATCAGTTATAATAATTGTAGAAATGTTTCCTTTAACATCTGTTAAAATTACTTTACCATCTTTTAAAGAAGCAGTAAGTTTTCCTCCTTGTACAGTTGTAATTACAAATTTACCACCATTATCATTAATTGCTTTCACAACATCTTTTGCTTTAAATTTCCCAGCAACTACGTGATATGTTAAAATAGCAGTTAATAATTTCTTATTTTCAGGTTTTAATAGACTTGCTACTGTTCCTTCTGGTAATTTTCCAAAAGCATCGTTTACTGGTGCAAAAACTGTGAATGGTCCCTTGCTATTTAAAACATCTACTAATCCAGCAGCTTTTACAGCAGCGACAAGAGTTGTAAAGTTTTCATTTGAAGCGGCAACACTAACAATTGTTTCTTCTTTATTTGTTGTTTCTACAGTTCCCTTTTTATCATTTATAGGATCTGTATTGTTTGCGAAACTTGGAGCAGAAATAAATACTGCTAATAAAAATACGGGTACTAGTTTTTTGAAATTCATCTGATCTGTTTTTAAGTTCGAAACAAATCTACAACTATTTTGTTTAGTAAAAATACAAAACACTTAAACAAAATATTAAAGTTATCTTAAATTAATTTATAATTGTATATTGCTTCTCTAATTATTAAAATAATTTATAAAAATGAAAGCACGCGTTTCTCAAGTATCAGTATTATTTTTTGTTTTTAGTTTGTTTTTTGCAACAACAATTTAAGCACAAGATTCATCAAATACAAACACAAAATTTAAAGTTTCAGAAAAAGTTTTAAAAACATATGTTGGTTCATATAGTTTTGATCAAGGAATTGGAGCAAAAGACTAAACTAAATATTTCCACAATATTTTAATACTTACAAAGGCAATCAATATAGCGGTTGCTCTTTTTAATTGAATTGGATTTAAGAATTTATTACTAAATCTGCTACCAATTTGTCCACCAATAAAAACAGTTATTAAAAGAACTGTAGTTAAATTCCAATCAATACTAAAATATGGATTTGTGTAATGACCAACCAAACCAGCAATTGAATTCACTAAAATAAAAAAACTTGCAGTTGCAGCAATTTTTTTTGGAGAATCCCATTTTGATACATGTAATAAAGGTGCGAGAAAAATTCCGCCACCAATTCCTACCATTCCAGAGATAAATCCAATTACCCCACCATAACTCACGTTTTTTACAGTACTCATTTGATTCGTGTTTTCTTTAGAAGCAGTAATGCTTTTAGAGATCCACATAGTAATCGCAGCAAATAGTAACGTAAAACCAAGTAAGACAAAAAATAGCGTTTGATTTATTTTTAAGAAACCACCTATAAAAGCAAACGGAACACTAAATAATGTTAATGGTATTACTTTTTTCCAGTTGAATTCTTTTCTTTTCATATATACATAGACATTTCCAGAAACAACGATAATGTTACACAATAAAGCTGTAGATCTAATTTGAGTATATGCAATTCCGGTTACTGCTAAAACAGCTAAATAGCTAGACCCACCGCCAAAACCAACAGAAGAATATAAAATGGAAATCAAAAAGAATAAACTAATGATATGCCAGTTGTTAGATATAATTTCAAAAAATATAGTACTGATCATCGTTAGCAAATATAATTTTTGTTTTATAATTTGCTACTGTTTTTAGAATTGAAAATGTAATCAGTCGACGATTCATTGTTATCTAGAGAAAAAATGAATAAAAGTTAGTTCTAATTTAGTAGCTTAGAGGCTTTAAAAATCAAATCTATATTAGAGCATATGTCACAACAAAAAGACTTAAAAAAATATTGGCAGATAAATTTAAAATACTTGGTAATTTTATTAAGTATTTGGTTTACAGTTTCCTTTTTATTCGGAATTATTTTAGTTGATGAATTAAACACCATCCGTTTAGGTGGATTTAAACTCGGATTTTGGTTTGCACAACAAGGTGCTATTTATGTATTTGTGATATTGATTTTAGTATATATAAAATTGATGAATCGATTAGATAAAAAATATAACGTAAACGAATAGCTATGACATTACAAGTATGGACCTGGGTTCTAGTAGGAATCACTTTTTCTTTGTATATAGGTATTGCCATTTGGTCGAGAGCAGGATCAACAAAAGAATTTTACGTTGCTGGAGGTGGCGTTTCTCCGTTAGCTAATGGATTGGCAACAGCAGCAGATTGGATGTCGGCAGCTTCTTTTATTTCTATGGCAGGTATCATCTCCTTTAATGGATATGACGGTTCTGTTTATTTGATGGGGTGGACTGGTGGATATGTGCTTTTAGCATTACTATTAGCACCTTATTTACGAAAGTTTGGAAAATTTACGGTGCCTGATTTTATAGGAGATCGCTATTATTCTAATGTAGCAAGATCTGTCGCAATTTTTTGTGCCTTGATTGTTTCTTTTACTTATGTAGCTGGGCAAATGCGTGGCGTAGGTTTGGTATTTTCTCGTTTTTTAGAAGTTGAGATCAATACAGGTGTAATTATTGGAATGGTTATCGTTTTGTTTTATGCCGTTTTAGGTGGGATGAAAGGGATTACATATACGCAAGTAGCACAATATTGTGTGTTGATTTTTGCTTTTATGGTGCCCGCAATTTTTATTTCTATTCAGATGGCGGATACTGCAATTCCGCAAATAGGCTTTGGAAGTAAAGGATCTGATGGTATTTATTTGCTAGATAAATTAGATGGATTGCATAGAGAACTTGGTTTTCATGAATATACCTCTGGAAGTAAATCGACATTAGACATGCTGTTTATTACAGCAGCTTTAATGGTAGGCACTGCAGGATTACCACATGTTATTGTTCGTTTTTTTACTGTAAAAAAAG
Source organism: Flavobacteriaceae bacterium (assembly GCA_041689245.1). Taxonomy (GTDB): domain Bacteria; phylum Bacteroidota; class Bacteroidia; order Flavobacteriales; family Flavobacteriaceae; genus Polaribacter. The sequence continues at coordinate 13,355 of JBDNGO010000009.1, read as the reverse complement.
TAAGTGATGCTCGTAAATCAGCAGCTTGGGCATTAATTTTTATAGCAGTGTTGTATACAACAGCACCAGCAATTGCATTATTTTCTAGAACCAATCTGATAGAAACGGTAAGTAATGTTGAGTATAAAAAAATGCCGCAATGGTTTACCAATTGGGAAGATACAGGTTTGTTAGTTTTTGACGATAAAAATAATGATGGAGTGATTCAATATGTTGGAGATGCAAAAACAAATGAATTGACAATTGATAAAGATATTATGGTATTGGCAAATCCTGAAATTGCAGGATTACCAAATTGGGTAATTGCTTTAGTGGCAGCTGGAGCCTTAGCAGCAGCGCTATCTACAGCAGCAGGATTATTATTAGTAATTTCGGCTTCAGTTTCTCACGATTTAATTAAGAAAATGATTAACCCTAATATTTCTGAAAAAGGCGAATTAATAGCAGCAAGGTTATCAGCAGTTGTTGCTGTAATTATTGCTGGATATTTTGGAATTAATCCTCCAGATTTTGTCGCCGCAACAGTGGCTTTAGCGTTTGGATTGGCAGCAGCTTCCTTTTTTCCAGCAATTACGATGGGGATTTTTTATAAGAAAATGAATAAAGAAGGCGCCATTGCAGGGATGGTAGTCGGAATTGTTTTAATGCTTTTTTACATGCTAAAATTCAAGTTTGATTGGTTTGGAGGAGGTACAAAAGAAGATTGGTGGTTTGGAATTTCTCCAGAAGGTTTTGGAACCGTAGCGATGCTAATCAACTTTGTTGTGGCAATTGTAATTTCTAAGTTTACTCCAGATCCACCGCAAGAAGTACAAGAACTAGTAGAAACAATTAGAATTCCGTCTGGTGTAGGAAACGCACAAGAGCATTAAAAATAAAAAGTCTGATTCAGACACCAAAAAAGGTAAAACTAGAGGTAACTGACCGCAGTCGAAGCTGCAGTAAATAGAATAGAGAATGAGTAATTATCACATCAAGCATTTAGAAGAATATTATCAAGTATATAGAAAATCTATTCGAGAGCCAGAAAATTTTTGGGAAGAAATAGCTGAAGAACACTTTTTGTGGAGAAAAAAATGGAATAACGTTTTAAGTTGGGATTTTACAAAACCAGAAGTAAAATGGTTTGAAGGAGCCAAATTAAACATTACAGAAAATTGTTTAGACAGACATTTAGCAACACGTGGAGATAAAACCGCTATCATTTTTGAACCAAATAATTCAGATGAAGAAGCCGAACATATAACTTATAGACAATTATTTGAGCGCGTAAATCAGTTTGCAAATGTGCTAAAAGATAAAGGCGTAAAAAAAGGGGATCGAGTTTGTATTTACATTCCAATGATTCCAGAACTGGCAATTGCAACATTGGCTTGTGCAAGAATTGGCGCAATTCATTCGGTTGTTTTTGCAGGATTTTCATCCAAAGCATTATCAACACGAATTATTGATTGTGATTGTAAAATGGTCATTACTTCTGATGGATCTTATCGCGGAGCAAAAACAATTGATTTAAAAGGAATTGTAGATGAAGCATTAGAAAGTTGTCCAGACGTAGAAAATGTGTTGGTAGCAAAAAGAATTAATTCTGAGATTCAAATGAAAGAAGGAAGAGATTTTTGGTTACAACCTTTATTAGATAATGCTTCCAAAGTGTGTGAAGCAGAAATAATGGATGCAGAAGATCCTTTATTTATTTTATACACTTCTGGTTCTACAGGACAACCAAAAGGAATGGTTCATTCATCAGCGGGTTATATGGTGTATACAGCATATACATTTAAAAATGTTTTTCAATATAAAGAAAACGACGTGTATTGGTGTACTGCAGATATTGGTTGGATTACAGGTCATTCTTATATTGTTTATGGACCATTGGCAAACGGAGCAACAACCGTGATGTTTGAAGGTGTTCCTAGTTATCCAGATTTTGGGCGTTTTTGGCAAATTATCGAAAAGCATAAAATAAATCAGTTTTATACAGCGCCAACGGCAATTAGAGCTTTAGCAAAACAAGGAACAGAAGTAGTAGATATTTATGATTTGTCTTCTTTAAAAGTATTAGGTTCTGTAGGTGAGCCAATTAACGAAGAAGCTTGGCATTGGTATAATGATAATATTGGAAAAAAGAAAAGTCCGATTGTAGATACTTGGTGGCAAACAGAAACTGGCGGAATTATGATTACTCCAATTCCCTATGTAACACCAACAAAACCAACCTATGCAACATTACCTTTTATCGGAATTCAACCTGCATTAATGGATGAAAATGGAGACGAATTAAAAGGGAATCAAGTAGAAGGAAGATTGTGTATTAAGTTTCCTTGGCCGAGTATTGCAAGAACCATTTGGGGAAATCATCAACGCTATAAAGAAACCTATTTTATAGCTTTCAAAAACATGTATTTTACAGGTGATGGAGCTTTACGTGATGAAGTTGGGTATTACAGAATTACGGGTAGAGTAGATGATGTTATTATAGTTTCTGGTCATAATTTAGGTACTGCTCCCATTGAAGACGCGATTAATGAACATCCTGCAGTAGCAGAAAGCGCAATTGTTGGTTTTCCTCATGATATAAAAGGAAGTGCTTTGTATGCTTATGTTATTTTAAAAGATGTTGGAGAAACTAGAGATCATGATAATTTACGAAAAGAAATTAATCAAATTATTACAGAGCATATTGGACCGATTGCGAAATTAGACAAGATTCAGTTTACTGAAGGATTGCCAAAAACACGTTCTGGAAAAATCATGAGACGTATTTTACGTAAAATAGCACACAATGAAATGGATAATTTAGGAGATATATCTACCTTATTAAATCCAGATGTGGTACAAAGTATTATTAATAATAAGGTATAAGTATTTTAGTAAAAACAGAAAAAACACCATTTGTCAATATTTTTGTAATAATGTCATGTTCTATTGTATGGCATATAAATTGACAACTAGTAATCACTTATACTCTAAAATTAATAGGATTGATGCAACATCTTAAAGACAGAAAGCAAGACAAAACGAAACCTAAAGTTTCTATTTTAACAGCGTTTAAAACAATTATTTGGCCAAAACGAAAGCTCGTTTTTATAGGGTTGATACTTATTGTTTTAAGTAGATTGTCAAGTTTAGTATTGCCTTGGAAAAGTAAAGCTTTGTTGGATGATGTAATTCCGAATAAGGACTACGAGCAGCTTTACAATTTGTTATTTATTGTTGGATTGGCAATTTTAGTACAATCAATTACTTCCTTTTTATTAACTCGAATTTTAAGTGTACAAGCACAGTTTTTAATATCAGAATTAAGAGCTCAGGTTCAAAAGAAAGTATTGTCATTATCCATTAGTTTTTTTGATAATACAAAATCTGGAGCATTGGTTTCTAGAATTATGAATGATGTAGAAGGTGTTCGGAATTTAATTGGTACAGGTTTGGTTCAATTAGTTGGTGGTACAATAACTGCAGTAATTTCAATGATTTTATTGATTCGGATTAGTGCTTCTATGACGTTTTTTGTATTACTTCCTGTAGCAATTTTTGGAGTTGTAGCTTTAAAAGCCTTTAAATATATACGTCCTATTTTTAGAAATAGAGGTGTTATAAATGCTGAAGTAAACGGAAGATTAGTAGAAACGTTATCTGGTGTAAGAGTCATTAAGGCTTTTAATGCAGAGGCACAAGAAAATGAAGTATTTGAAAAAGGTGTAGAAAAATTATTTCAGAATGTAAAAAAGAGTTTAACAGCAACGGCTTTAATGACAAGTTCATCTACTTTTTTATTAGGAATTGCATCGACCGGAATTATGGGAATCGGTGGATATAAAATTATGATAGGAGAATTAACAGTTGGTGATTTTCTTTCCTTCACTTTATTGCTTGGTTTTATGATTGCTCCAATAGTGCAAATGAGTAATATTGGAAGTCAATTAACAGAAGCGCTTGCTGGTTTAGACAGAACAGAAGAGCTAATGAATATGAATGCTGAAGAAGATGATGAAGAAAGAACAATCGTTTTAGAAAATATAAAAGGAGAAATTATTTTTGAAGATGTATCTTTTGCTTATAATGAAGGAAAAGAAGTCATTAATAATATCAGTTTTCAGGTTCCTTCGGGTTCTGTAACTGCTTTGGTTGGAAGTTCTGGATCAGGAAAATCTACAATTGCAGGCTTATCGGCAACATTTTTAAATCCGCAATCAGGTACAATCACCATTGACAATCAAGATATTTCTAAAGTAAAATTATCAAGTTATAGAAAACATTTAGGTGTTGTTTTACAAGATGAATTTTTATTTGAAGGAACTATTAAAGAAAATATTTTATTTCCAAGGCCAAATGCAACAGAAAAGGAATTACAAAATGCTGTAAAAGCAGCTTATGTGAATGAATTTACAGATCGTTTTGAGGATGGTTTAGATACGTTGATTGGTGAAAGAGGGGTAAAACTTTCTGGCGGTCAGCGTCAAAGACTGGCAATTGCAAGAGCAATTTTAGCGGATCCGAAAATCATCATTTTAGATGAAGCAACTTCTAGTTTAGATACAGAAAGTGAATCACTAATACAAGAAAGTTTATCAGAATTAGTAAAAGATAGAACTACCATTGTTATTGCACACAGGTTAAGTACTATTAAGAAAGCGGACCAAATTTTAGTTATTGAATCTGGCAGCATTGTAGAGAGAGGAAAACATGACGAGTTGATAGAAGCAAAAGGTAGATATTTTGATTTATTTACGTATCAAGCAAAAATTTAAATTTTCTTAATTTGTAAATACTTTATGAAATTTGCGACTCTACAAATTACAAAAATCAAAACAATCCGACTTATGAAAAACCTTATAGCATTCTTTATTTTTTCTATCCTGATGGCTTCCTGTAAAAACGAACCGAAGAAAGAAATCCAACCAGAAAAATATCCATCTGAATTAAAAAAAGTTTTTGATGCTCATGGCGGAATTCCTGCTTGGAGAAATGTACAAACCTTATCTTTTAATAAAGGTGAAGAAATCCATACTGTAGATTTGCATTCTAGAAAAACTGTAATTAATACACCAAAATATTCTTTAGGTTTTGATGGTGAAGATGTTTGGTTAGATGAAGTTGAAAAAGGAATTTACAAAGGGAATCCTACTTTTTATTACAATCTCTATTTTTATTTTTATGCAATGCCTTTTGTGTTGGCAGATGATGGAATTATCTATGAAAAAGTGGATGATTTAGTTTTTGAAGGAATCAACTATCCTGGATATAAAATTTCTTTCAAAGCGAATGTAGGTACTTCTTCTGATGACAATTATAAAGTATATTATAATTCAGAAACCTATCAAATGGAATGGTTGGCGTATACAGTAACTTTTAATTCTAAAAAGCCAAGTGATTCATATCACATTATTAACTATAATAAATGGGAAAATGTAAACGGTTTGTTGTTGCCAAAAGCTATAACTTGGTATAAACAAGATAGTATTGGCGCTCCAACAGAGCCAAGAGGTATAGCAACAGAATTTACGTTACCATTAGTTAGCAATACAAAAATTTCTGATTCATTTTTTGATAAACCAGTAAAATAAGTATTGCAGTAGCAGTTTGCAGTTAGTTTTTTGCTGTCATTCCTGCGAAGGCAGGAATCTCATTTTAAACAATCATAAATTTCACTATAAACAGAAGAATAATAACTATGAAACTTTGGAAGTAAAACATTTTCAAGGTTTTTTGTTTGCTTTAAAACTGTTAAATCCCACAATTCTAAATCTGAAACTTCTTCTTCCTGCATGGTCAATTTATTAATAGAAACTTTTAATTCGGCAATAAAAACATGATGATACTCATTGTCTTGAATTCCGTTTTTATGAGAAACTTGATGAATTCTTGTCCCAATTTTAATGAAATCTTTTTCTTCTAGTTCTAAACCAATTTCTTCAAAAACTTCTCTTTTTGCGGATGCTAAAATTTCTTCTCCTGCACCAATATGACCAGCAACAGAAATGTCCCACAAACCAGGAAATACTTTTTTGGTTTGTGCTCTTTTTTGTAATAATATTTTTTTATCTTTTGTAAATAACCAAACATGAACAGTTGCATGATACCACCCATTTTTATGTGCTTCAGATTTTAAAGCAGTTTTTCCTGTTGGTTTTCCTTCGGGAGATAATATGTCTATGAGTTCATCCATATAAAGAGACACGAATTTAATAGTCTTTTGTATATAAAATATTGGTTTGTCATTTTCGACAATAGGAGAAATCTCATTATTAATTTATGAGATTCCTCAATCGCCTGCAATGTCTTATTTCGGAATGACATTGTCTTCCAAAAGTTTTTTATTTATTCAAAATAAGAAAAAGTTTCTCCGCTTTTTATTTTCAACAACGTTTCATAAATCATTTTAATTACACTTTCTACATCATCTCTATGAACCATTTCTACAGTTGTATGCATATAACGAAGCGGTAAAGAAATTAATGCTGATGCAACTCCACCATTACTATACGCAAAAGCATCGGTGTCAGTTCCGGTTGCTCTAGAAAGCGCAGAACGTTGAAACGGAATCTTGTTTTCTTCGGCAGTTTCTGTAATTAAATCACGTAATTTTTGCTGAACTGCAGGTGCATAAGCAACAACAGGGCCTTTCCCCATTTCTATATGTCCAGCTTTTTTAACGTCTATCATTGGAGTAGTGGTATCATGAGTTACATCTGTAACAATTGCCACATTTGGTTTTATGCGTTGTGTAATCATTTCTGCACCACGCAAACCAATTTCTTCTTGAACAGAATTTGTTACATATAAACCAAATGGTAATGTTTTTTTATTCTCTTTTAATAAACGAGCAACTTCAGCAATCATAAATCCACCCATTCTATTGTCTAAAGCTCTACAAACAAACTTGTCATTATTTAAAATGTGAAATTCATCTGGATAGGTAATTACACAACCAACATGAATTCCTAATGCCGCAACTTCTTTTTTAGTAGCGCAACCAGTATCGATAAAAATGTTTTCAGGTTTTGGAACTTCTTCTTTTGTTTTATCTCTTGTGTGAATTGCTGGCCATCCAAAAACGCCCTTTACAATTCCGTTTTTTGTATGAATATTTACAATTTTACTTGGTGCAATTTGATGATCACTACCACCATTTCTGATTACGTAAATTAAACCATTATCAGAAATATAATTTACATACCAAGAAATTTCATCAGCATGTCCTTCTATTACAACTTTAAATTTCGCTTTCGGATTGATAACTCCAACTGCAGTTCCGTAGGTATCAGTAATAAATTCATCTACATAAGGTTTTAGATACTCCATCCAAATTTTCTGACCTTCCCATTCATAACCAGTAGGAGCAGCATTGTTTAAATATTTTTCTAAAAAGGAAATTGATTTTTTATTTAATATTGATTTTTTTGTCATTGTACTTTCTTTTTTGTGTAAAAATATCTATTTTTTTTGTGCTAATTAACGGTAGAAGAGATTTATTTTTAAGATTCTGTAACAAAATTTGTAACTTTCAGACTTATCTACTATAAATATAAACAAACTAAAAAAACAGTCTTTAATGAAATTAAAAATCGAGAACTTAACTAAAACGTATAAAAATGGCGTAAAAGCTATTGATAATTTAACGATTGAAATTGGCACAGGAATGTTTGGGTTGTTAGGTCCAAATGGAGCAGGAAAATCTACTTTAATGAGAACCATTGCAACTTTACAAAGTCCAGATTCAGGAACTATTACTTTTGGAGATATCAATGTATTAGAAGATAATATATCATTGCGAAAAATTTTAGGGTATTTACCACAATCATTTGGAGTATATCCTAAAATGTCTGCTGAAGATTTGTTAGACTATTTTGCAACGTTAAAAGGGATTTCTAATAAATCAGAAAGAAAAAAATTGGTAAAAGAAGTCTTAGAAATTACCAACTTATATGATGTTAGAAAAAAATATGTTGCTGGATATTCTGGCGGAATGAAACAACGTTTTGGAATTGCACAGTTGTTGTTAAATAGCCCAAAATTAATTATTGTAGATGAACCAACTGCTGGATTAGATCCTGCTGAAAGACATCGATTTTTAAATGTTTTACGCGAAGTAGGTACCAATTGTACGGTTATTTTTTCTACTCATATTGTAGAAGATGTAAAAGAATTGTGTAATGAAATGGCAATTTTAAATGGCGGAAGAATTTTAAATCACACAACTCCTCAAGAGGCCACCAAAGAAATAGAAGGGACTATTTGGACGAAAATTATTGAGAAAGACGATTTAGAAGAAAACATGAAAATGTACAATGTATTGTCTAGAAACTTTAACCCAGATAATACGTTGAACATTAGAGTACATTCTGTTAATAAACCTTCAGAAGATTTTCATGCTGCAACTCCACAATTAGATGATGTTTATTTTATCGCTTTAAAGCAAGATGAACCAGAGTTAGTATAAAAGTCTCAAAGCCTCAAAGTAAAAAAGTCTCAGAGTAAAAAAGTTTTATATTTAAATCTTTTAAAAAGCTAAACAATTAAACACATAAACGATTAAACAACATTTTATATGTTTTCAACTATTTTTAAACAAGAATTAAAATACTGGTTTAATAGACCTGCATTTTATATTTATATATCAATATTTTTTTTATTATCAATATTTCTTTCAGCGGCTACTGCTGGTTTTTTTGATTCAATTACAGCAACAACGGGTTCATCAAGAATTGTAAACTCACCCATAGGAATTTTAGGCTTGTTTAATGCGTTAACAATTTTTATTTTCTTTTTATTTCCATCAATCGTTGGAGTCTCCATCTATAGAGATTACAAAAGTGATATGCATACCATTTTGTATTCATATCCTTTTACAAAAGCAAATTATCTCTTTGCAAAGTTTTTCAGTTCAATAGTAGTTGTTTCATTAATTGTTTTCTCAATTGCATTAGGAATGATTCTGGGATTTCGTATTCCTGGAACAAATTCAGAGATCGTTGGTCCTTTTAACGTTGTTACTTATTTACAAACATATTTAGTATTTATTTTGCCAAATATTTTGCTGTTTGGAGCTATTGTTTTTGCAGTTGTTGCGTTTACAAGAAATATTGCCGCGGGTTTTATTACAATAATCATTTTGCTATTTGGTCAAGGTGTTTTAGAAAGTCTTCTTTCTGAACCAGAGCATAGAACGTTGGCTGCTATTTTAGATCCTTTTGGAGCAGCAGCATCCAATTATTACACAAAGTATTGGACACCTTCTGAACAAAACGAAATGCAGATTCCTATTAAAGAAATGATTATTTACAATCGTTTATTATGGTTGACAATTTCAACTTTAATCTTTGGTTTGGTATATCGTTTTTTTACATTTAGTCAGGATGCAATTTCTATTTCCTTTAGAAAACCAAAAGCTGAAAGAGTTACTAAAACAAATTTTAGCGGAATTACTAAAATTTCGTTACCTAAAGTTTCTTTCGATTATTCATTTGCTCAAAATTTAAAAACAACATGGAGGTTATCGAATCTCGATTTTAAATACATTGTTAAAAGTTGGGCTTTTATTTCTATTGTTTTAGTAGGCTTGGTTTTAATGATTGTTGGTCTTTCTGAAATCGGAAATATTTTCGGAACTCCTACTTTACCCGTTACTTGGAAAATGTTAAATGTTGGGAATATTTTTTCTGCAACTATAAATATTTGCACATTTTTATATGCCGGAATGTTAGTGCATAGAACAAAAATTGCTAGAGCAAATCATTTAGTTGATGCAACTCCAATACCAAATTGGACACTCTTGTTTTCTAAAGTCATTGCATTGATAAAAATGCAGTTGGTTTTATTGTCAGTAATTATGGTTTCTGGAATACTTTTTCAAATGTATAATGGGTATTATAATTTTGAAATTGAGCACTACTTAACAGAACTATATTTCTTAGACTTTTTAAATTTTTTAGTTTGGGCATTGTTGTCAATTTTTATTCAAACATTAATTGGTAATCCGTATTTAGGGTTATTTGTTTTATTGGTGATTTCTATCGGAATGCCGTTGTTATCATTAGCAGGAATAGAACAATCCATTTTTAAATACAATCAATCACCAGGTTTTAGCTATTCTGATATGAATGGTTATGGATTTTCTTTAGGTCCATATTTATGGTACAAAACGTATTGGATTTTATGTGGTTTGGTTTTATTAATTCTAGCAGCTTTATTTTGGGTTCGTGGAATTCCGAATTCATTTTATCAAAGAATTTTAATTGCAAAATCTCGTTTTAAAGGAATTTATGCTATAAGTTTTGTAGTATTCTTTGTAGCTTTTTTAGCACTTGGATTTTCAATTTACCAAGAAACTGCAGCTAAAGGAAAAAGAATTTCATCTAAAGAAGCAGAGCTAAGAAGTGTTGAGAAGGAAAAGAAGTACAAAAAATATGAAGGTTATGCACAACCAAGAATTATTGCTGTAAAAACCAATGTAGATATTTTTCCAAAAGAGAGAATGTTTGATGCTTCCGCAACTTTTACAATGATTAATAAAACTAAAAAAGCAATAGATAGTGTTTTCTTAAATCATAATTCTTTAGAAAGCACTTTTACTTTTAATAAAACAAATTTGTTGGTTTTAGAAGATACCATTCATAATTTTGATATTTATAAATTTGATTCATCCATTTTCCCTGGAGACACTTTAGAGCTTTCTGTTACTGTAAAAAGCAAAAATAATTCTAGCTATAGACAAAATTCTCCTATAAGAGAAAACGGAACTTTTATCAACAATTTTTCAATGTTTCCTTCTTTAGGATATTCAGCAGGAGGTGAATTAACGGATGACAAAACTCGTAAAAAATACGATTTACTACCAAATGATTTACGTCCACATCCTTCAGATTCTACAGCTTTAGGAAATACATATATTTCTAAAGATTCAGATTGGATTGATTTTGAAGCAACAGTATCTACATCAAAAGATCAAATTGCAATTGCTCCTGGATATTTGCAAAAAGAATGGATAGAAAATGGTCGTAAATATTTTCATTATAAAATGGATAGTAAAATCTTAAATTTTTATGCATTTAATTCTGCTAGATATGAAGTTAAAAAAGAAATGTATAACGGCATTAGTTTAGAAATTTACTATCATAAAGGACATGAATTTAATTTAGACAGAATGATGAAAGGGATGAAAGCATCATTAAATTACAATGCTAAAAACTTTAGTCCGTATCAACATAAACAAGCAAGAATTATTGAGTTTCCTAGAACTGAAGGAGGTTTTGCGCAATCTTTTCCAAACACCATTCCGTTTTCTGAAGGCCTAGGTTTTATTGCTGATGTTGATGATGAAAATGAGGGTGGTGTAGATTATCCATTTGCAATAACTGTACATGAAGTAGCACATCAATGGTGGGCACATCAAGTAATTGGTGCAGATGTTTTAGGTGCAACTATGTTATCAGAAAGTATGTCTGAATATGTAGCTTTAAAGGTGTTAGAACATCAACAAGGAAAAACGAAAATGCGTACATTTTTAAAAAAGGCATTAGATGATTATTTATTACAAAGAACAGTAGAAAGAAAAAGAGAAAATGCATTAATGTATAATGATGGACAAGGCTATATTCATTATCAAAAAGGCTCTTTAGTGTTGTATGCTTTGAGTGATTATATTGGTGAAGAAAAATTAAATGGAGCACTAAAAAAATATATAGACAAAGTGAAGTTTCAAGAACCTCCTTATACAACTTCCATAGAAATGGTTAACTATATAAAAGAAGTAACTCCAGATTCTTTACAATATGTAATTAAAGATATGTTTGAAACCATTACTTTGTATAGAAACAGAATTGTGGACGCAAAAACAACAGAATTAGACAACGGAAAATATCAAGTAGATATTGAGTTTGAAGTTTCTAAATACAGAAACGATGAAAAAGGAAAGCGTTATTATGGAGAAAAAGTTGGAGATACTTTAACTTATAAAACAGACAAAATGACCAAGCCAATTTTATCGGTTCCTTTAGCAGATTATATAGATATAGGTATTTTTTCTGAAGAAGAGATTGATGGAAAAAAGAAAGAAGTAGCCTTGTATTTAAAGAAACATAAAATTACAGCTATCAATAATAAAATTAAAATTATTGTTGATAAAAAACCAACAGAAGTAGGAGTCGATCCATACAATAAGTTGATTGATGCCAACTCGAATGATAATCGAATGAAAGTAGATTGATTTTTAAAAATTTAGAATTATATAGCTCATGCATTATTTACATGAGCTTTTTTATTATTAAACATCAAACAAAATATAATATCTTTACACTCTTATTTTATTGATGATGAAGAACATTTTATTTTTGTCTACAGCACTCTTTTCATTAACTGCTTTTAGCCAAGTTAAAGATACAATTCCGTTATCTGAAAAGTATATTTTAATAAAAATAGGAGATACATTAACTATAGATTTAGATGAAGTAAAGTTATTGCCAAAAACAAAGTTTAAAAACAGTGATGATCTTAATTACTATTATTGGTTTAGAAAGAAGGTTTTTAAAGCATATCCTTTAGCCATACTTGCATCTAAAAGATTAGATACATTAAATTCTAGATTGCTTAAAATAAAAAGCAATAGCAAGAAGAAAAAATATATTAAGGTTGTTCAAAGATATTTAGAAGGTGAGTTTACCGATCAATTAAAAAGTATGACAAGAATAGAAGGAATAATTTTAATAAAATTAATCCATCGTCAAACAGGGAAAACAACTTTCAATCAAATAAAGGAACTAAGAAGTGGTTGGAGAGCGTTTTGGTATAATACAACAGCAAGTTTTTTCAGTATGTCACTCAAATCAGAATATCACCCAGAAAGTGTTAACGAAGATTTTTTAATTGAAGATATTTTGCATCGAGCATTTATTCAAGAGAGATTAATTGAGCAAAAACCGAAACTAAAAATCGATTTAGATAAAATGTATCTCGTTTTTAAAGGTTCTGTTAATGTAGATGAATATAAGAAGATGTTTGCTGAAATGAAAAAAAAGCGTTCTAAATAAGTATTTCACTTCAACTTAAAACTTATTTTATTCTTTAAGTTATTGGCTATTAGAATATTGATTTTTTAAGTAAAAAAATCCAATTTTATTAGCTTTTATTCTTGGCAGATAATTTATTTCTTGTATATTTGCCGTCCGTTATTTAGGCACAAGTTCATTCAAGGTTTGGTATAAAAAATAAATTTCAAAAAAACTTTTAAAATAATTTTTTTAGTTAGAAAAGAGTTTATACATTTGCACCCGCTTTGAGATATGATTGAAGTTTAGAAAGAGATTTTGGAATTTTAGAGAAATTTAAAAGGGTAGTTCGAGTCTACCATTTCT
>JBDNGO010000008.1:0-1873 GCA_041689245.1 Flavobacteriaceae bacterium | reverse complement strand
TGGAGCTGCAATTGGAGAATATTTTAGAGATTCTGGAAGACCAGCTTTAATTATTTATGATGATTTATCTAAGCAAGCTGTTGCATACCGTGAAATTTCTTTATTATTAAGAAGACCACCAGGACGTGAGGCATATCCAGGGGATGTATTTTACTTACACTCAAGATTATTAGAACGTGCTGCAAAAGTGATCAATGATGATAAAATTGCAAGCGAAATGAACGATTTACCAGATTCTTTAAAAGGAATCGTAAAAGGCGGAGGTTCTTTAACAGCATTGCCAATTATTGAAACACAAGCAGGAGATGTTTCAGCATATATTCCAACAAACGTAATTTCGATTACTGATGGACAAATTTTCTTAGATGGAGATTTATTTAATTCTGGTGTTCGTCCAGCAATTAACGTAGGTATTTCTGTATCTCGTGTTGGTGGTAACGCTCAGATTAAATCAATGAAAAAAGTATCTGGTACATTAAAATTAGATCAAGCAGCGTATCGTGAATTAGAAGCGTTTGCAAAGTTTGGTTCTGATTTAGATGCAGCAACTATGAGAGTAATTTCTAAAGGACAACGTAATGTTGAAATTTTAAAGCAAGCACAAAACGACCCTTATTCTGTAGAAGATCAGGTAGCAATTATTTATGCAGGTTCTAAAAACCTATTAAGTAAGGTTCCTGTAAATAAAGTTAAGGAGTTTGAAAGCGATTATATTGCATATTTAAATGTAAAACACAGAGATACATTAGACACAATAAAAGCAGGTAAATTAACAGACGAAGTTATTGCTACGTTAGAAGATGCTGCAAAAGAGATTTCAAGCAAATATTAAGCTTAATTTAGTTGTCATTCCTACGAAAGCGGGAATTTCATCATTCAAATAAAAAAGAATGGCAAACTTAAAAGAAATACGTAATAGGATAACTTCGATTGGTTCTACCATGCAGATTACTAATGCCATGAAAATGGTATCTGCAGCTAAGTTGAAAAAAGCGCAAGATGCAATTACTGCAATGCGTCCATACGCATCTAAGTTAACCGAATTATTACAAAATTTAAGCGCTACTTTAGATAGTGATGTAGGGGGCGCATATTCTAATCAGAAAGAAGTTTCTAAAGCATTAATAGTTGTAATTACCTCTAATAGAGGTTTATGTGGTGGGTTTAATTCTTATGTAATTAAAGAAACACTTAAAACGATTGAGGAGAATTACAATAATTGTACTGTAGATTTACTTACAATTGGTAAAAAAGGACACGGAATTTTATCAAAAAAACACAATGTAATTGAAAACAACAATGCTATTTTTGATGATTTAACCTTTGATAATGTTGCAGTAATTGCTGAAAAATTAATGAATTTATTTGTTGATGGTAGTTATGATAAAATAGAAATTGTTTACAATAGATTTAAAAATGCAGCAACGCAAATTCCGACTGTAGAGCAATTTTTACCTATAAAACCTGTAGAAGGAGAAAGCGTAAATACAAATGTAGATTACATTTTTGAACCTTCTAAAGAAGAAATTGTTTTAGCGTTAATTCCGAAGTCATTAAAAACGCAATTATACAAATCTATAAGAGATAGTTTTGCTGCAGAACATGGCGCTCGTATGACAGCAATGCATAAAGCAACTGATAATGCTACAGAATTAAGGAACGACTTATTGTTAACATACAACAAAGCACGTCAAGCTGCAATTACAAATGAAATTTTAGAAATTGTTGGTGGAGCGGAAGCTCTTAAAAATTAGACGAAGCGAAAGCGTAGTCAAATTCAAGAAAAGCGGAAGCTCTTAAAAATTAGACGAAGCGAAAGCGTAGTCAAATTCAAGAAAAGCGGAAGCTCTTAAAAATTAGACGAAGCGAAAGC
>JBDNGO010000007.1:0-2242 GCA_041689245.1 Flavobacteriaceae bacterium | reverse complement strand
AATATGAATTGATGTAAAAATATCTTCACGAACTACTTTTTCAGAAATTACAATCGCATCCTCAAAGTTATACCCTTTCCAAGGCATAAAGGCTACTTTCATATTTATTCCTAAAGCTAATTCTCCTTTTTGTGTTGCATACCCTTCACAAAGAACTTGTCCTTCTGTAACTCTATCACCTCTTTTTACAATTGGTTTTAGATTGATACAAGTACCTTGATTGGTTTTTCTAAATTTAATTAAGTTATATGATACTTCGTCTGAATCAAAACTTACCATTCTTTCTTCTTCAGTTCTATCGTACTTAATTCTAATTACATTAGCATCTACATATTCTACAATTCCTGCTCCTTCAGCATTAATTAAGATTCTAGAATCTTTTGCAACTCTACGCTCTAAACCAGTACCAACAATTGGAGATTCTGGTCTTAATAATGGAACTGCTTGACGCATCATATTTGATCCCATTAACGCACGGTTGGCATCATCATGCTCTAAGAAAGGAATTAGCGATGCAGAGATTGAAGCAATTTGATTTGGAGCAACGTCCATATAATCAACTAGTTCTGGAGAAACCACTGGGAAATCTCCTTCTGCACGAGCAATAACTCTATCACTTATAAAGTTTCCTTTTGCGTCAATTTCTAAATTAGATTGTGCTATTTTCTTTCCTTCTTCTTCTTCTGCACTTAAATAAATGTGCTCTTGCTTAACATCAACATTTCCCTTTACAACTTTTCTATATGGAGTTTCAATAAATCCTAAGTTGTTTACTTTAGCAAATACTGCTAAAGAAGAAATTAATCCAATGTTTGGTCCTTCAGGAGTTTCAATCGGGCATAAACGCCCGTAATGTGTATAGTGAACATCACGAACCTCAAATCCTGCTCTTTCTCTAGATAAACCACCTGGTCCTAGTGCCGATAAACGACGTTTGTGTGTAATCTCTGCTAATGGATTTGTTTGATCCATAAATTGAGATAACTGGTTTGTACCGAAAAATGAATTAATTACTGATGATAATGTTTTTGCATTAATCAAATCAATTGGAGTAAATACTTCATTATCACGAACATTCATACGTTCACGAATTGTACGTGCCATTCTTGATAGACCAACACCAAACTGACCAGCTAATTGCTCACCAACAGTTCTAACACGACGGTTAGATAAGTGATCAATATCATCTACTTCAGCTTTAGAATTAATCAATTCGATTAAATACTTAATGATGGTAATAATATCAAGTTTTGTAAGTACTTTTTGATCGATTGGTTCATCTAAACCAAGTTTTGTATTCATTCTAAAACGACCAACTTCACCTAAATTGTAACGTTGTTCAGAGAAGAATAACTTATCTATAATTCCACGTGCTGTCTCTTCATCTGGCGGTTCTGCATTACGTAGTTGTCTATAGATATGTTCAACAGCTTCTTTTTCTGAATTTGTTGGATCTTTTTGTAGCGTATTATGAATAATTGCATAATCTGCCATTTGATTATTTTCTTTGTGTAATAAAACTGTTTTTACACCAGATTCTATAATCTCATCAATATAATCTTTCTCTATAATAGTATCTCTATCAAAGATAATTTCATTTCTTTCAATTGAAACAACTTCTCCAGTATCTTCATCAACGAAATCTTCGTGCCAAGTTTTTAAAACTCTAGCTGCTAATTTACGCCCAAGAACTTTTTTCAATCCTGCTTTAGAAACTTTAATTTCTTCAGCTAAATCAAAAATCTCTAAGATGTCTTTATCTCTTTCGAAACCGATAGCTCTAAATAGTGTTGTTACTGGTAATTTTTTCTTTCTATCAATATAAGCATACATTACTTGATTGATATCTGTTGCAAATTCTATCCAAGATCCTTTGAAAGGAATTACTCTAGCAGAGTATAACTTGGTTCCGTTTGCATGGAATGATTGCCCGAAGAATACTCCAGGAGATCTATGTAATTGTGAAACTACAACTCTTTCTGCTCCGTTGATTACGAATGTACCAGAGTTTGTCATATACGGAATAGTTCCTAGATAAACATCTTGTACAATAGTTTCGAAATCTTCGTGTTCTGGATCTGTACAGTATAATTTTAAACGTGCTTTAAGAGGAACACTATGTGTTAAACCTCTTTCAATACATTCTTGAATGCTATATCTTGGAGGATCTACAAAGTAGTCTAAGAATTCTAACACAAAATTATTACGTGTATCTGTAATTGGAAAATTATCCATGAAAGTT
>JBDNGO010000006.1:0-25900 GCA_041689245.1 Flavobacteriaceae bacterium | reverse complement strand
TGCATCTTGCATATACATCATCGGCAAACGTGTGTCTTTTGATAAAAAACATTCGTACGATTTATTTTCTATCGCTTTAAAATAAATATCTACTGCAAAATCTGTAGTTCCTCCACCAGGTTTTGTTTTCCAGCTAATAATACCCGGATACCGAATACTTCTTACATCAACTCCATATTTGTTATGATAATAATTACACCAATGTTCACCCGCTAATTTACTAATTCCGTAAACTGTAGATGGCTCCATAATGGTTTGTTGTGGAGTATTTATTTTTGGTGATGTTGGTCCGAAAGAGGCAATAGAACTTGGCCAAAACACTTGTTTTATGTGTTTTTCTTTTGCTAATTCTAAAACTCCGAGTAAAGAGTTCATGTTCAATTCCCACGCTTTTTGTGGGTGTTTTTCTGCTGTTGCAGAAAGCATTGCTGCCATTAAATACACTTGTGTAACCTGGTATTTTTGAATTACTTTTAAAATTCCTTCTTTATCCGTTGCATCTAAAATTTCGAAAGGGCCAGAACTCATTAACTCTTCATTTCCTTCTCTAATATCTGAAGCTATCACGTTATCGTTTCCGTAATTTTCTCTAAGTTTTTGTGTAAGCTCAGAACCAATTTGTCCGCAAGCTCCAATAATTAAGATAGTTTCACTCATTGATTAAAAGTTCAAGTTATTTCAAACAAAAGTACATAATTAAAGTTTCCATCAAAAATGAAAATTGAAATTAGTTACTACCCTTTTTTTTAATAAAACGATATTAAATATTAAAGTCACAAAAACAAATATAAAAATTATGTATCTTTACAAATATCTTTTTGGCATGCGTAACTATTTTATCTTTTTTTTTTTATTTTTTTTATCTTGTAAAAACAATACTACTATACAAGAACCTGAAATTCAAAAATCTGACAAGAACATTGTTCAGAAGCATAAAGCAGCTTTATTATTAGAAAATATATCAAATAAGAAAGTTGTGAATTGGAAAGAATACCAGCAAGTATCTAACAATTTAAAACAGTTCTCTACTATTTCTGCAAATGAAGCTTTAAATAATGCAATTCAATTATCAGATCGAGTTAAATTTTTAAAAGATAGCATCAGACCAAAAGAGTTAATCAATCTATCTTTTAGAACACGAATAAATGTTTTAGAAAATGAAGCTTTGCGTTTAAAAGACATGACCTTTATTCCTGCAATAACAGCAAATGAAGTCAATACGCAAGTCGATAAAATAATAGCAGCTTTTTCTGCAACAAACTCTAAAATTAATACAATCTATTCTCAGCTAGAAGTTGAGCAAAATATAGGCAACATCAATTAGACACAATTTATATTACCGTTAATTATGAAAAAAATTACTCTTTACTTTTTATTTTTTATTCCTCTATTCGCTTTTTCTCAAAACTACCAAAACAGTGCACCATGGATGTCTGATAGTAGCTTAAAAAAGAAAGGAAAAATTACCTTAAATGATATTTCAGCTGCCGCAGAAAAATACTTTTCTACGATTGATAGAAATAAAAAAGGAAGCGGATACAACCCTTTTAAAAGATGGCAATATCAAAATGGTTTTTATACAAATCTAGACGGAACATTAAAAACGAATGCACAAAAGCTAGATGCATGGCAGCAAAAAAATAACATGAATGCATCTGCTCAAAACAATGCAAATGATACAAGTAACTGGACTTCTTTAGGGCCATTTTCACATACAAATACCGCTTCTTGGTCTTCTGGGCAAGGAAGAGTAAATGTGGTTGCTGTAGATCCTAGTAATCCAAATACATATTATGTTGGTGCTCCAGCTGGTGGAATTTGGAAATCTACCGATGCAGGAGTTAATTGGCTCCCTTTAATTGATTTCCTACCACAAATTGGTGTTTCTGGAATTGCAGTACATCCTACAAATTCTAATATTATTTACATTGCAACCGGAGATGATGATGCAGGTGATTCAGATACCATTGGTGTTATGAAATCTACTGATGGTGGTACAACTTGGAATAGTACTGGGACGATGGATGGAAATCCAAATTCTATGAACGATATTTTTATAGATACTACAAATCCAGAAATAGTCATTGTTGCAACAAGCTCTGGTGTACAAAAAAGCACAAATGGTGGTACAACTTGGACAAGAACATTATCTGCAAACATCCGAGATTTAAAAAGAAAACCAGGTTCTTCAGATGTATTTTATGCAGCATCTTCGGATGAAACCTCTAGTAATGGTAATACTACTAGAGTTTATCAATCTTTTGATGGGGGAAATTCGTTTTCTGTGGTACAAATAACAGGGTTATCTAATTCTAGAAGAATAGCTTTAGCAGTAACACCAGCAAACCCAAATGTTGTTTATTTTGTTAGCTGGAGTGGTAGCTCAACGAACAATGGTTTTAATGGCGTATACAAATCTACCACTAGTGGTTTTAGTTATGATAAAACAGGTGAAAAGCTTGATATATTTGGAGGATCTCAAGCTTGGTATGATTTAGCGATAGCCGTTTCAGATACTGATGAAAACACAGTGTATGTTGGAGTCTTAAATATTTGGAAATCTACAAATGGAGGGGATAATTTTACCGCTATAAATAGTTGGAGTGCTCCAACTTCAGCAGCTTATACGCATGCAGATATTCACTTTTTAGATTTTATTGGTGGCAAATTCTTTGCTGGTACAGATGGAGGCGTTTATGTTTCTACAAACCATGGAACCAATTTTACAGATTTAACAAAAAACCTAGCAATTAGTCAATTCTACAAAATTTCTGTAGCTGATCAAAACTCAGGAAATATTGTTGGTGGTTTACAAGACAATGGTGGTTATGCGTTTAAAAATAATAACTGGAGTGTTTATCATGGAGCCGACGGAATGGATTGTGCCATAAACCCTCTTAATCCAGATAATTATTTTGGGTTTATACAATATGGAGGACAATTATACGAATCTAAAGATGGTGGTTTAACTAGAACTAGTTCTGTTAGTGCTCCTACAGCCGAAACTGGTACAGACGATAGCGGTGGTAGATGGGTAACACCTTTAGTAGCAGACAGAAAAGGGAATCTTTATGCCGGTTATGGAAGTCTTTACAAATTGGTTTCAGGAGCTTGGACAAAGGTTTCAACTCATGATTTTGGTGGAGATTTATACAACATTGAAATTGATCCTAATAATGAAAAAACCATTTATGTTTCTAGAGGAGGAGATTTATTTAAAAGTGCAGATGCTGGAGTAACGTTTACAAAAATACTTAGTACTTCAACTATAAATTCAATAGAAATTAGTCATAATGATGGCAATGTAGCATGGATAGTTTCTAATGGAGCTGTTTCTAAAACTACAAATCTAAATGATGCAACTCCTATATTTACAAACATCAACGGTAATTTACCAACTAATGATAATAAGTTAGTTTTAAGACATCACGCAGGCAATAAAGATAATAGAGTGTATTTAGGAACTACTTTAGGCGTATATTATATAGATGACAGCTTAACTGATTGGGTAACTTTTGATAATAAATTACCAAATACTGCTGTTAGAGATCTTGAGATAAATGAAAAAGAAGCAAAGCTAATTATTGCTACTTACGGTAGAGGTGTTTGGGTTTCAGACATTACAAATTCTTTTCCTGCTGATGAAGTAAAATTAGTTTCAATAGATTCTCCAGTAAGCAACTCTAGAGGTTGTGGTTCTGTTGCTCCTACAATTACAATACAAAATAAAGGAACAAATGCAATCACTGCGGTTACTGTAAATTATAATATTGATGGCGGAGCAAATTCTACCTATAATTGGTCTGGGAATTTAGCGTCAAATACAACTATACAAATTGATGATATTCCTGCTTTTACAGCAACAGAAGGAGATCATACTCTTAATGTAGAAACCACGATCAATAATGATACGTATAGTGCAAATAATTCTAACAGCGCGACTTTCTCTATAAACGCTTCAAATATAACACCAACAACAGTTAATACTTTTGAATCTACAAACGATAATTTAGTCGTAGAAACTAGTGGTGCTGGTGCAGGCTTACTTGCTTTGTGGCAAAGAGGAGCGCCAATAAAAACACTCTTAAACACTGTTGGTTCTGGTACCTCTGCTTATGTGACAACTTTAAATGGAAATCATCCAGATAAAATAACTGGTTATTTATATACAAAATGTTATGATTTAACCTTAGTAACAACCCCTGTTTTGAGCTTTAAAATGGCTTTTGATATTGAAAATGAATGGGATTATATGAATATAGAATATACCACAGATCAAGGAAAAAACTGGTCTATACTTGGTTCTAAAACAGATGCAAACTGGTATAATAGTTCAGCTACAACAGATGCAACCAACCGATCAAAACTACCAGGAAAACAATGGACTGGAGAGGGAGAAAATGTGAATCCTTTAGGAGGGACAAACGCAACTTTGCGCGATTATAGCTTTGACTTGGCTGCTTTTACAACTGAGCCAAATGTAATTTTTAGATTTAAATTTGTGGCGGATGATGCCTCAAATGAAGAAGGTGCTCTAGTAGATGATTTAGTAATTACTGGTGTATTGCCTGTAGAAGAATTTAGTGAAATTAAAGGTTTATTAATTTCACCAAATCCATCAAATAGTGTGTTTAATATTAATTGGTTGCAAGGAACAGATTTTTCTATTTCTGTTTTTGATTTAACCGGGAAATTGATTTTACAACAAAAAAATAGTTCTCCTGCAATAAAGCGATTTGAATTAGATATGTCTAAATACAGTAAAGGAATTTACGTTGCTAAAATTAAAGTTGATGACTCACAAAGCACCAAAAAATTGATTTTAAGATAAAATAAAGATTTTTTTGAAACCAACTCTCCTCGATGCAGAGCTATCGAGGTATTTTGCTGGTTTCATTTTGATAAAAAAGTCAAAAACTAAAACTCTTTTATTTTAGATTCCTGTTTTACTGAATCAAGTTCAGCATAAATCACGAGAATGACAATTTTATCGGAAACCCCGACGAATAGCGTCGAGGAATTCTTTTCGATTAAAAATAGCCTCTTAAAAAGAGGCTATTTTTTTTCTACTATGTTTTTTACAGTTGAAAAAATAAGATCAAATTCGTATCCTTTTCTTATTAAAAAATCTGTCAGTTTCTTTTTTCTTTTATAAAAATCAGACTCATTTATAAATAAATTTCGTTTTTCTGCAATGCTCGCTATTGTTGCTAAATAATCCTCTTCGTCTATTTCTTTTAGTGCCGTTTTTATATTATATTCAGAAATATTTCTGAGTTTTAATTCTCGAGTAATTCTTTGTTTTCCCCAATTTTTAATCCTGAATTTTCCTCTTGCAAAGCTTTTAGAAAAACGTTCTTCATTTAAAAAATCATGCTTCATTAAATGTAATAAAATTTGATTTTTAGCTTCTTCTATTAATATAAACCCTTTCAATTTTGTCTCAATTTCTTTGTGACACCTATCTTGATACACACAATATCCTTCTAGTTTTCTTTTAATTTCTTCTATTGAAAAATATTTTTGCTCTATCATAAGAATTTTAGCCTTTGCTACTCAAAAATAAATAATTTATACTTGCTAGAAATAAAAAAAGGCTGGGGTTTATTACCTCAGCCTTTTTCAACCATTAAAAAGAACTATTATGCCATTTTTAAACGCAACCAAATTTTAAATTTTGTAATTAAGTAAAATAGAATTGGCACTACTATTAATGTTAAGAAAGTTGCTATGAATAAACCATAAATAACGGTCCAAGCTAATGGCCCCCAAAACACAACATTATCTCCTCCTATATATATATGCGGGTTTAACTCACTCGCCAACGTAAAGAAGTTTATATTTAAACCAATTGCAAGCGGAATTAACCCTAAAATTGTTGTTATTGCTGTTAATAAAACTGGACGCAAACGTGCTCTACCAGCTTTTACAATACTTTCAAAAAGAGTTTGTTTATCTAAATAATCGTTTTCGTCTAAACCTAATTCTTCTTTCTTTCTATCTATTAATAATTGCATATAATCTAACAGTACAACTCCATTGTTTACCACAATTCCTGCCAAAGAAATAATTCCCATCATCGTCATCATAATAACAAATGATGCTCCAGAAATTACCAATCCACCAAATACCCCAATAAAGCTTAAAAAGATTGCCAACATAATAATACCTGGCTTAGAAACCGAGTTAAATTGAAAAATTAAGATAAAGAAAATTAATCCTAAACCGGTAAAAAATGCTCCAACCAAAAAATTCATTTGTTTGTTTTGCTCTTCAATTTGACCTGTATAATCAATTTTAATTCCACTTGGTAAGTTTTCAAAACTCTTCATTTCTTCTTGAATTTTACGAACCACGGCACTTGCATCCGTTTCTCCTGGTGCTAATGCAGAATACACCGTTACAACTCTTTTTACAGATTTATGTTTAATAGCACTAAACCCTGAATTATTACTTTGTGTAGCAACAGCAGAAACCGGAATTTCTTTTATTGTACCAGAAGCCATATCTCTAAAGATGATATTCTGATTAAAAACTGCACTTTTATTGTATCTATCTTCTTTATTAAAACGAACATAAATATCGTAATCTTCACCATTTTCTTTATAAACACCCGCTTTATTTCCAAAAATTGATGCTCTTAATTGTTGTCCTACTTGACCAGTACTAACGCCCAATTCTCCAGCTTTTTTCCTATCAACTAATACTTGCATTCCTGGTTTATCTCTGTTTACATCAATCTTTAATTCATCAATTCCAGAAATACTTTTTGTATTGATAAAATCTCGCATTCTTTGCGCTGTATGAATTAACTCTGCATAATCATCTCCTTCAATTTCTATATTAATTGGCGATCCAACTGGTGGGCCCTTTGTATCCTTTTCTACAGAAATTAATACTCCAGGGTAAATACCAACCAAAGCAGTTTGTACTTTTTGACGTAACAATTCACTATCTAAACCTCTTCTAAATTTGTACTCTCTCATAGAAGCTGTGATTTTTCCTTTATGTGGCATTTCAGCTGCAGAACCCATATCTGATTGCGGGTTTCCTGCTCCTTCACCAACTTGAGAAACAACACTTTCTATCATAAAGTTATAATCTCCATCCATGTAAGTATCGCTATATAAAACACCAGATACTTTTTCTTCAATCAACTTAGTAATTGTGTTTGTTTTTTCAATGTCTGTGCCTTCTGGATATTCTATATACACAATAATTTGGTTTGGTTTATTGTCTGGGAAAAACTCAACTTTAGTTCTTTGTGTTCCTAAAGACCAACCAAATGTTGCAAAAGCAGCAAATAATAATATAAAAGTACCAACTACTAATATGTAAGGTCTCCAACCAGATAATGCACTTTTTAGTTGTCTTTCGTACCAGTTTTCTAATCTTGGCAATGCGTTGTTTTGAAAGCTATTTGCCCAGCCTCTTAAGAATAATCTGTACACCCATAACATAATTGCAATAAATATCATTAATGTTCCTAAGGCTTTATAAGCGCCCCCAGTTAATAAAACGAGTATTCCTATAGCAATCATTACACTTGTTATAATCACAATTCTCTTAATAGGCATGTTCTTGTCTTCTACACTCATAAATTGAGAAACCAATACTGAGTTAAAGAAAATTGCCACGAATAATGATGAACCTAATACTGTTGACAATGTTATTGGTAACAAAATCATAAAATCTCCCATTACTCCGGGCCATAAACCTAACGGAATAAATGCTGCAACAGTTGTTGCTGTAGAAATGATAATAGGAAATGCAATTTCTCCAATTCCTTTTTTAGCAGCTTCTACCCTGCTCATTCCTTCTTGATCCATCAAACGATATACGTTTTCTACAACCACAATTCCGTTATCTACCAGCATTCCGAGCCCCATAATTAACCCGAAAAGAATCATGGTGTTCATGGTGTATCCTAATAAGTTTAAGATCATTAATGACATAAACATAGACATCGGAATGGCGAATCCAACAAAAACTGCATTTTTAAATCCTAAGAAAAACATTAATACGGTTACTACTAAAATAACTCCGAATATGATATTGTTTACTAAATCATCAACTTGTCCAATTGTTTTAGAAGATTGATCATTTGTAATTGTAATCTTCACATCTTTTGGAAAATGATTTGCAATGGCATCGCCAACAATTACACGAATCTGTTCTGCGGCAGCAACCATGTTTTTACCGGCACGCTTTTTAACATCTAACATTACTACATCATTTCCTTTTTCTCTTGCATAGGTCGTTTTGTCCTTATCTTTAAATGTAACTGTTGCTACATCTTTTAAATAAATTGGATTGTTAAATTCTGATTTGATTACAAAGTTTCCTAAATCTGATGGCGCATCTATTTCACCAATAATTCTGACGGTTCTTCGCTGTCCACTTGTAATAAAGTTCCCTGCAGACATGGTAACATTTCCGTTGCTAATTGCTCCAGTAATATCATTAAAACTGACTTTTGCAGCCATCATTTTATAAATATCTACCGCTACTTCTACTTCTTTATCTTGCGCTCCGCGAATATCTACTTTCTTTATTTCAGATAAATCTTCTATTTGATCTTGTAAATACTCACCAAACTCTTTTAACTTATGCACTGGGTAATCACCAGAAATATTAATATTTAAGATTGGCATCTCTTCAGACATACTCAATTCAAAAACATTGGGTTCTATTTTGGCCCCGTTAAACGTTGGCCAATCTTCACTAGAAGTTTCTGTTGCTATCTCGTCCTTTACTTTCTGTTTTGCTTGATCTACAGGAATACTTTCATCAAACTCTACAATTACCATTGAGTAATCTTCTTGAGATGTAGAAGTGACTTCTACCACATTACTCACCGTTTTTAATTTGTCTTCTAACGGGTCTGTAATTAACTTCTCTATATCTTCTGCTGTGTTTCCTGGGAATACAGAACTGATGTATATTTTAGTTTCTTTTACTTCTGGAAAATTTTCTCTGGACATGCTTAAATACGCAGAAATACCATAGAAAAATAACAACGCCATTACTACATAAATGGTTGTTTTGTTATGAATTGCCCAAGACGATAATTTAAACTCTTTATCTACTTGCTTTTTTTGTTTTGTCATCATTAATTTTTTATTGATTGATAACTTTTACGGTTTGTCCGTTGTTTACACTACGAGCCCCTTCTTTAATAATTTCTGTTCCTGCAGGTAAATTGGCTAATACCTCTATAATACCTCCTTGAGTTTTACCTGTTTTAATAATTACCTTATGTGCAACAGCTTCTTTATTTTCTTTTTTGTTTTTTACAACATAAATAAATTGCTCTCCTTGTGCATTTTCTGAAATAATGCTTTGAGGAATTAAAATTGCATTCGTATTCGTGTAATCATTAATATGAAGTCTTACCGTTAAATTTGGCTTAATGTTTCCGCTTTTATTTGAAACTGGAACTTCAACTTTAAAAGATCTGTTGTTTGGATTGATAAAACTACCAACTTGTCTAACTGAACTTGTTTCAATTTCTCCTAAAACAGGAAATTCTACTTTTACTTTTTTGTTTTTAGTAATACTAGCAATGTATCTTTCTGGAACTTCAGCAGTAATATACATATTAGATAAGTTTATAATTCTAAAAATTTCTGTTCCTTGTCCTGGTGCAACTACCGTTCCTTCTTCTTTAAAAACAGCATCTATTACGCCATCAAAAGGAGCTAAAATTGTTGTTTTTTCTAGTTGAGTTTTTAACTGCTCTACAGATTTTGTTTGCGCTTCATATTGAGCTTTAGCTTGCAAATATTGCATTTCAGAACCTATCTTCTGATTCCACAATCTTTTCTGACGCTCAAAAGTTGTTCTTGCTAATTCAGCTTGAGTTTCTAATTGCGATAATTGTTGACTCATTCCGCCATCTTTTATTTTTGCTAATACTTCTCCTTTTTTAACCGCTTGTCCTTCTTTTACAAAAACGGCTACTAAGATTCCAGGCATTTCTGGATACACTAAAATATTTTGTTTTGTTTCTACATTTCCTTGTAATTCTAAAAAGTGCGTAAATACTTCTTCTTTAGCTTTAAAAGTAGTAATTAATGGTACTTTTTTGTTGGTATCTAACGCGTCTATTTTTTCGTTTAGCTTTTTTAATTTCTCCGAAAAACCTTGCTGTACTCTTTCTATTTCAACTTTTTTTGCTTTGATTTCTGAAACATCATTGGTCGCAATTATTTCATCAATTGTTGATTCTTTTTTTTCTCCACAAGAGATAAAAAGAACTGTTGCTATTACTATTGTATAAATTGTTTTCATGCCTGACTGATTATTTTAACGGTATATTTAATGCGTTTTCTAATGCTGCTTTTTTAGCAATAACAGCTAGCATTGATTGAATATAATTTTGTTGTTGTGTATATAATTGATTTTGAGCTTGCGATAAATTGAAGCTTGTAGAAACTCCTTCAAAGAATTTTATTTGTTGCTTTCTTTCTATTCTTTGCGCCAACTCTAAATTTTCTTTTGCAGATTGATATTGCTCAATACAAAATTGATAATCGCTTTTTGCAGCGGCGGCTTTTAAACTTAATTGCTCTTTTGTTTCTATTAATTTAAGACCTGCATTATTGTATTCAAATTTTGCTTGTCTTGTTCTAGATCTTCTATTAAAGCTACTAAAAATTGGAATTTCTAAACTAACACCAAGCAATGATGAGTTATACCATTTTTGATCACTTCTGAAAAAATCAAATGAGTCTGAGTTTCCTGCATATCCGTAATTTACAAATGCTCTTAAAGAAGGTAATGCTTTCGATTTTTCTAACAGCACTAATAACCTGTTTCCTTCTTTAGTGTTTTCTGCAATTTTATAATCGATATGATTTGCAACATTAAATGTTTTAGTCAATAAGTCTAAGTCTATATTTACTAAGATTAAAGAATCTAAATCATCTGTTAACACAATTTTTTCATCAATTAAATTACCCATCGAAATATTCAGCATTTTATAACCAATATCTCTTAATCTAATAGTTTTATTTAGCTGACTTTTTAAGGTCGTTAATGTAATTTGTAATTGTTCTACATTTTCTTCTTCTGTGAATCCGTTCGCGTAAATTTTCTTAGTATCTGAAAGTGTTTTCTCTAAAGTTTTTAAATTTACTTTCAAAATTTCGATGCTTTTTTCTGCAATTAAAACATTTCCATACGCATTAATTACAGTTTCTCTAATGCTTAATTCTGTTTTCTCTTTTGCTTGTTTAGAAATGTTTAAATATGTTTTTGCAGATTGTAAAGCAACAATATAGGATCCATCAAAAATTAGTTGATTTAATGTAATTGCTCCGTTTACATTTTGCTTTGTGCCAAAACTTACCGGAATAAAAGTCCCTACTGGTCCTCCCGTAATTTCTGCTGGCAATAAAGAAATTTGTTGTTTTAACCAATTCTGATAATCTACTTTTGCACTAATTTTTGGTAAACCTATAGTCGTAGTTTCCCATTTTTTTTCTTTTGCAGCAAACACATTATTCTGTGCCGTTTTTGCGTTGTAGTTATTTTTTACAGCAAAATCGATAGCTTCTTTTAAAGAAAATTCTTTCGTTTTTTCTTGCGAGAAACCTACCCCTATAAAACATAAACTAAAAAATAGTATTAATTTATTTTGCATTTTTTTCTGGTTGATTGTTTGTTATAATTTCGTTTAATTTATTAATTCCTTTTTCTGTACAAATTCCTCTTAAATGATATTCTAAAAAGTATTCCATTAAAGTGTTCATTGAGAATTTTTGCAACGGAAACAATTCGATATCTTTAATTCCATTGATTCCATTAAAATAGATTCTAGAGACAAACTCAACATTTATAGATTCCCTATACAATCCGTCTTTAATTCCTCTATTCAAATTCTCTTCCACACAACTGTTCATTACTTCAAATTGTTTTTTCTTTAACGTTGTATAGAGCTTCGGGTAATATTTTTGCAACTGATATTGCGGAGATGACTTTTCATCCTTTAAATGCGTCATCACAAACTTTTTGATATCATAAATCTCTTGAATCGGATTGTTATTTAAAGAACAAATCATATCAATACCCTGACTGATAAACTCAAAAAGAGCTAGCGTTACTTTTTCTACTAAATCCGTTTTGTTCATAAAATGAGTGTAAATCGTTTTTTTAGACACACCCATTTCATTCGCAATATCATCCATAGTAACACTTTTAAACCCAAGGGTTAAAAACATTTCTGCTGCTTTATGGAGTATTATTTCTTTCATAATTAGGTGCAAATATACAACAGGAAACTTTAAAAACAATAAAAGTTTCCAGAGTTTTATTAATTATTTAACATTGGAGCTAACAATGTAAAATCTTTGTTACATTTGCTTATTAAAATTATCACTTTGGATTTATCAGTATTTCAACAAGAATTTTTAGCCTACAAAGAAGCTCAAAACTTAACTAGAGAACCAAAAAACCTCTACGAGCCTATACGTTATATTCTGAATTTAGGCGGCAAAAAAATTCGCCCAGTTTTAACACTAATGGCTGCAAGTTTATTTTTAGATGATTATAAAAAAGCGCTTCCAGCAGCTTATGCGATTGAAATGTTTCATAATTTTACCCTTGTGCATGATGATATTATGGACGACGCTCCATTAAGAAGAGGTAAACAAACTGTCCATGAAAAATGGAATATCAATTCTGGAATATTATCTGGTGATACAATGTTAATTTTGGCATATCAATATTTTGAGAATTATCCTCCACTAATTTTTCAAAAATTGGCAAAATTATTTAGTAAAACCGCACTAGAGGTTTGTGATGGACAACAGTTGGATGTAGATTTTGAAACAAGAAACGATGTTTCTATTGAAGAATATATCAACATGATTTCTTTAAAAACCTCAGTTTTAATTGGAGCGGCACTTAAAATGGGTGCAATTGTTAGCGAATCTAGCGAAAAAGATGCCGAAATTTTATATGCTTTTGGTTTAAACTTAGGAATTGCATTTCAATTACAAGACGATTATTTAGATACATATGGAAATTCTGAAACTTTCGGGAAACAAGTTGGAGGAGATATTATCGAGAATAAAAAAACCTATTTATATTTAAAAGCGTTGAAATTAGCTTCTACAGAAGACACCAAATTGTTAAACAAACTTTATCAATCGAAATTAGAGGCTAATGATCAGAAAATAAAATTAGTAAAACAGTTGTTTGACAAATACGGAACTACTACTTATATAAAAGAGCAAATAGCTGATTATAGCCAAAAAGCTTTTTCAGTTTTAGAGAATATAAATATTTCTGAGAATGCAAAAAACGGATTGTTGCAATTTGGTAAATCATTAATGACTCGTAACGTGTAAAGAAAATATATTTTTAGTTTGGTGTAATTCAAAAAAGATAGTAGTTTTGCCAAACTTTAGTAGGACCCATAGCTCAGTTGGTTAGAGCATCTGACTCATAATCAGAGGGTCGAAGGTTCGAGCCCTTCTGGGTCCACTATTTTATTTAAATTTAATTCCTATATTTGAGTAATAAATGTTATCTTTTTTATAAATATTTATAATCTCAATCGTTTTTAAAGGTGAAGAATTAAAAAAGAACTAGTTTTTCAACGCATTTAGTTTAACAACATATTTCCCAAGAACATCAAATTCTAAATTTACCTTCTCTCCAATTTTTAATTGAAAAAAAGTTGTGTGCTCTTTTGTAAAAGGAATGATGGCAACACTAAACTCATACTCTTTAGAGCTTACAACCGTTAAACTAACTCCGTTTACAGTAATTGAACCTTTTTCTATAGTTAAATTATTACTTTCTGAACTATATTTAAATGTAAATACTGTACTTCCGTTTTGTTCTAAAATGTTAGAGCAAACCCCTGTTTCATCTACATGACCTTGTACAATATGTCCGTCCAATCTATCTCCAAGTTTCATCGCTCTTTCTAAATTTACTTTTTCACCAATAATTAAATTGCTGATTGCAGTTTTATCTATGGTTTCTTTAATTGCAGTAACTGTATATTCATCATTATTTACACGAACAACCGTTAAACAAACGCCATTGTGCGCAACACTTTGATCTACTTTTAATTCATTTGTAAAATCACTCTTAATTGTAAGGTGTAAATTGTCTTTTTCTTTGACTATTTGTTTAACTTCTCCTAAGCTTTCAATAATTCCGGTAAACATAGATTCTAAATTTTATTTAGTTATTTTTGCAGTAATCAAAACTAATAATATTGAATCATAAATGATGGATAAATTAGAGAAAATAGTTGTTGGAATATCAATTGGCGATTTAAATGGGATTGGAATTGAAATCATTTTAAAAACTTTTGAAGATAAAAGAATGTTAGATTTTTGTACTCCAGTAATTTTTGGATCAACAAAAAGTATTTCTTATCACAAGAAACTATTGAATTCTGAAACTCAAATATATGGCATCACATCAATAAAACAACTAGTCCATAATAAAGTTAATTTATTAAATGTTTGGAAAGAAGAAGTGGAATTCGAAATAGGAAATGCAACCAAAATTTCTGGTGAATATGCTTTTAAATCCTTAGAATCAGCAGTAAAACATTTAAAAGAAAACTCGATAGATGTTTTATTAACTGCGCCAATAAATAAAGAAAATATACAATCTGAAAGTTTTAAGTTTCCTGGTCATACAGAATATTTAGAAAATGAATTGGAAGGAGAGAGCTTAATGATTTTAATTTCTGAAAACTTAAGAGTTGGTTTGGTAACAGGTCATATTCCTGTTTCTAAAATTTCTGAAACTATAACGCCAGAATTGATAAAAAAGAAAGTAGAAATTATGCATGCTACTTTGGTAAAAGATTTTGGAATTAACAAACCAAAAATTGCAATCCTTGGATTAAATCCACATTGCGGAGACAAAGGGGTTATTGGTAAAGAAGATGATGAAATAATTAGACCAACTATAAATGAAATAAAAGAATCTGGTAAAATTGTATTTGGCCCATATGCTGCAGATGGCTTTTTTGGATCAAATACATTTAAACAGTTTGATGGAGTTCTAGCGATGTATCACGATCAAGGATTGGCGCCGTTTAAAGCGTTATCTTTTGGTAACGGAGTTAATTACACTGCTGGATTATCAAAAATTAGAACTTCTCCAGATCACGGAACAGCATTTGAAATTGCTGGAAAAAACGAAGCAAACCATGCTTCATTTAAAGAAGCTCTTTTTACAGCAATCAAAATTTATAGAAAAAGAAAAGAGTACAATAACTTAACTGTTAATGTGCTTGAAGTGAAATAAATATCTGAAACTTCTTTTTTAGAAATTACTTATTTAATAAAACAATTTTTTATATCTTTGCCCGCTCAAATTGATTTTGTAGATGAAAGACTTAAAACAATTTAATATCCATTATATAGGATTAAGAGAAGAAAGTCATTTATTTAAATATCAAATTGGAAAATCGTTCTTTGACGCTTATAATTTTGACGAATATTTTGACGCTAATATTAATGTAGCTTTAACACTAGATAAAAAAAATACGCTTTTAAACTTATCTTTTAAAGCACAAGGAACAATTAATGTACCCTGTGATGTTAGTGGAGAAATTTTTGATCAAGAAATTGAAACTGAATTGCAATTAATTGTAAAATTTGGAGAAGAATATAATGATGAAAATGAAGAAATATTAATTCTTCCGTATTCAGAATTTCAATTAAATGTTGCACAATACATCTATGAAATGATTGTATTATCAGTTCCAATTAAAAGAGTTCATCCAAAAGTTTTAGATGGCTCAATGGAATCAGAAGCATTAAAGAAGTTAGAGAAATTAAGAGTAAAAATACAAAAATCTACAAAAAATGTAGACCCAAGATGGGATAAATTAAAAAGTTTAATAACAGAAAAAAAGACATAAAATGGCGCATCCAAAGAGAAAAATATCAAAAACTAGAAGAGATAAGAGAAGAACTCATTACAAAGCTAGCGTTCCTCAAATTGCCGTAGATCCAACAACTGGTGAAGCTCATTTATATCATAGAGCACATTGGCACGAAGGAAAATTATACTACAGAGGTCAAGTTGTATTAGAATCTGCAACAGCAGAAGCATAATCGTATTGACATAAAAACACATAAAACTCTCTATTTTTGAGAGTTTTTTTTGTTTTTTAACTAAATTCAAACGTTTTTTGATGTTTTTTACTCAAAAATGTAAAATAATTTTCATTTCTTTGGATATTGCTTTTAAAACTTCCTTCTAATAATCAAGGTGAAATATGACAAAAACAACTGCAGCAATTACAGCAGTAGGAAAATATGTTCCTGACTATATTCTAACCAATAAAGAGTTAGAAACAATGGTAGATACTAATGATGAATGGATTACATCGAGAACAGGTATTAAAGAACGAAGAATCCTAAAAGGAGAAGGAAAAGGAACTTCTTATATGGCAATTAAAGCCGCAGAAAACTTACTGCAAAAATCCAGCAAAAACCCGTTAGATATCGATTTGGTTATTGTAGCAACTGCTACACCAGATTTACCTGTAGCTTCTACAGCCGCTTTTGTAGCAACAAAAATTGGTGCAACAAATGCATTTTCTTATGATTTACAAGCTGCATGTTCAAGTTTCTTATATGGTATGTCTACCGCTTCTAGCTATATAGAATCTGGAAGATATAAAAGTATATTATTAATTGGCGCTGATAAAATGTCTTCAATTATTGATTATACAGACAGAGCAACATGTATCATTTTTGGGGATGGTGCTGGTGCTGTTTTATTTGAACCAAATAATGAAGGGCTTGGTTTACAAGATGAATATCTTAGAAGTGACGGAAATGGTCGAGAATTTCTAAAAATTGATGCTGGGGGTTCAATATTACCAACTTCAGAAGAAACCTTAAAAAACAAACAACATTCGGTGCATCAAGAAGGAAAAACTGTATTTAAATTTGCAGTTTCTAATATGGCAGATGTAACAGAAAAAATGTTAACTAGAAATAACTTAATAAAAGAAGATATTCAGTGGTTAGCTCCACATCAAGCAAACAATAGAATTATTGAAGCTACTGCGAATAGAGTTGGCTTAGAAAGTGAAAAAGTTATGGTGAATATTCACAAATACGGGAATACAACTTCAGCCACTTTACCACTATTATTAGCTGATTACGAAAATCAATTAAAAAAAGGAGATAATATAATTTTTGCCGCGTTTGGTGGTGGTTTCACTTGGGGAGCTATCTATTTAAAATGGGCATATAACGCATAAACTAACAACTAAAAATTAAGAATTATGGATATTAAAGAGATTCAAAATCTTATAAAATTTGTAGCAAAATCTGGTGCAAGTGAAGTAAAACTAGAAATGGAAGATGTAAAAATCACCATAAAAACTGGTTCTGCAAAAACAGAAACAACAATTGTGCAAGCAAATCCAATGGCTCAAATGCCTGTTCAAGCCGCTCCAGTCTCAGCTGAAGCTACTGCACAAGCAATCCCTGCTGCAAATACAGAAGAAAATTCTAATTATTTAATAATTAAGTCTCCAATTATTGGAACTTTTTATAGAAAATCATCTCCAGATAAACCTAAGTTTGTAGAAGTTGGTGATTCTATTAAAGCTGGTGATACTGTTTGTGTTATTGAAGCAATGAAATTATTTAACGAAATTGAATCTGAAATATCAGGTAAAATAGTTAAAGTATTAGTTGATGATTCTACTCCTGTAGAATTTGATCAACCTTTATTCTTAGTAGACCCATCATAATTTTAATATCGATTGAACTGATTGTTTTTAACAATTCTAATTTAGTTGAATAGTACTAATACATAAAGTATGTTTAAAAAAGTATTAATAGCAAATAGAGGTGAAATTGCACTACGTGTAATTAGAACTTGTAAAGAGATGGGAATAAAAACTGTAGCAGTATATTCTACCGCAGACTCAGAAAGCTTACATGTTAAGTTCGCAGACGAAGCTGTTTGTATTGGCCCCCCACCAAGTAATCTATCTTACTTAAAAATGTCAAATATAATTGCTGCAGCAGAAATTACAAATGCAGATGCAATTCATCCTGGATATGGGTTTTTAGCTGAAAATGCTAAATTCTCAAATCTATGTGCAGAACATGGAATTAAATTCATTGGAGCAACTGGTGATATGATTGACAAAATGGGAGATAAAGCTTCGGCAAAATCAACAATGATTGCTGCAGGTGTACCTTGTATTCCTGGTTCTGTAGGAATTATCAAAGATTTTGCTGAATGTAAAAAATTAGCCAAAGAATTTGGTATTCCGGTAATGCTAAAAGCTACTGCTGGTGGTGGTGGTAAAGGAATGCGTGCTGTTTGGAAAGAAGAAGACTTACAAGATGCATGGGATTCTGCAAGACAAGAAGCAAAAGCCGCATTTGGTAATGATGGAATGTACTTAGAAAAGTTAATTGAAGAACCAAGACATATAGAAATACAAATTGTTGGAGATTCTTTTGGAAAAGCATGTCACTTATCAGAAAGAGATTGTTCTGTTCAGCGTCGTCATCAAAAATTAACTGAAGAAACACCTTCTCCATTTATGACGGATGAACTCCGTAATGCAATGGGTGATGCTTCTGTAAAAGCTGCAGAATATATTAAATACGAAGGTGCTGGAACTGTTGAGTTTTTGGTTGATAAACATCGTAATTTCTATTTTATGGAAATGAATACGAGAATTCAAGTGGAGCATCCAATTACAGAACAAGTAATTGATTTTGATTTAATTCGAGAACAAATCTTGGTTGCTGATGGTGTTCCTATTTCTGGTAAAAATTATTTACCAAAAATGCACTCCATTGAATGTAGAATAAATGCTGAAGATCCTTATAATAATTTTAGACCAGCGCCAGGAAGAATCACAACTTTTCATGCTCCAGGTGGACATGGAGTAAGAATAGATACACATGTTTATGCTGGTTATTCTATTCCGCCTAATTATGACTCTATGATTGCTAAATTAATTGTTACTGCTCAAACAAGAGAAGAAGCAATTAATAAAATGAAAAGAGCATTAGATGAATTTGTTATTGAAGGCGTAAAAACAACTATTCCTTTTCATAGACAATTAATGGAACATCCTGATTATCTGTCTGGAAATTACACGACAAAATTTATGGAATATTTTGAAATGAAACCATAAACAATACATTTAGTTCAAGAATTAAACAAAAAACAGGATATAGCTATATCTCCTGTTTTTTATGTTTATATTTCTATCAAATTTTTTTAAAATAAATAATGGCAACAAAAATTAAAATTGATGGTATTGATAAGATTATTATCGAAAGTTTAGTGAACGATGCAAGAACTCCTATTCTTACTATTGCTAAAAAAATTGGAATTTCTGGTGCTGCCATCCACCAAAGACTAAAAAAATTAGAAGCATCTGACTTAATTGTTGGCTCAAAAATGATCTTAAACCCAAAAGCTTTGGGCTATACAACAACGGCTTTTGTAGGTGTGTTTTTAGACTCTGCAAGTATGTACACATCAGCAATTGCCAAATTAAAAGAAATTCCTGAAGTGGTGGAAAGTCACTATACTACTGGTAATTATGCCATTTTTATTAAAGTATTGTGTAAAAATAATGAAAATTTAATGCATTTATTAAATCAAGATATTCAAAAAATAAAAGGAGTAGCTAGAACAGAAACGTTTATTTCTTTAGACCAACAAATAGACCGACAAATAAAAATATAAACAGTACATTTACTTATTAACCAACCTAAACAAACCATGACCTTTCTTTCAAAACCCCTTTTTTATTGGCCATTTTTCTTGTTTTTTTTAGTTTCTAACTTCTCTTTTTCACAAGGAAAGCAATTAAAAAAAAGACCTTCTTTTACAGCTACAAAGCTAATTTCAAATCCAAAAATAGACGGAAACGTTCTTGAAGATGCTATCTGGAAATCGGTAGAACCAATTACAGAAATGGTTCAAATTAAACCTCAATTTGGAAATCCAGCTTCAGAAAAAACAGAAATAAGAGTGGCGTTTACCAAAAACATGTTTTATGTTTCTGTTGTCTGCTATGACTCAAATCCTAAAGGTATTGTCGTATCTGATTCAAGAAGAGATGCCGACTTAAATAATGAAGATAGTTTTTTGTTTATTATAGATACTTATAATGATCAACAAAACGGATTTCTGTTTGGGACAAATTCTAGCGCGATGGAATATGATGCACAAATTGATAATGAGGGACAAGGAAATTTTAGCGCAAACAGACAACAAGCTGGCGTTATTGGCGGAACAAATCTGAATTGGGATGCCACTTGGAATGTAAAGACAGAAACCGGCGATTATGGATGGAGTGCTGAGTTTGCAATTCCTTTAAGTTCTTTGCGATTTAGTCCAGGGGAAAACAAATCTTGGGGAATCAACTTTCAGAGAAACATCAGCAAGACTAATGAGACTGTTTTTTGGTCGCCACTACCTATTCGATTTGACATTAAACGCCTTTCTTTAGCAGGAAAAGTTCATGGATTAGCATTAAAAATCCCAGGGAATCTTAAGGTAAACCCATATGCTTTAACCCAAACAATTCATGATAATACAGCAAGCCCGACAATCACGGACACAAATATAGAAGTTGGACTGGATGTAAAATACAGCCTGACTCCTAGCCTTACGTTAGACCTAACATACAATACAGATTTTGCTCAAGTAGAAGTAGATGAGCAACAAGTAAATTTAGATCGTTTCAATTTATTTTTTCCAGAAAAAAGAACCTTCTTTTTAGAAAATGCAGGGCAATTTTCTGTAGGAAGTCCTGGAGAAGTAGATTTATTTTTTAGTAGACGTATTGGTATTGGAAATAATGGCTCTTTAGTCCCTATTATTGGAGGCGCTCGTGTTTCTGGTAAAATTGGACAAACCAATCTGGGTTTCTTAAGTATGTTTACCAATAATGTTGAGACGGCTGGCATCGAAAAAAACAATTTTACTGTTGCACGTGTAAATCATGATTTTAAAGGAAGTCGCTCATCATTAGGTGGTATTTTAATCAACAAAGAAGAATTAGGCGATAGTGTAAATGGATACAACCGCGTTTTTGCTGTTGATGGAAAATGGGGAATTGGGAAAAAAGCACAAATTACAGGGTTCTTGTCAAAAAGCAGTACTCCGGGAATCGAAAACAACGACCATGCTTTTAAAGTTTTAGGGACCTATGATTGGGATGGATGGAATATTAGAGCCGGTTACACTGAAGTTGGAGAAGGTTTTAACCCTGAGGTTGGGTTTTTACACAGGGCAGCTTTTAAAAAACCTGAATTTTTAATTTTAAAAGCTTGGCGTCCAAAAAATATGGGAAACTTGTTAGAAGTACGTCCGCATATTTCTTATAGAGGTTATTGGAATTTTAATGATGATTTAGAAACAAGTTTCTTACACATAGACAATCATTGGGTTTGGAAAAGTGGTTTAGAAATCCATACCGGAGTCAACATTACCACAGAAAGCTTGCAGCAAAGCTTTAGCCTTTCTGGGGTTACTGTTCCGATTGGCACATATAAGCATTCTGAATTACAATTAGTGTATATGACCAATGCTAATAAGAAAATTTCATTTAGCGGAACAACTGTTATTGGAGGTTATTATGGCGGAAATAGAATTGTTAATCGCGGAACTTTAACAGTTCGGTTCGGAGATAAATTTAACTCGTCTTTTTCTTTAAATCACAACAACATAAACTTACCCAATGGCGATTTTACAGCAATTTTAACCGGAGCAAGAATGTCGTATTCATTTACTCCAAGAATGTTTGTGCAAAGCTTGGTACAGCACAATAATATTTCAAATGTCACTTCGGTAAATGCTAGATTTGGCTGGATTCAAAACGCAAACACCGGTCTTTTTGTGGTCTTAAATATTATAAAAGACAAAGACTTTTTAGATGGCCTAAACAATCAAAGTGTTACCATAAAATACACGCATCAATTTGATTTAATGAAATAAAACTACCATATATAAGCGGGGTATATTGTTCATTCTAATATATAGATTTGTTTTAGCTCTCTGGGTTTGCCATACATTTATGTAAGGCTTATTTATTTAAGCATTGCTTTAAATGCTTCTAGGTCAAACTTATTTCCATAAAACAACGTACTCATTCGCATTACATCTGCTGCAATAAGAACAGCTGTTTTAATTTCCTCTTCTGTAGCTCCAAGTCTTTTTGCTTCAGAGATATTATATGGAATACAATAATCACATTTTGTTGCAGCAGAAGTTCCCAAAGCTATTAAAAGTTTTATAAATTATAATTAATTTTTAAAGATACTTTCTAGTTTTAACGTTTCACTTGGAAGAACAGTATTTATATCATTACTATATGATCCGAGGTTTGTGTAAAATTGATCTGCAGTAATAGAAAATGTTTCTTGAAATTTAGTCTTCCAATTACCATCTGTTGGGTTTTTAATCCAAAAATCTTTTAAAATTAATTTAAAGGCCTCATTTTCATTGATGCCAGATTTTTGTAATTCTTTAGAAAGCGCTAACAACATAAATACAGAAGATGCGTAATTTGGGTCTTGTTCTTTAGAAGTATCATATTTTTCAAATATAGAAGGGTTATTAATTGCCGCAATATCAACCTGGCTTTGAGCTTCTTTAAAATAATTAGCAGCATAATACTGCTGAATATATAAAGATTCAAATGTAGAAGCTGCTCCTTCTGACATCCATTTTAGTTCGATATTACCATCAAAAAAGTTTTTCGACAGCGACATTTGATATACATGAAAATATTCGTGATCAATGACTGAATATCTATGAAGACTTTTTCCTCCTTCAAACTCTTGATATGGAATTTCTAAAACCATGTATTTGTCATTGACAGCTCCACCATTTCCAGAAATTGAAGCGCCAGAAGCATCTCCAATTTTATTCTTATAAGGTTTGTCAACACTACTTAACCATGCGTATATTGGTAATTCATAAAAATGATTTGATTGTTTAATAGGAATTAAGTCTTCCAGATTTTTCATGATTATATAAAATTCACTAATCCAATCACTAGGCAAACTATTATGAATATTATACTTAAATGTGAATTCCGTGGGATTCGGTATCAAAATTCCCTCATCTGAGGATCCACAAGAAACAACTATAAGAGCTATAAGTATTAGTCTAAATTTTTTCATATCATATTAGTTGTATTTCAAAGGTAATAAATTATACTGATATATATAAACAAGCAGATTCCCTAAATTAGAAATGTGGATTTCAGCATAAGGACACCTCATTTTTTAAATGGGACACCTTATAAGACACCTTTATTATTAAATAAGTAAATATTGGGGCTTTTAAAGAAAGGGCTAATAACAAGGCTATTCTGCTCGAACCTCCCTGTAAAAACAAAAAAATCCAACCTATTTTCATAAGTTGGACTACTTTTTTGCTCCTCCTCTTGGGCTCGAACCAAGGACCCTCTGATTAACAGTCAGATGCTCTAACCAACTGAGCTAAGGAGGAGTTTGCAAGACTAAAAGTTTTGCGAGTGCAAATATAAATCTTTTTAAAAAACCTCCAAATTTTTTTCGAAAAAAAACAGATAAATATTCAATCAATAAATTCGAAAAATAAAGCTCCTTTTTAGCAAAAGTTGTATTTTTGCTTTAGGTATGTTCTTATACCCAAAGTATTAAATAAATATATGGATAAATTTTCGTTCTTAAATGCAGCACATACAGGTTTTATTGGAGATTTATATGAGCAGTATTTAAAAAATCCAGATGCAATTGAACCCAGTTGGAGAAGTTTTTTTCAAGGGTATGATTTAGCAAATGAAAATTACTCATTAACAGATGTTGAAGAAAAAATATCTTCACAAATTCCTGAAGAAGTTAAAAAAGAATTTTTGGTAATCGATTTAATAAATGGCTACAGAACTCGTGGACATTTATTTACAAAAACAAATCCGGTTAGAGAAAGAAGAAAATATACTCCTTCTTTAGCTATTGAAAACTTTGGCTTATCACAAAATGATTTAGGAACCGTTTTTAATGCAAGTGATATTATAGGTATTGGCCCAAGAACTTTATCAGAAATTATTCGACACTTAGAAAATATTTATTGTAATTCTATTGGCGTAGAATACATGTACTTAAGAAATCCTGACGAGCTAAAGTGGTGGCAAAATCGATTAAACAAAAACGATAATTTACCAAATTACACAGTAGGTACTAAAAAATACATTTTACAGAAAGTAAATCAAGCTGTAGGTTTCGAAAACTTTTTACAAACCAAGTATGTTGGTCAGAAACGTTTTTCTTTAGAAGGCGGAGAGGCATTAATTCCAGGAATAAGTGTTTTACTTAGAACTGCGGTAGAAAACTATGGCGTTAAAGAATGTGTTCTTGGTATGGCGCATCGTGGCCGTTTAAACACATTGGTGAATATCTTTAAAAAACCAGTTAGAGAATTATTTAACGAGTTTGAAGGAAAAGATTTTGAAGATGAAAATTTAGATGGAGATGTTAAGTATCATTTAGGGTTAACACTAAGTAAAACTTATAAAGACGGTAAAAGTATTAAAATGAATTTAGTGCCAAATCCATCGCATTTAGAAACCGTTGGTGCTGTTGCAGGAGGAATTGTTCGTGCTAAAATCGATAAAAAATATAAAGGTGATAATTCTAAAATATTACCAATTATAATTCATGGTGATGCCGCAATTGCAGGGCAAGGAATTGTTTATGAAGTGACTCAAATGGCTCAGTTAAGCGGTTATAAAACTGGTGGAACTATTCATGTTGTCGTAAACAATCAAATTGGGTTTACAACCAATTATTTAGATGCAAGATCAAGTACATATTGTACAGATGTAGCAAAAGTAACATTGTCTCCGGTTTTACATGTAAATTCTGACGATGTAGAAGCAGTTTGTCATGCGATGGAAATCGCTATTCAGTTCAGAATGAAATTCAAAAGAGATGTTTTTATTGACCTTTTGGGATATAGAAAATATGGTCATAACGAAGGTGACGAACCTCGTTTTACACAACCAAACTTATATAAAGCAATTGCGAAGCATAAAAATGTTAAAGATATTTATGCAAATTACTTAATAAACGAAGGAACTATTACAAAAGAGTATTTAACTAAAATTACAGACGAGTTTAAATCCATGTTAGAAGTTGAATTTGATAAATCAAAAGAAGATTCAACCTCTAAAGTAAGAGAGTTTATGAAAACTACGTGGAAAGGTTTTTTACGTCAAGGAAAAGAAGCAATGTTAGAAGCTGTTGATACAACATATTCAATAGAAAAATTAAAAAACATTGCAAAAATAGTTTCTACAGTTCCAGAAAACGTGAAGTTTGTAAAAAAAGCTGAACGTATTTTACAAGGTAGAGCTAACATGGTTTTCGAATCTAATCAATTA
The DNA here is from genome assembly GCA_041689245.1 of Flavobacteriaceae bacterium. GTDB lineage: Bacteria > Bacteroidota > Bacteroidia > Flavobacteriales > Flavobacteriaceae > Polaribacter. The sequence continues at coordinate 480 of JBDNGO010000006.1, read as the reverse complement.
GATTGGGGAATGGCAGAAACGTTAGCTTATGGATCTTTACTAGAAGAAGGATTTAATGTTCGTATTTCTGGACAAGATGTAGAACGAGGTACTTTTTCACACAGACATGCTATTTTACATGACGAAAATTCTGAAGAACGAATCAATCTTTTAAATACCAATTTAGAGAATAAAGGAAATATGACTATTTACAATTCTCATTTATCAGAATATGGTGTTTTGGGATTTGATTATGGTTATGCAATGGCATATCCGAATTGTTTGACAATTTGGGAAGCACAATTTGGAGATTTTTCTAATGGGGCACAAATAATATTTGACCAATACATTTCTGTTTCTGAAGATAAATGGAAATTACAAAACGGAATTGTTATTTTATTACCTCACGGATATGAAGGACAAGGTTCTGAGCATTCATCTGCAAGAATAGAACGTTATTTACAATTATGTGCAATAGACAATATGACTGTTGCAAATTGT
>JBDNGO010000005.1:0-29377 GCA_041689245.1 Flavobacteriaceae bacterium | reverse complement strand
TGTTGTTTTGCATTTTCTGAAACTGTTATCATTCTATTTTTTATTAATTATTATAATAATTTTCAATTCTCTGTTGTTATTTCTTCAAATAAACTTTGAAAGGTAACCGTCGCTTCTTTTTCACTATTCGATAAATCGGCTAGCGTTATATTATCTAATAGCTTATCAATTGCGGATTGCACTATGGTCCAAAGGGAACGAATAGAACAATCTGTCGAATTGCTGCATATTTTCATTACGCCAGTATGATTGATACAGAATTCTTTATCAAACAACCGTCCACTTAAAGCTTTCAAAATATCGTTTACAGTTATATTAGCAGCAGGTCTGGCAAGTACATATCCTCCAACATGTCCTTTGGTACTATTGATCAATCCCTCTATACGAAGTATTCGGGTTAATTTAGAAACATTGGGTTGTGATAGCCCTTCCAATTCACTAAGCTGAGGGATGCTTAAGCCAGCATTACCCTTACACTTTGAAATCCGTACCAATATTCTTAAGCCATACTCGTCTTGTGCTGTTATTTTCATTGTTTAAAAGTTTTAATACTAGATTTTATGGGATGTAAATAAACCTACAAGGCAAAGGTATACATTGTTTTTTAATCTATACTAAAAAGTCTGTATTAATTTATACATAAAAGTATAAATTAGATTAGTTGCGTATAAACCAACAAGAAAAGAGTTACTCATCAAGGAAACCCTTTTAATCCTTTACTATCCAATATCCAATATTATTTTAGATGAATTAGACCAAGAATTAAGCCTAGAGGATTTAGTTTTGTTCGCTATGCCGATAATGTAGGAATACTGGTAAGCATTCAAAAGAGTAGAGGCTAGCGTTTATAATATTAAGAAAATAAAGCGCAATTAAAAAATATTACCTGTATTAGTTCCTAATTTTAGTTATGGTAAACCTCCTGTTAATATCGGTATAGTGAATAGTAGAAACTATTCTATAACCTGCTTCACACTCCCACATTTTAGCATTGCATCACCATAATACGGATTGAATATTTTTTCCTCTAGACTCAACCAATAAGCACCTTTATTATTATCTACCATTGGACAAAACTCTACAAATATTTTTTCATTGACGCCAAATAATTGCACTGTATTAATTAAATGCGATGATAGATGTTTGAAATGGTTCCTCTGCTCTTTGATATTAGATGTTTTTGAAATTAATGTTGCCGATGCTTTTATCTCTTTTTCTAATGACATCCAATGCTGATGAGTCTTTTTATCTGTTAATAGCTTCATATCAATTTTAGACAAATTATCTAATAGCCTTTTTGATTCTGTAACTACATTATTTGAAGCATCTTTTACTAAAGCATTTTTCAATTTGATATAATCATTAAAAGATGCTTTTAATTGGTTTTGAAAAGCCTTTGATACATTCACCCTTTCATTCATATTGAAATGATTCTCATTGGTAACTAAAGCATTCTCTTCCAGACCAAGATGTCCCTCGTGACCAGTCATCACTTTGCCACCTACTTTATTCATCATTGATTTTTTTCCTTGTAATTGAGCCGCTGCATCAACAGTAAACGTTCCATTTGTTACTATTTCATCGCTATTATTTAACCCTTCTAACACCTCGTAATTATCTCCAACCTTATTGCCTAATGTGATTTCATGCATTTCAAAAATAGCTTTATTTGGGATTGCTTTAATGTAAACGACTGAACGTGTTCCTGTCCATAAAATAGCCGTAGATGGAATGGTTAAAACTTCTTCTTTATTGGAAGAAACACCTTTTATTTTTCCTTCTACAAACATTCCTGGTTTAAAAATATCGTTCTGATTATTTAACACCACTCGTAAGGTTACTGTTCGTGTTTTGAGATTTAAAATTGGGCCTATAAAATCTACTTTTCCTTTAAACTCCTTATTTGGATAAGCGTTTGTAATTATCTTAATGTCTTGTCCTTTTTTAAATTGGCTGATTTGATTTTCATACACATCAAAATTAGCCCATACAGTATTGAGGTTTGCAATTTTAAGTAAAGGTTGACCTTGCTTAATATAATCGCCCTGTTCTACCAACTTTTCTGATACTGTACCTGAAACTGTTGCATATATAGGAAAGTTTTCTTTGACTTTACCAGTTTCCTCAATCTGTTTAATCTGACTTTCAGAAAGCTTCCATAATTTCAACTTATTACGAACTGCGTTATATAATGCAGGCTGTGATTCTTTTAAAGATAAAGAGGTAATGAGTTCTTGTTGTGCTGCATATAATTCTGGTGAATATATGGTAGCTAATAATTGTCCTTTTCTTATTTCTTCGCCTGTAAAACTAACATTTAACTGTTCTATTCTTCCAGAAAAATAGCTGACTTGAACTGCATTGGCTTCTTCATTTTCTACAATCTTACCTGAAAGTTTAATTCTACTGCCTTTTCTATTGTTATTACCAACAATTGACGTTTGAATATTTGCTAAAGCAATTGCATTCTCGGTTAGCTTGAATTGGTTTGCCATTAAACCATCGCTATTGCTTTCTGCTGGAATTAAATCCATGCCACAGATAGGACAATCACCTGCTTCAGGCTGCATAATCTGTGGATGCATAGAGCAGGTCCACATTTGATTTTTTTCGGTTGTTTCAGAATGATTCTGTTCTGTTTTTTCATTGGATGAATTACCAAAAAGTACCCACCCTAATAATAGCCCGACGACCAATAAACCTGAATAAATTATATATTTTTTCATAATTAACTTTTTATTTTAAATTTGAACTTCAGAGATACTTTTTCCCAAGTCAACGAAATTGAACCTTCCTCTTCGCTAACCTTACTCACTTTATATTCTAAATGCTCTGTTATTTCTTCTGAAAGAATTGGTTTCACCTTAAGTCTAAGTACATCATCTTTTTCATCATAATCATCTTTACCATGTTGATCCCAATTTTTATTAATCATGATCGTCCAGTCTTCCTTTGAAGGGATTGTAAAGAATCCATATTTCCCAGCCGGAAGTATGTTTCCATCAACGATCAAGTCTTTATTGGTTTCTATCCAAGTGGCTCTATGTGCTCCTGCTTGCCAAACATTGTTGTATCCTACCAAACCACCAAATATGATTCGATTTCTAACACCAGGTGATGAATAGTCTATATGTATGTGAGCATCACCAATCATTGCCATAGCAGATGTATGCGGACTTAATACTTCCTTTTTTACAGGTTCAACTTGCTCATTCGTATTTTTGGAATGATTATGTTCTTCATTTTTTTCGCTTTGATTTTTACAACCAACAAATAAAATAGCGAGACATATTATCGTTAATAATTTTTTCATAAGGAGTTAATTTAAAACATGTTTAAAAGCATTAATACAGCCATTACAATCATAATAGCATTCTCAATAAAAGTTGCTTCCGTCATCGGTAACTTTAAAGCAGTTCCCAGACATGCGCAACGTATAGATCTTTTATCTAAAAGGGTTTTAATTACACCTAGAGTTGTAATACTCAATATTATAAGTGTGATAATGAGTGCTATTGTAACTTCAAAGCGCATCAAGATCATCAATCCTAAAATCGACTCAATAAATGGGTATATTTTACCATACACAGTAACTTGTTTGGCTAATGGATCGTACATTCTGAAAGATTCTGTAAACCCTTTTAAATCTAGCATTTTGAAGAAACTAAACACTATATAGAATAAGCCCATAAAGTCAAGCATAAATTCGCTCCAAGACCAAGCTTTATAATGAAGTAATACACTTGCTATTGTGATATAAAAGAAGATGAGCAATAATGGTTTTAGCTGCTGTAATTTAGTTTTTTCAACTTCTATTTGTTTAATATTTATGTCTGAAGTAGCGAATACATTTTTTTCCTTATTCTCAGTGATTCTATACTTTATAGGTAAAGCTTCTTGAAATATTTCTATAGGAATATGAGATTCCATTTCGATAGTTGCTTGTGCAGTTTCTAATTCAACTGTAGCTTTAGAAACACTTTTTACTTTTGAAAGTATTTCTTCAACGTGACTACGACAACCGTTGCAGGTCATGCCGTGTATGTGATAGGTGTGTTTCATAATCTTATAAACTATTTTTTAATTGTGTTATATATTGAATTATTTCCTGTTTTTCAGCTTTAGAAAGTATAGCATTTCTATGAATTAGTGTATACGAACTCAAAGGCATTTCGTCATTTTTTATCTGCTTTATAATTGACCGAAGTTTACTTGCTTTTCTTCGGTTTGATAATGAGCCCCATTCACTAAAATTCAATTCTTTTTTACCGTCTTTAATATGGTTTTCCATAAACCAGGCTCCTGGTTGAATTTTACTATACCAAGGATAAGTGGTATTGTTGCTGTGGCAATCATAGCAGGATACCTGTAACTTGTTTTTAATGCCATTCGGAACTTTGTTCACCAACATAAAATCGGTTTTTGGAACAACATCGCTTTGGTTTCGTTTTGTGGGCACAAATTGTATGCCCACAAACGCTACCATTAAAACCAATGCTATGATTTTAATAATTTTCAATTAGTTAATTTGCTTCTCAACTTCTCCACAAGTCATCATTTTACTTCCGTAAAAAGGATTTTTAATGTCTTTGTTCATACTTAACCAAGCACTACCACCATCATACATAGGGCAAAATTGTTGATACAAAGTTGTGTTTGTTCCTATAATTGCAACCATATCTATCATGTCTTTGCTCAATATTTTGAAATGTTCACGTTGGTGACTCATTTCACTTTTACCAATATGCTCAGCGTGTTCTTTTGCATCTGTAATGATGTCATTCAATTCTTTTTGCTGTTCAGGGGTATAGCTACTCACGTTAAAACTGCTTAAGCTACTTTCTAATTTTTTACCTGCAGTTGCAGATTGCTCTTTATTGGTTGCGACCAAGGCATCTTTCAGCGTCATATAATCTGCCAATACTAATTTTACGTCAGGGTTTTGAGTGTTTGAATCCATCTTATCATCAGAGGCATTCATGTTGTTGTGGTTCATTTCAGGCTTTACTGTATCAGTTGGAACCTCTTTTTTACTGTCTTTACAAGACATTACTGTTAAGCTAATAAAAGCCATTGCTAAAATTGTTGTTGTTCTTAGGTTTTTCATTGTTCTTAATTTTAAATTATACTTGTTTTTAGTTACTTAAATAATTGATAATTGTTGATTGTTTATAATAGGTTTTAATAGATTCTATTTGTGTTATTTGAAACTTTAATTGTAATTCTTGAATATCCAAAACATCCTTAAAATCAATCGTTCCTGATTCATAAGTTTTTATTAAAATTTTTTCAGCAGCATCAGCTTGTTTTAAATTATTTAGTTGTGTTTTGTAGCTAATTACTGCGGATACTCTGTTTTTTATTGCTGTGTCTAAAACAGTTTCTAAGTTGTTTAATCGCATTTGCTTCTGTGCATTTATTTCCTGCTGCATCAACACATTTTGTCTAGTTTTTGATTTGTACTTCTTGTTGAATATCGGAATCGATACTGATACCATTGGCATTAGAATATCTTTGCCATTATCACTAAAATTCATATTTGGTCTTTTATCAACATTCACATAATCCAATCCAAAACCAATCATTGGTAGACTTTCTTTTTGATTTAAAACTTCAGACTGTTCTATAGAATGGTAGAGTTTGTCATATTTAATCAATTCAGGATTTAGGGATAAATTTTCTACATTAACTAAACTGGTTTCAGAAGGAATAATCAATTCGTTAACAACGTTAACTTCTGTTAATTTATCTCTATTTAAAAGTTTATTGAATGCTGTTTTTTCCGCCAAATATTGTTGAACCAATATTTCTTTCAATTGTATCAACTCATTTTGACGCATTTGCAATCTTAATACATCTACAGCTGAAGCTTTACCAACCTCAACAGATGTTAACACTAATGTTTCATAGGTTTTAAGAAGGTTTATGTTATTAGTTAACACCATTTGTTTAGCTGTATTTGCATACAGATTGTAATAAGATTGAGAAACTGAGGCAACCAATTTTCTTTTCGCAATAACGATATCTTCATACTTAGCATCCGCCAAAGAGTTTATGTAATTTTTTCTTGCAGTAATAGCACCAAACCACGGCATCATTTGTTTCGCAGAAATTCTAAAGCGTTGCGCTCCTGTTCTGGTTTCGGGCGAGGTAACAAAGTAGCCTAAACCAAATTCAGTATTAGGAATCGTGTTTGCCTCGTTTACTTTTTCCGAAGCGATGTTATATTGCAATTCAAATTTTTGGATTTCCGGACTATTTTTTAGAGCCTCTTCTATAAGTATTTCCAATTGTTGTGCATTTCCTTTAAGAACAAAGAGAAAAGAACAAAGAATAACAATTGCTTTTATATTCAATTTTTTATATTTCATTTTAGTGTTTTTTTAAGTTGAAGTTCTGCTTTCCAGCTAAATAATACTGGCACTACGAATAAAGTAATTAGAGCGATTAACATTCCGCCAAAACTTGGTATAGCCATAGGAATCATAATATCACTTCCACGACCTGTTGATGTTAAAACAGGTAATAATGCTAAAATTGTTGTTGCGGTTGTCATTAGACACGGACGAACACGTTTTTCACCTGCTTCGATTATAGAAGCTCTTATTTCTTTTTTGTTTTCTGGTGTATTTCTATCAAAGGTTTGCTTTAAATAAGTCGCCATTACAACACCATCATCTGTTGCAATACCAAATAATGCAATAAACCCAACCCAAACAGCTACACTTAAATTAATAGGATGCATTTGGAATAAGTTTCGCAAGTTTTCTCCGAAGAAATTAAAGTTTAAAAACCAATCTTGACCATATAGCCAAATCATTATAAAACCACCTGAAAATGCTACTGCAATACCTGAAAACACCATTAAAGATGTTGATACAGAACGGAATTGAAAGTAAAGTATTAAGAAAATAATAAGCAATGCTAATGGCACAACAACAGAAAGTGTTTCTTCTGCTCTTAATTGATTTTCATAGGTTCCTGTAAACTTGTAATTGATTCCTTTTGGAACTACCAACTCACCTGAATCAATTTTTTGCTGAATTAAGGCTTGTGCATTTTCAACGACATTTACTTCCGCAAAACCATCTAATTTATCGAATAAGACATATCCTACTAAAAAGGTGTCTTCACTTTTAATGACTTGCGGACCTTGTTCGTAACGAATACTCGCTAATTCACTTAAAGGAACAGGGTTACCTTTCTCAACAGGAATATATATTTGTTTTAAATCGGTTGGATTAGCTCTTAATTCTCTTGGATAACGTACACGCACACCATAACGTTCACGACCTTCAACTGTTTGAGTCAATACTATTCCACCGACAGCAACTTTTAATACATCTTGTACATCCTGTATGGAAATACCATAACGTGCAATTTTCTCTCTGTCAATATCAATTAACAAATAAGGTTTACCAACAATACGGTCTGCAAAAACAGCTTCTTGTTTAACACCTTCAGCTTGTTTTAAAATATTTTCTAATTGTATTCCAAACGCTTCAATTTGTTTTAAATATTGCCCTTTTACTTTTATACCCATTGGTGCTCGCATTCCCGTTTGAAGCATTATTAATCTTGTTTCAATAGGTTGTAGTTTGGGTGCAGAGGTTACACCAGGTAGTTTGGCAACTCTAACTATTTCGTTCCAAATATCATCTGGTGATTTAATTTCTGGTCGCCAATTGCGGTAAAACTCGCCATCATTATCTTCAATTAATTGTTCCTTTGCATTAAGAGATTGCCACGCTTCACGTTGTTCCGCTCGCAATGACATTCCGTTTTTTAATACATATTCGTCATTATCATTGACTTTATAACGTTGACGTTCTCCGTTTTCATTCAGCATATATTCAGGTTTATACTGAATCATATTCTCATACATAGATAATGGTGCAGGATCTAAAGCAGATTCTGTTCTACCTGCTTTACCAACAACGGTTTCAATTTCTGGAATACTGGCTACCGCCATATCCAATTGCTGCAATACTCTTTTGTTCTCGGTAACTCCAGAATGAGGCATCGATGTAGGCATCAATAAGAATGAGCCTTCATTTAAAGATGGCATAAACTCTTTTCCTATATTTTTCATAATGATAAAACCAGCAATCACAATAGCTGTTGGTATGGATAGAAAGAGAAGCTTATTATCTAAACACCATCTTAAAATACGTGTGTAATAGTTTCTAAATAAAGTAAAAACACCTAATAGTCCGAAACAAATAATACTCACAAAAATGAGATTCCAAAAAATGCTTTTATCGACTCCTAAAGGTCTCCAATATTCAGCCAATAGAAATACAATTGCTAACATTGAAGCTATTATATTGATGAGGTTCACTCGTTTTTCAGTTACTTTTCCTTGAAGTTTCAATAATGCTGTAGCTCCAAAAGCTATCAATATCAACCCCAACAAGTAGCCATAGAAAACAGCAACGATACCAAATCCGATTAAAACACTATTTAAAGCATAGTTAAAGGGCTTTTTAATACTTTTCTTTCTGAATAAAAAGGCTGCAAACGGAGGAATTAAAAATAAAGCAACAATTAATGATGCAGTTAAAGCAAAGGTTTTTGTAAAGGCTAATGGTCTAAATAATTTTCCTTCTGCACCAATCATAGTAAAGACAGGAATAAAACTAATTATCGTTGTCATTACTGCGGTTAGAATTGCACCAGAAACTTCTGTTGTTGCATTATAAACGACTGTATTTATGGGTAGTTTTTTATCGTCTTCATCGAGATGTCTAATAATATTTTCTGAAAGTATGACACCTACATCTACCATTGTCCCAATAGCAATAGCAATACCAGATAATGCTACAATATTAGCGTCAACATTAAACAGTTTCATAGCAATAAACACCATTAACACTGCTACAGGTAATAATCCAGAAATTAATACCGAAGCACGAAGATTAAATAACATAAAGATAATTACTAGAATGGTTATTAAAATCTCTAATGTTAGGGCTTCGTTGAGCGTGCCTAACGTTTCTTTAATCAGTTCTGTTCTATCATAAAAAGGAACAATTGTCACTTGTGAAAATGTTCCGTCTGCTAATACTTTTGATGGTAAACCAGCGCTTAATTCGTTAATTTTTTCTTTAACGTTGTTGATGACTTCCATCGGATTAGCTCCATATCTTGCAACAACTACAGCACCTACAACTTCAGCACCTTCTTTATCTAAAATTCCTCTTCGTGGTGAAGGTCCTAAAGACACTTTTCCTATATCCTTAATTTTAATTGACGTATAATTTTCAGAAGTAACTACCGCATTTTCTATATCTGAAATAGACTTTACATATCCTAAACCACGAACTAAATATTCTGCTTGGTTAATTTCTAATGTCTGAGCTCCAATGTCTTTATTACTCTCTTTTACTGCTTTTACAACTTGACTTAAACCAATGTTGTATTGACGCATTAATTCTGGATTCACGTCAATTTGATATTCTTTTACGTAGCCACCAATAGAAGCGACTTCAGACACACCACTTGCAGACGACAACGCATATTTTACATAATAATCTTGTATACTTCTTAATTCTTGTAAATCCCAACCTCCAGTTACATTTCCTTTTTTATCACGTCCTTCTAATGTATACCAAAATATTTGTCCTAAACCTGTTGCATCTGGACCCAAAGCAGGATTAACTCCTTCAGGAAGTAAACCACTTGGTAACGAGTTTAGTTTTTCCAGAATGCGACTTCTGCTCCAATAAAACTCAATATCTTCTTCAAAAATGATATAGATACTTGAAAAACCAAACATAGAAGAACTACGAATCGTTTTTACTCCAGGAATACCGAGTAGGGAAGTAGTTAAAGGGTAGGTGATTTGATCTTCAATATCTTGTGGCGAACGACCATCCCATTTTGTAAATACGATTTGTTGGTTTTCACCAATATCTGGAATAGCATCTACAGCAACAGGATTTCTTGGTAAAAATCCTGTATCCCAATTGAAAGGTGCATTGATAGTTCCCCATCCAACAAAAAGGACAAGTAGTAACACTGCAACGAGTTTGTTTTCTATTAAAAATTTGATGCTTTTATTTAGCATTAGCTTTGATTATTAAATAGTTAGACATTGGTGTAAGGAAAACACCGAATACAATCAAATTATCCTTATAACATTAAAGTCATAGGATAATACAGACTATTGTTTAAAAATCAAATTAAATAAGTCTCGTCAAACTTGTAGATTTGCTTTACGACGAGTGGTGGTTCGTACTCTTCGTAAGAAGATACATTGTTGTCTAAACCTTTAAAAGTGTTGTTATAAGTGTAAACAAATGAAGCGATAAATACTTGCTGTCCAAAAGAAATTTTATCAACTGAAAGTTGTAGTTCGTCTTGACCATCAACTATTAATTGTTCATCATTACAACAGTTCTTTTTGATAATAGCACAACCTTTGGTTGAAGGATTTTGCATTTCCATTCCGCAACCTTTTGCTTTTTGAAATACAGCAGTTTCAATTAAAGTATCTCCACAATAATGCATGCTTATTGTAAACGACATAGTAGAGAACAACACTACTAAGGCCATTAACATTGATGTTATTTTATGGAATACTTGTTTCATACGAATAGCAAAGATATAAAACTTTAACTATTAAATTTTTTTTTGACAGATTTTTAAAATATTAATGAGTTAATTATAAGTTAAATGGATGTTTGTTGGTCATAAAAGAGACTACACAAACCAATTGGTTGCATAGATTACCGACAACAAAACTGATTAAAATACCAAGAATAAATTTAACTTTTAGAACTATACTTATTTAAAGAATCCGTTTCTTTGTAGAAATAGTTTAGCACTTTTGGAACATAATAATCAACAATCCACAAACCTTAATAAGTTTATCAGCAGCACAGGAATTTGCTCTCGTAGAGAAGCAGAAAAACTAATTATTGCTGGCAGGGTTACTATTAACGAAAAACCAACAGAACTTGGTAATCGAGTTTTTGATGGTGATGTTGTTAAGATTGATGGAAGCGCTTTGCAGCCGAAACCAAAAACACTATATATTGCTTTTAATAAACCAGCCGGAATTGTGTGTACTACAGATTCTAAAGAAAAAGACAACATTATAAGTTATATTAATCATCCAGAAAGATTATTCCCAATCGGGCGTTTAGATAAACCTTCTGAAGGATTAATTTTTTTAACCAATGATGGTGATATCGTTAATAAAATTCTTAGAGCAGGAAACAATCATGAAAAAGATTATGTTGTAAAAGTTGACAAACTAATTACGGATGATTTTATTCAAAAAATGAGTAATGGAATTCCGATTCTAGGAACTGTAACCAAAAAATGTAAGGTTACAAAAATGAGTACAAATACGTTTCAAATTGTGTTAACTCAAGGCTTAAATCGTCAAATTAGAAGAATGTGCGAATATGTAGGATACGAAGTGTTGAAATTACAACGAACTCGTATTATGAATGTAAAACTCGATTCTCTAAAAATTGGTGATTGGCGAGAACTTACAGAAAAAGAAGTATCAGAAATTAATGCAATGGTTGCAAGTTCATCTAAAACAGAAGAAGCTTCTATAGATAAGCAAAAACCAAAAAATAAAGCATCAAAAAAACCAATAATAAAACCAAACGAATTTACCAAGAAAAGTGCAACTTTTAGAAAAAACTCACCAAAATCTAAAAGAAATTTGAATACACCTTTCAAAAGAAAAAAGAGATAAATCCTACCATTTCTTTAACAATTCAATTCTTAAATAACTGTATCTTTGCCAGCAATGAAATTTGACTTAAAAATAACAGACCCAAAAAGTAAAGCTAGAGCTGGAGTAATGACTACTGATCATGGCAAAATTGAAACTCCAATTTTTATGCCAGTTGGTACAGCTGGAACCGTAAAAGGAGTTCATCAAAGCGAGCTGAAAAACGAGATAAATCCTGATATTATTTTAGGAAATACCTATCATTTATACTTAAGACCAAAAATAGATATTATAGAGCAAGCTGGTGGTTTGCATAAGTTTATGAACTGGGACCGTAATATTCTTACAGATTCTGGAGGTTATCAAGTGTATTCTTTATCAGGAAGAAGAAAAATTAAAGAAGAAGGCGTAAAGTTTAAAAGTCATATTGATGGTTCTTATCATTTCTTTTCACCAGAAAATGTGATGGAAACTCAACGTTCTATCGGTGCAGATATTATTATGGCTTTTGATGAATGTACACCGTATCCGTGCGATTACAATTATGCAAAAAGATCTATGCAAATGACGCATCGTTGGCTAAAACGCTGTATTACACATTTAGATAAAACACCTTTAAAATACGATTATAACCAAACATTTTTTCCGATTGTACAAGGAAGTACGTATAAAGATTTACGAAAACAATCAGCAGAATTTATTGCTTCTGTAGAAGCTGAAGGAAATGCTATTGGAGGTTTATCTGTTGGAGAACCTGCAGAAGAAATGTATGCAATGACAGAAGTTGTTACAGCAATTTTACCTGAAGACAAACCACGTTATTTAATGGGAGTTGGAACGCCAATTAATATTTTAGAAAATATTGCATTAGGAATTGATATGTTCGATTGTGTGATGCCAACTAGAAATGCTAGAAACGGAATGTTATTTACAGCTCACGGAAGCATAAACATTAAAAATAAAAAGTGGGAAAATGATTTTTCTGCAATAGATGAAATGGACATTACTTTTGTTGATACCTTATATTCTAAAGCATATTTACGTCATTTATTCGCAGCTAAAGAATTGCTAGGAAAACAAATTGCAACGATTCATAACTTAGGTTTTTATTTGTGGTTGACAAGAGAAGCAAGAAAGCATATCTTAGCGGGAGATTTTACCGAATGGAAAGACAAAATGGTAAAGCAAATGGATAAAAGATTATAATTTGAAAATTATTGATTCTTACATATTAAAAAGATATTTAGTAACCTTTATTTTTACGTTATTAATCTTAATACCAATTGCTATTGCTATTAATATAGCAGAAAAGATAGATAAGTTCTTAGCTTCAGATACCATAACTTTATTTGAAATTATAAATGATTATTATTTAAATTTTATCATTTATTATGCAAATACATTTATGCCTTTGGCATTGTTTGTTGCCGTAATTGTTTTTACTTCTAAACTCTCTAATAACACAGAAATTGTAGCAATCAACAATGCTAGAGTTTCATTTACACGTTTTTTATATCCCTATTTTATTGGAGCAACATTGGTAACAATTTTGGCGTTGGTAATGAATCATTTTGTGGTGCCAAATAGTAGTAAAGTTCGTAGGAAATTTGAAAAAACTTATTTTGAAATTTCGAAATATGGCGATAATATGGTCAAAGACTTTAGTTTGCAATTAACAGATAGTACGTATATATTTATTCAAAGTTTCGATTTAAAAAGAAATACTGGGTATAACTTTTCTACGGAAGTTTATGATGGGAATAAAATCAAATCTAAACTAACAGCAAATTATATTAGTTGGAATGAAAAAGACAGTACGTTTAAATTATCTAATTACAAAATTAGAAGAATTTATAAAAAGAGAGACAGTATTTTTTCAGGAATCAATATAGATACTGTATTTGCCTTTACGCCAAAAGATTTAGTTTATAGAGCTGCTTTAGCACAAGAAATGCCTTCAGATGAATTAATTACATTTATCAATCTTTCTAAAAAAAGAGGCGTAAAAAACTTAAATGCACATTTGGTAGAATTATACAAAAGAACAAGTTTGCCAATATCATCTTATATTTTAACAATTATTGCAGTTGCGTTGGCGTTTAAAAAACGTAGAGGTGGTACAGGCGTTAATTTAGCGTTAGGTTTTGGTTTAATGTTTATTTACATATTTTTCTTAAAAGTTTCTGAAGTTTTAGGCGCAGTTGCCGGAGCAAATTCATTGTTAACTGTTTGGGTGCCAAATTTTGTTTTCGGAACTTTAGCTCTATACCTTTTCTATAATGCCAGAAAGTAACCTAAAGCATTTTTTACAACTCCATCTAATTGTATTTATCTGGGGATTTACAGCTATTTTAGGAGCGTTGATAAGTATAGACTCTGTTCCGTTAGTTTGGTACAGAATGTTGTTGGCAGTTGTTTTTGTTTTGATTTATTTCATCATAAAAAAACGTCGCTTTTCTATTGATGTAAAATCACTTTTTAAATTCATTTTAACCGGAACTATTATTGCACTGCATTGGATAGCTTTTTTTGAATCGATAAAAGTTTCTACAGTTTCTATTGCTTTAATAACGATGAGTACAGGAGCTTTTTTTACTTCGCTTATAGAGCCTTTGTTTTTTAAAAGAAGAATTAAAGCCATAGAAATAGTATTAGGTTTGCTTGTAATAGTTGGACTGTATATTATTTTTAATTTCGAATCTAAATATTCTTTAGGTATTCTATACGCTCTAGTAGCGTCATTTTTATCTGCTTTATTTTCAGTTTTAAACGGAATATTTGTCAAAAAAACAGATGCAGAGGTAATCTCATTTTATCAATTACTTTTTGGAGTTGGATTTGTAACGATATTTTTATTTTTTACAGATTCATTTTCTGTAGCGTTTTTTACATTAAAGCCTTCAGATTGGCTTTACTTACTTATTTTAAGTAGTGTCTGTACCGCTTATGCATTTATGGTTTCAATTAAAATCATGAAACATCTGACTCCTTATACGGTGATATTAACGATGAATTTAGAACCTATTTATGCAATAATTTTGGCGTTGCTTATCTTTGGTGATAAAGAAAAAATGAATCCTGAGTTTTATTATGGTGCATTTATAGTATTATTTGTTGTGCTGTTAAACGGAATTATAAAAAATCGCAGCTCTATTCATCAAAAATCGAAAAAGAATAAAAAGTAAAAACTAGACAACAAAAACAAATTTTATAGTAAGTTTGTAGCCTTGTAATTTCAATCAATTTAAAATTGATTTAGTTAAAATTAAGCAACTAATATATGGAATATTTAGATTTTGAACAGCCAATTAAAGAGCTCGAAAACCAATTAATAAAGTGTCAGGTTATTGGAGAAGAGAGTGATGTGGATGTCACTGCTACTTGTAAGAAAATTGAAAAAAAATTAGAAAAAACTAAAAAAGAAATCTATAAAAATTTAACGGCTTGGCAGCGAGTGCAATTATCTCGTCATCCAAACAGACCTTATACTTTAGATTATATTAGAGCACTTGCCGGAGAAACTTTTATGGAATTGCACGGAGATAGAAACGTGAAAGACGATAAAGCGATGATTGGTGGTTTAGGTAAAATAGGAGATCAATCTTTTATGTTTATTGGTCAACAAAAAGGATACAATACCAAAACACGTCAATATAGAAACTTCGGAATGGCAAATCCAGAAGGTTATAGAAAAGCATTACGATTGATGAAAATGGCAGAGAAATTTAAAATTCCTGTTGTTACTTTAATTGATACTCCAGGAGCTTATCCAGGATTAGAAGCAGAAGAACGCGGTCAAGGAGAAGCTATTGCAAGAAATATTTTAGAAATGACTCGTTTAAAAACACCAATTATTGCTATTATTATTGGAGAAGGAGCTTCTGGTGGAGCATTAGGAATTGGAGTAGGAGATAAAGTTTTAATGTTAGAGAACTCATGGTATTCTGTGATTTCTCCAGAAAACTGTTCTTCAATTTTATGGAGAAGTTGGGAGTATAAAGAAAAAGCCGCTGAAGCCTTAAAATTAACTGCAGAAGACGGAATTAAATTAAAAATTGTAGACGGAATTATTAAAGAGCCTTTAGGTGGGGCGCATTCTGATAGAGAAGCAACATTTAAAGAAGTAGAAAAAGTTATCTTAGAATCGTATGCATCTTTAAAAGAGCTAAATGAAACAGATTTGGTAATGCAACGAATGGATAAATATTCTACAATGGGAGTTTTTAAAGAATAAAAAAATTCATATGAACTAAAAAAGCAGGAATTAATTCCTGCTTTTTTTATGATTAATTTTTAAGAGAATTAAATTCCTAATTCTTTAAATAAGATTTCTAAATTTGGGTCAGATGGTCTTGGAGCATTTGCATTTACAATATTACCTTTTGGATCTATTAAAATAAATCTTGGAATTCCTGTTATCTGATAATCTTCCATGAATGTTGTTTTTTTTCCTGCAAATAATTGAACTCCAGATAAGTTTTTACCTTTTACCATTTGTTTCCATTTAGAGAAGGCTTTATCCCAAGAACCTGCAGAATTTTCATCATCAATAGAAATACTTATAAACTCAATTTTTTTACGAGCGTACTTTTCTTCTAGTTTTTTCAAAAAAGGAATTTGTGCAATACATGGTTTACACCAAGTTGCCCAAACATCTATATATACATATTTTCCTTTAAAAGAATCTAATGAAGTTTGACCACCCTTATAATTTAAATAGTTGTTAAATTCTGGAGAAGGTTTTCCTTTTCCTAATAATTCTTCTGTTTTAATTTGCTGTAAAATTTTAACACGTTGAGAATCATAATTTTTTTCTAATAAATTAAATAATTCAATATTTTGTTTGTTGTTTATCCTAACAATCATGGTGTCTATTTCTCCATGAAGTTTCTTTAAACTATCATAACTATATTTTATGCTATTTAGTTTTTTTGTAAAAGCATCTTTTTCTAGCATAAACATTTTATTTGTGTTGCCTAAAGCCAAATTATATTTATACTGATCTATTAAGTAATTAGTTGTATTTGCACCAACACCAGAATATTTTGTAGTTTGAAAAAACAAATTATTATCTGCAGTAAGTTTTAGATCGAAGCCATTTCTTAAAAAGACAAAACCATAATTTTTATTATCTAAAACCAAGGTATAAGAACCTGCTTCTTTTATATTAAGCGTATCTTTAAATGTTCCGTTATTAGTAATCTTGATATCTTTTGAATATTTTCTGCTTTTTATAGAAAGAAGAGTATCATTTTCATTCATATTGGTCAATTCACCCGAAAAAGAAACAAAAGGTTGTGTTTGATTTTTACATGAAATAAATCCTAAGAATAAAAGAAAGACAAACGTAATTTTTTTCATTATAATAATTTTATAATTTATTGCAAATATAAGTAAATGATTAGTCCTTTTTTAGTGATGTCAATGTTATTTTTTTTATTAAAAAACCGAGCAATTTGCTCGGTTTTTTAATTATTCTTCTTTTTGCTCTTTTCGTTCTTTTATCACTTCAGGAACTTTCTTGCCTTTTTTAATTTTTATTGTAAGTGTATTGTCTTTAGAATTTAAATCCATTAAAATTGTATCTCCTTCAGATAATTTAGAATTTACTATTTCTTCAGCCAAAGCATCTTCAATATACTTTTGAATAGCTCTTTTCAAGGGTCTTGCTCCATACTTTTTATCAAATCCTTTGTCTGCTATATAATCTTTGGCTTTCCCGCTTAGCTTTAATGTATAGCCTAAATCAGAAATTCTATATAGCAATTTATCTAATTCAATGTCTATAATTAAATGAATTTGCTCTCTTTCTAGCGCGTTAAATACAACGACATCATCAATTCTATTTAAAAATTCGGGAGCAAACGATTTTTTTAAAGCATTTTCAATAATTCCTTTTGCATTTTCATCGGCTTGAGCAATTTTAGAAGAAGTTCCAAATCCAACACCAGCACCAAAATCTTTTAATTGTCTTGCCCCTATATTAGAAGTCATAATAATAATGGTATTTCTAAAATCGATTTTTCTACCTAAACTATCCGTAATAAAACCATCATCTAAAATTTGCAGCAACATATTAAACACATCTGGATGTGCTTTTTCAATTTCATCAAGTAGAACTACAGAATACGGCTTGCGTCTCACTTTTTCAGTTAATTGTCCGCCTTCTTCATAACCAACATAACCTGGAGGAGCACCAATTAATCTAGAAATAGCAAATTTTTCCATGTATTCACTCATGTCAATTCTTATTAAAGAATCTTCAGAATCAAATAATTCTTTTGCTAAGACTTTAGCTAATTGTGTTTTCCCAACTCCAGTTTGACCTAAAAAGATAAATGAACCAATTGGCTTATTAGGGTCTTTTAATCCAACTCTATTACGTTGTATAGCTTTTACTACTTTAGTAACTGCTTCATCTTGTCCGATTACTTTTCCTTTAATCAGGTTAGGTAATTCACTTAGACGATTGCTTTCTGCTTCTGCAACTCTATTTACAGGTATTCCTGTCATCATAGAAACAACTTCAGCAACATTATCTTCAGTTACAATTTCTCTATTTAATTTAGAATCTTCTTCCCATTGTTTTTGAGCTGATTCTAAAGCGGCTTCAATATTTTTTTCATCATCTCTTAATTTTGCTGCTTCTTCATATTTTTGACCGCTAACAGCTTTTGTTTTGTTTGCTCTAATTTTTTCTAATTCAGCTTCTAGAGTAAGTACTTGTTGAGGTACCACAATATTTGTAATATGAATTCGAGAACCAGATTCATCTAAAGCGTCTATTGCTTTGTCTGGTAAATAACGATCTGTCATATATCTGTTGGTTAATTTTACACAAGCCTCAATTGCTTTATCAGTATAATCAACATTATGATGTTCTTCGTATTTTTCTTTAATATTATGTAAAATTTGAATTGTTTCTTCAACAGTTGTAGGTTCTACAATTACTTTTTGAAAACGACGTTCTAACGCGCCATCTTTTTCAATATTTGTTCTAAATTCATCTAAGGTAGTCGCTCCAATACATTGAATATCACCACGAGCCAACGCGGGTTTTAACATATTCGATGCATCTAAAGAACCAGTTGCTCCACCAGCACCAACTATAGTATGAATTTCATCAATAAAAAGAATGATGTCTTCATTTTTTTCTAATTCGTTCATCAACGCTTTCATTCGTTCTTCAAACTGTCCACGATATTTTGTGCCAGCAACCAAACTTGCTAAATCTAGAGAAACAATACGTTTGTCAAATAAAATTCTAGACACTTTTCTGTTTACAATTCTTAAAGCCAAACCTTCTGCAATGGCAGATTTACCAACTCCAGGTTCTCCAATTAACATTGGGTTATTTTTTTTTCTTCTACTTAATATTTGAGAAACACGTTCAATTTCTTTTTGTCTACCAACAACAGGATCTAATTTATTAGCTTCTGCCAATGCAGTTAAATCTCTGCCAAAATTGTCTAAAACTGGAGTTTTAGATTTTTTTGCAGAAGCAGCACCTTTTTGAGGTGGTTGACCGTAAGGATTAGATTTTTCTTGATCAAATTCATCATCAGAAGGAGTTTCTGCAATTGGATCTATAGAGATTTCTGATTCATTTGTATGTAATTGTTTATAGAAAGCTTTTGCTTGATCATAATTAATATACATTTTGTTTAACAATTTTGTTGTTGGATCATTTTCATTTCTTAAAATACATAACAATAAATGTGCAGTGTCAATAGCTTCACTTTGATATAGTTTAGCCTCTAAAAAAGTTGTTTTCAACGCTTTTTCTGCTTGTCTAGTTAAATGGAGGCTTTTTTTCTTCTCGCCAACATCAGTAAAACTAATTGTTGCAGGGTTTAATTTTTCAATTCTTTTACGCATTAATTCTAAATCGACATCAAATGCAGTCATTATGTCAATTGCTTTGCTTTCTCCTTTTCTAATTAAGCCTAATAATAAATGTTCTGTTCCAATAAAATCATGACCTAAACGTAAAGCTTCATCTTTACTAAAGGTGATTACATCTCTTACTCCTGGTGAAAAATTATCGTCCATATATTTGTATATCTAATTGTAAATTTAGTAGATTTTTTATGAAAAAATTACAAAAAAAGTGCCAGTTTAAAATAATTGTCAAATTGTCCTAAAAAAATAGATGAGAAATGGTTGAAAATCAGCAGTATAAACCTTGTTGAAAAATATTAAAAAATGTTGATAACTCTAGTTAATCTGGCAGTATTTTTTTTTGAGTAAAAAGGTAAAAATTGTATCTTGCTCGTTTAAGAAATACGTATAAAAATTAATACATAAATATATATGACAGACGGAGAAAAGTTGATTCCGATTAACATTGAGGAACAAATGAAATCTGCGTACATTGATTACTCAATGTCGGTTATTGTTTCTAGAGCATTACCAGATGTAAGAGATGGTTTAAAACCAGTACATCGAAGAGTTTTGTTTGGAATGCATGAGCTAGGTATAAAAGCTACAGGTTCTTATAAAAAATCAGCAAGAATTGTTGGAGAAGTATTAGGAAAGTATCATCCACACGGAGATACTTCTGTGTACGACTCAATGGTGCGTATGGCTCAAAATTGGAGCGTTCGTTATATGATGGTTGATGGACAAGGAAACTTTGGTTCAGTTGATGGAGATAGTCCGGCTGCAATGCGTTATACCGAGGTTAGAATGCAGAAGATTTCTGAAGATATGTTGTCTGATATTGAAAAAGATACTGTAGATCATCGTTTGAATTTTGATGACACGTTGCTAGAACCAACGGTATTACCAACTAGAATTCCGAATTTATTAGTAAATGGTGCTTCTGGTATTGCTGTAGGTATGGCGACAAACATGGCGCCACACAATTTAACTGAAGTTGTAAACGGAACATTAGCTTATATAGAAAATAGAGATATTGATATTGATGAGTTGATGGAGCATGTTAAAGCTCCAGATTTTCCAACTGGTGGAATTATTTATGGTTACGAAGGAGTAAAAGAGGCTTTTCATACAGGTCGTGGACGTATTGTGATGCGTGCAAAAACTGTTATAGAAGAAGTTAAAGGACGTGAGTGTATCATCGTTACCGAAATTCCTTATCAAGTAAATAAAGCAGAGATGATTAAAAAAACTGCTGAATTAGTTAATGATAAAAAACTAGAAGGAATCTCTAATATTAGAGATGAATCTGATAGAAACGGAATGCGTGTTGTGTACGTTTTAAAACGTGATGCAATACCAAACATTGTTTTAAATAAATTATATAAATATACAGCACTACAAACTTCTTTTAGTGTAAATAATATTGCATTGGTAAATGGAAGACCAGAGCAATTAAACTTAAAGCAGTTAATTCATTATTTTGTAGAGCATAGACATGAAGTTGTTGTTCGTAGAACAAAATTTGAATTAAAGAAAGCTGAAGCAAGAGCTCATATTTTAGAAGGATTAATTATTGCTTCTGATAATATTGATGAAGTAATCAAAATTATTAGAGCTTCTAATAATGCTGATGACGCTCGTGAAGCGTTAATTACTCGTTTTGAATTAACAGAAGTTCAAGCAAAAGCGATTGTAGAAATGCGTTTGCGTTAACTTACAGGTTTAGAGCAAGATAAGTTACATATTGAGTTTGAGGAAATCATGAAAATGATTATTGATTTAAAAGATATTTTAGAAAACGAATCAAGACGTTATGAAATTATTACAGATGAACTGATTGCAGTTAGAGATAAATATGGTGATGCTCGTCGTTCTCATATTGAATATGCTGGTGGAGATATGAGTATCGAAGATATGATTCCTGACACTCAAGTTGTAGTTACCATTTCTAACGCTGGATATTTAAAAAGAACAAATCTTGACGAATATAAAGTTCAAAATAGAGGAGGAAGAGGTCAAAAAGGAGCAACCACTCGTAATGAAGATTTCTTAGAACATTTATTTGTTGGTACAAATCATCAGTATATGTTATTCTTTACTCAAAAAGGAAAAGTTTTCTGGATGCGTGTGTATGAAATTCCTGAAGGTGGAAAAAACACCAAAGGGAGAGCAATGCAAAACCTTATCAATATTGAACAAGACGATAAAGTAAAAGCATTCTTAGTAACTCAAGATTTAAAAGATGAGGATTACATAAATAACAATTATGTAATTATGGCTACTAAAAAAGGTCAGGTTAAAAAAACATCTTTAGAACAATATTCTCGTCCAAGAACAAATGGTATTAATGCCATTACCATTAAAGATGGGGATGAATTATTAGAAGCTAAATTAACCAACGGAAATAGCCAAGTTATGCTAGCCTTAAAATCTGGAAAAGCAATTCGTTTTGAAGAAAGTAAAACGCGTCCGATGGGAAGAACAGCATCTGGAGTTCGAGGAATTACACTTCAACATGATAATGATGAGGTAATCGGAATGGTTGCTGTTAACGATAATAAAAGTAATATTTTAGTAGTTTCTGAGAAAGGATATGGAAAAAGATCTAATTTAGAAGATTATAGAATTACTAATAGAGGAGGGAAAGGTGTAAAAACTTTAAATATTACAGCAAAAACAGGAAATTTAGTAGCTATTAAAAATGTTACTGATGAAGATGATTTAATGATTATTAATAAATCTGGAATTGCAATTAGAATGGCCGTTGCAGATTTACGTGTTATAGGTAGAGCAACTCAAGGAGTTAAATTAATAAACATAAAAGAGTCTGATAGTATTGCTGCTGTAGCAAAAGTTCAGCACGAAGAAGAAGAGGAAGAAGCAGAAGAAAATGAAACTGACACTACTGACACTGACACAGAAGTTGATAATGACACAACCGAAAGTCAAGAATAATAATAATAATAATAATAATAATAATAAAATTTAGAATGAAAAAACAAATACTATTAGTAGCGTTAGGGTTGTTTACAATAACATCATTTGCGCAAAAAGACGAATTGAAAACTGCAGAAAAAGCAATAAAAAATCAAGATTTTGCTGCAGCCGTTACTGCAATTAATTTGGCAGAAGGATTAATAGATAATGCAGATGAAAAATTGAAATCTAAATTTTACTTCCTAAAAGGTCAAGCTTTTGGTGGTAAAAAAGAATACGAAAAAGCTGCAAAAGGATATAATGATTTATTTGAATTCGAAAAAACTTCTGGAAAAAAACGTTATTCAGATGATGCTTTGCCATTTTTTAATCTTTTAAAAGATGAAGTAAATAAAAATGCGTTTGCATTTAATGAAGCTAAAAATTACAAAGAAGCTGCACAAGCATTTTATTTAAGATATACTTTAGATAAAAGAGATACTTTGTATTTGTCTAATGCTGCTCAATTAGCTTTACAATCTCAAGATTTTGATGCTTCTTTTAATTACTACAATCAACTAAAGGATTTAGGTTACACCAGTGTTGTACAGGTTTATGGTGCAGTTGATAAAGATTCAAATCAAAATATAACATTTAATTCTAAAAATGAAATGAATGTAATGATGAAGTCTGGTAAATACATCAATGCTTCTACTACAAATTCACCATCAAAAAGAAATGATATACTAAAAAATTTAGTAACTATTTTATCAAAGCAAAAAAAGTTTAATGAAGCGATTGCTTTAATTCGGCAATTACGTAAAGTTGAGCCAGATAATTTACAGTTATTATTAACAGAAGCATTTATTTACAATGATTTGGAACAGCCTGAAAAGTTTGTGGAATTAATGAAAGAAGCTACAGAAAAAGACCCAACAAATCCAGATTTATATTTTAATATCGGAATTGTAAATTACAACGATAAAAACATTGAACAAGCTGAGAAATATTTTGCTAAGGCTTTAGCAATTAAAGCTGATTATCCAAAAGGAAATTGGATGTTGGCAAATACGATTTTATTAAAAGATGCTGATTTGGTAATAAAAATGAATGCTTTACCAATGTCAGATACAAAAGGGTATAGCAAGTATGAAGCAGAACGTAAAAGTTTATTTACTAAAGTTTTACCACTTCTAGTTAAAGCTGACAAAGTAGAAAGAAGTGCAGCAACAGTACTTTTATTAATTGGAGTTTATGAGCAATTATCTATGACAGATAAAGCTTCTGAATTAAGAAAGGTATTAGATACGTTAGAGTAATTTCAACGAAACCAAATAAAAAAACCGAAACAATTGTTTCGGTTTTTTTATGCTATATAATTTTTTTGATAACTCTGAGTTTGTGTGTGTGTCTTTTTGAATCAACATTATAAATACCGCTATGATCTAATCTGTCTATTCTAACTTTTCCATGAGCATGAATAATGTAATTATCTTTCATTATAATTCCTACATGTGTAATAATTCCTTCATTGTCATCAAAAAAAGCTAAATCTCCAGGTTCACTTTCTTCAATAAAACTTAAGACCTCTCCTTGAGTTGCTTGTTCTTTTGCATTTCTTAATAATTGATATCCGCACAGTTTATATACCATTTGCGTAAAACCAGAACTATCTACACCAAAAGGTGTTTTTCCTCCCCAAAAATGGGGCGTATTTAAAAACAAGAAAGACGTTTTTAAAATGTAATTTTTCTCAAGTTTTTTATTGATAATTGAGCCTTCGTACCTGTATTCTTTACCACCAATTAAAGCTTTCTTATTGTTGAAAAAGGGTAACGTAGCACCAATAGGTATTGTAGCTAAATTTCCGTTATCTTCAGTAAGAAAATCGATAAGTTCGCCCGATAAAGTTGCTCTTGAATTAGATAATTCTATATATACTTCTTCAGTAATTTCTTCAAATTGTTTATTGTCTATAAAACCTTCACAAGAATCAAAATAAATTCTAATTTTACTCCAATTTTTCCTCCTCTCCAGCACTTTAAAATGTTCGCCAAAAAGCACTTGAGAAACCATTTCAGATTCATCTGAAGCTTCAACTCTTAAAGGAACAATACTTAAATTACAAATTCCGTAGTGCATTTATGAATTATAATTATTTTTAGTGAAGAAAAGTTATTTATAGCTTTTCGATTACCATTGCGCTTGCACCACCACCACCATTACAAATTGCAGCTGCACCAATTTTTGCATTATTTTGTTTTAAAACGGATATCAAAGCAATAATAATTCTTGCTCCAGAAACTCCTAACGGATGCCCTAATGAAACGGCTCCACCATTAACATTTACGTTGTTTGATGATAAACCTAAAATTTTCATATTCGCCAATCCAACAACAGAAAATGCTTCGTTTAACTCAAAATAATCTACATCATTTAAAGTGATTCCAGCTTTTGCTAATGCTTTTGGGATTGCTTTTGCAGGTGCAGTTGTAAACCATTTTGGTTCATGTGCTGCATCTGCATAGCCTTTAATTTTTGCAAGCGGAGTAATATTTAATTCTTTAGCTTTTTCGGCAGACATTAAAACTAATGCCGCTCCACCATCATTTATTGTTGATGCATTTGCGGCTGTAACAGTTCCGTCTTTTGTAAAAGCAGCTCGTAAAGTAGAAATTTTATCAATTTTTACGTTTTTATACTCTTCATCTTCAGAGAAAATAATTGGCTCCCCTCTACGTTGAGGTATTTCAACCGGAACAATTTCATCTGCATATTTTCCTTCTTTCCAAGCATTTGCAGAACGATTGTAAGATTCTATTGCAAAATTGTCTTGATCTTCTCTAGAGAAATTATATTTTGTAGCACATTCATCTGCACAAACTCCCATTGCAACTTGCTCATAAGCATCAACCAAACCATCTTTTTGCAGACCGTCTTCCATTGTAATTGGTCCAAATTTTGAACCATTTCTTGCATGTTGATAATGTGGAATCATACTCATATTTTCCATTCCTCCAGCAACAACAATCTCAGCATCACCAAGAGCAATAGTTTGTGCTGCTAGCATAATAGCTTTCATTCCAGAAGAACAAACTTTGTTAACTGTTGTACAAGGGACTGTATATGGTATTCCTGCAAATATTGCTGCTTGCCTTGCTGGAGCTTGTCCTAATCCGGCAGAAACAACATTTCCCATAAATACTTCCTCAACCATTTCTGGTTTTAAATTAATTTTATCTAAAGCACCTTTTATGGCAATAGCTCCTAATTTTGGAGCAGGAATTGAAGACAAACTTCCCATAAAACTACCAATTGGAGTTCTTGCTACTGATACAATTACTACTTCTTTCATAATCTATAGATCTATAATATTTTGTGCATTACTATTTATAGCGCGAAAATAACTATTTTATTGTGAGCAATAAAATATTAAGGAGTGCATTTCTTGCATAAAGAATAAAGTTAAATGTAATTTTTGTTGATGAAACTATTTAAAGTAAATTTGTAAATGTATTTAAAGCAGCTAAAATTAAACGAATGAGTAATTTTATTAATAAAGTATATAAAAACAATACGATAGTTTATAAAGTATTATTGTTTTTAATAGCTGTAGTTTCAATTGTATATTTATTTCCAAAAGGAGGGCAATTTAAATACGATTTTAACAAAGGAAAACCTTGGCAATATGATAATTTATATGCCACTTTTGATTTTTCTATTCAAAAAAATGATGAAGAAATTAATCAAGAAAAACTTGAACTTACCAGAAATAATAAGCAATATTTCGAATTTAGCAATGTTATTGTTTTAGCAGTTAAAACAGACTTCACAAATAAAATAAATTACATTCAAGTAAATAATTCTATTGAATCACAACAAATGTTGCATTTAATTTCAACAGGAAATTTTATTGTTGATGAAGTGTATAAATATGGATTTATAGATATAGCAAGCCAAGGAAAAATTTTTAATGAAAATGAAATTATTTACTTACGTAAAGATAACCAAGTAGAAGAAATCGCATACAATAAGTTATTGATTTATAAAGAAGTACTTCAGTTAATTACAGATAACATTGGCAGTTCTCCATTAAGTTATTCCGAAAATAAATTATTAAATACCTTATTAGAAGTTTTAAAACCAAATGTTAGTTACGATGTTGGTTTTACACAAAAAGCATTAGAAGAGTCGTTTAAAAATATTTCATATACAAAAGGATTGGTAACTTCTGGCGAGCTAATTATTTTAAAAGGAGATATTGTTGAAGGAAGAAAATTTGCAGTTTTAAATTCCTTAAAAAAAGAATCAGAATCTAAAGTTTGGACAGAGTCAAATTATTTATGGATTGTTTGTGGTTATACAATTTTAGTATCATTAGCCTTATTAATGTTGTTGCTGTTCTTGAAAAAATATAGGTTAGAAATTTACAAAAACAATAACAAGGTAACATTTATCTTTTTTAATGTTTTCTTAATGATTTTAATACAAACGCTTGTAATTAAATACAATCCAGATTACTTATATATCGTTCCATTAAGTATTTTACCAATTGTTTTAAAAGCATTTTTTGATGCCAGATTAGGATTATTCGCACATGTATTAACCGTATTGTTATTAGGTTTTATTGTGCCAAATAGTTTTGAATTTATTTACTTACATATTATTGCAGGAATCGTTACAATTTTAACAGTTTCAGAATTGTATAAAAGAGCCAATTTATTTATTTCTATTGGTCAGATTACAATTATTTATATGATTACTTATTTTGCATTTTCAATTATAAAAGAAGGAAATGCTTCTCAAATTAATTGGTATTACTTTATGTTGTTTTCTGCAAACGGAGTATTATCATTTTTATCAGTGTTCTTTATTTAT
This sequence comes from Flavobacteriaceae bacterium, assembly GCA_041689245.1. Classification (GTDB taxonomy): domain Bacteria; phylum Bacteroidota; class Bacteroidia; order Flavobacteriales; family Flavobacteriaceae; genus Polaribacter. The sequence continues at coordinate 2,004 of JBDNGO010000005.1, read as the reverse complement.
ATGTATGAAAAAATCTTCGGATTGGTTTCTGACGTAACACTTTTAGAATTATCTAACACAAACACAAAATTATTGAGAGAGTTAAACGAAAAAGCACCAGGAACATTTCAGCACTCAATGCAAGTTGCAAGCTTAGCAGAAGCTGCAGCAAATGAAATCGGAGCAAATTCTATGTTGGTTAGAACTGGCGCATTGTATCATGATATTGGTAAAATGTTAAATCCAATGTATTTTATAGAAAATCAATCTACAGGCGTTAATCCGCATAACGATTTATCTCCAAAAGACAGTGCCTTTATCATAATCAATCACGTAATAAAAGGAATTGAGTTAGCTAAAGAAAATAGATTACCAGATAGAATTATAGATTTTATAAGAACACATCACGGTACAAGTTTGGTGTATTATTTTTATAAAAACGCACAAGAATTAAATCCAGATGAAGAAATAGACATTTCTAAATTTTCATATCCAGGGCCAATACCATTTTCAAAAGAAACAGCAATTTTAATGATTTGTGATGCTTCTGAAGCAGCTACAAAAAGCATTAAAAATCCAACAGCACAATCAATAGATGCTCTAATTGATAAAATAGTAGAAAAACAAAAATCTGATAATCAATTTATTAATTCTGATATTACTTTTAGAGAAATTGAAAAAATAAAAAAGGTCATAAAAAAGAAACTAATGAATATGTATCACTTAAGAATTGAATATCCAGATTAGAGTTTAATTTTTAGAAAAAAAACTAAAAAATGTTGCGAAATTGTATTTGTAGTCTTACATTTGCACTCGCAATTTTTAATTATTACAAAGGTTGTAATTAAGGAGAGGTGCCAGAGTGGTAATGGAGCAGATTGCTAATCTGTCGACGGGTAACTGTCGCCAGGGTTCGAGTCCCTGTCTCTCCGCAAAATTTTGCAAACTCGGGGTGTAGCGTAGCCCGGTCATCGCGCCTCGTTTGGGACGAGGAGGTCGCAGGTTCGAATCCTGCCACCCCGACACTGTTTTCGTAGAAACAATAAAACTACGGGCTCGTAGCTCAGCTGGATAGAGCACCTCCCTTCTAAGGAGGCGGTCACAGGTTCGAATCCTGTCGGGCTCACATAAATCCTTACTAGAAATAGTAAGGATTTTTTGGTTCCAACACCTATGTTTACTCGGTTTCACAAATAATTAATGCTACTATATTAATGAGCTTTAGATTTAAGTAAATATATCATTTTTACTCCGTTTATCCAAATTACACTCAATTTTGACAGACATTTGACAGACATTTTTTCTTTGTAAAGCCTTTGTAATTAATAGAAGAATAAAGAAATCATTGAATTACTGCCACACTTATCTGTTATGTCCTATAGTAATCGTTTTTAGGGTTTTCATTTTAAACTTTTAGAATTGAGATTTTATCAATAAAAAAAAGCCAAAAAAATTCAACTAAAATATTTTAGTTCTACACCCCCCACTCTTAAAAATATCGGTTTTCTTTTGAGGGGTAGCCTTCCTGAAACCACCTATAACTCTCAGGTTCTTTGCGTCTGAAATTCAAAAATTATGGATACTATAGTAACTACAAACAAAAACCCTTGTAAACCCCTATAAACATTGGTTTTACTGAGATCATCGTGCCTGTGTTTCGTTTAGGGTTATAAGACACCGTACAGTGGTTATCCTTTATCTCTTCGTGTAAGCTATTTTATATCTTCATATTGAATCACATCTACCAAATCCCAACCGTCTTTATATTCTGTTTTTTCAAGTAATTTCGAGACCTCTATATTAAAACCTTCCTCATTTAAAGAAGCAGCAGTTTCTTGCCATTCAGTATATCCTCCTTTATCCGGAAAAGCAATAATATCATAACTCTTTAGAGGTTCTAAATACTTATATTTAAAACCACTCATTGAACCTGTAGACATCCAAGTATATTGAGGAAACTCTATGCTCATTATAAGTGCTGTCTTCTCACTTTCAACGATGGCAATTTGTTTTACAGTATCATTT
>JBDNGO010000004.1:0-4105 GCA_041689245.1 Flavobacteriaceae bacterium | reverse complement strand
CCACTAACAGAATCTACAATTGCTTCTCTACGTTGAACCAATCGATTAAATAAAGTCGATTTTCCTACATTTGGTCTTCCTACAATGGCAACAATACTATTATTCATCTAAAAAAAATATTTTTGCAAAGATACTAATTAGAGAATGATATTTGTTTAATTTTAGAGAGTTATAAATTTTACTATTATGAAGAACATTTTTGGTCGCCACAACTAACTTTTGAAGTTGTTGAAACGGAAGAAAATAAAAGTAGTTTACAGGGTTTTTTTACCGATATTTTGGATAGTTATATTTTTTAGGAAAGATTGGTGAAAGTACAGGCCATAAACAAATGGATAATTTACATTATTTAATGACCACTATTTTAGAAAGTTAATTCTAATCTTTATAACCGAAACGCTTTAATTGACTTTTATCGTTTCGCCAGTTTTTATTCACTTTTACGTACAATTCTAAAAATACTTTTTTCTCAAAAAACAATTCTAAATCTTTTCTGGCTTCAGTGCCAACACGTTTTATTGCTGTTCCTTTATGACCAATAATAATTCCTTTTTGAGTCTCGCGTTCTACCATAATTACAGAACGAATTCTAATAATTTTTTCTTCCTCAACAAATTCTTCAGTTTCTACTTCTACCGAATACGGAATTTCTTTTTTGTAATGCATTAGAATTTTTTCTCTAATTTTTTCATTTACAAAAAAGCGCTCAGGTTTGTCTGTTAGTTGATCTTTAGGATAAAATGCAGGGCTTTCTGGTAAGCATTCTATAATTTTCTGTAAAACTACATCAATATTAAATTTTTCTAAAGCAGATATAATATACACAGAAGCATTCGGGACTTTCTCTTTCCAATAAGAAACTTTTTCTTCCACTTCATCCTGATTAGAAGTATCTATCTTATTTAATAATAAGATCACAGGAATTTTACTATTGATAATTCTTTTAAAGAACGCTTCGTTTTTCAACTCTCTTTCTCCAATTTCTACCATGTAAATTAACACATCAGCATCGTCAATAGCCGACTTTACAAAATCCATCATAGATTCTTGTAATTCATAAGCTGGTTGTAAAATTCCGGGCGTATCAGAAAAAACTATTTGATAATCATCATCATTTACAATTCCTAAAATTCGATGTCTAGTTGTTTGTGCTTTTGATGTTATAATAGATAATTTCTCACCAACCAATGCATTCATTAATGTTGATTTACCAACATTAGGATTTCCAATAATATTTACAAAACCAGCTTTATGTGTCATGCTGCAAAGGTAGTTTGTTTTTTGATTTTGAACCTTTAAAAGACAGGATATTGTAGCAGAGTAAGTTAAATAATTATTTAAAAAAAAAGTTTATTTTTTTTGGAAAGAAATAGAAAATGGTTGTATCTTTGCAGTCCAAATCGCGGGATAGAGCAGTAGGTAGCTCGTCGGGCTCATAACCCGAAGGTCATTGGTTCGAGTCCAATTCCCGCTACTACACAAGACGGATCAGTATTACTACTGGTCCGTTTTTTATTTACATCATCGTTACCTACTGTAAATGAATGAATTAACCCAAATATTGGGTTGAGGTTTGAGGTTCGATAAGTTCTGTCTTCCGGGTTGATGACAATACCCCTTGGAAATAGCAATTTTTGAACACTTAGTTTAGTCTCATATTCTCCTGATACCCATATTTTACTGATGTTTTTACTAAATTCAATTAACTCAGAAACCTTTTTATCGAGGTTCGATATTTTAATTTGAAAATCCTCTAATTTCCCCTCAATTTCAACAACTTCTGTTGCTAAAGTATCATTGAATCGATTATATAGTTCTTTATCAATCTCTCCAAATGCAAATCGACTCTCCAAAGTTTCTTTTTTGTTTTTTAACTCCTTTAATCGTCTACTAAGAATCGTTTGATCTTCATAGACCTTAGAACTCTGTCCATTAATAGTTAGTTTCATTTGTTCCTTGAAAACATCCTCCAGCTCTTCTTTCAACTTGAAATTCGTGAGTAGATTTTGAAATATGTTGTGAATACCTTCTTTGATAGACTTTTTAGAGGAATTTGCATTCATGTCCTTTGATTTACACATGGTGTTAAGACACTTATAGTAATCCCATTTACCCTTTGCTTTGTAACCAGTCATTTTAGAACTGCAGCAGCCACAGTAAAGTTGATTTTGAAGGGGTCTATCCATTTGTGCAGTGTAAGATTTATACTCATTCTTTGGTTTAGCATCGAAACGATCATTAATCATTTTAAAACTCTCTTTTGATATCAGTCCATTCCAATTACCTTCAATAATATCACCTTCGAGAAACTTATTCTTGTGAATACCACAGTAAAAAGGATTTCTCCACATTGCACTTATGGTTTGTTTAGTTATTTTCAACCCTCTGATTGATAACTTTTGTCTGATTAGGAAGTCAGGAATATTTTGAAGTTTCCATTCCCATGCCATTTTTAAAAGGTTACCTTCATTGTTTATCTTTAGTTCTTGATCACCTTTTACAAATTTTGGGTTTTTTACTTTTGGTCCATAATGATCATAACCTCTTGGTGCCCTACCAAGCCAATTTCCACTTTTCACAAAATGTTTTAACCCTGGTAATGTGTGCGTTAATCGTTCCACATTTTCCTTACGTGCATGGATTAGTGAGTATTGAATCTGTATTTCTCCCTCTTCGGTAGTTGTATCTAACTCCGTAGATACCTCAATGAGATGAACACCTTGGTTACGAACTAAATCATTGACAAGTCCAATTGCGCTTCCACCACTTCTGGAGAATCTACTCATTTTGAAGATCATGATTGCATAAGGTTTCTGCCGGCTTTGTTGTACCTCACTGATTAGTTTCATGAACTCTTTGCGAGTGAAGTCATTCTTTGCAGACTCATAAGTATTCCCAAATTCATTGGTGATTTTGTAATTTCTCTTTAGCGCTAACTTCTTGGCTGATGTAATTTGATTTTCCAAACTGTGATTGGAATCATATTGTTGCTTGGATGATACTCGCGTGTAGACCCAAACGTTATTGTTTTTCTCTTTTTCTGGTTCAATTTTAATAAACCTTTTGAAATATTCGTTATTCATTATTTTAAATTATTGTGGTTGCAAATAATGCAACTCAGATTATACAAATGATTGATAGTTTCAATGACAATTTCATCAGGTGTGTCATGATCACCTGTTATTCTTCGAAATGTGTCAAGCGACAGTTTCGATACTTCTAAATTTTCCAATTTAATAGATAATTACTCTATCTGCATTGGTTTAATAATGCAGTTTATACCATCTGGCGTTATCCATGGATTTTAATGATAACATACCTTAACCCAATTTCTCATGGATGGGTCAATCCATTTGCTATGCTAAGAAAAAATAAATCTAATGCAGCATAAAAGAAGGAATTAGTATTTTAATACCTCGTAAGAACTTCATTTATCATGTTCTCATCTGCAGCTGAAATAATGTATCTAATCTGCTGCAGCTTGTTAATTTTTCCATCCCATTCCATATCTAAAAGTGATTTTGGTTTAGGTTTAGTCCCGAATTCCTTTTCATAACGTTCTTCATACTCCTTTTGAAACTTTTCCTCAAATTCACTCCTAATTGAGTATTTCAACTCGTATTCTTTTGCTGATTGTTTTTGTTTAATCCTACTTTTTCTTTCTTGTTCCAATTCGATACTTCGATTATATTTTCTTGTTCGTGACTCATCGGTTTCAACGGCAATTTCGTAGACAGGTAGAATTCCTTTTCCAGATTCTAACTGGTCAAATAATTTTAGTTTGGAACCTTCGGGGGTCTCATCAATCTCATGGATTTTAATCAAACGTTGAAGCGATGAAACTGAAAGATCAATGTGAAGAATAGTCCTGGCTAAATCATATCGATTTTTAGCCACTTCATCAAAATTATCATCATCATCATCAATTCCAGAAACTTTTGTTCGTTTTTTACCTTGGGAATTCCCAATCCGCTCTAAAATATAACTGGCTGCTACAGCAACCTCTTTGAAAGATCTTTTGATGGTGGTGTTTCGGATTATAGAATCGAGAAAAACATCTGATTCAATTGGTGGAGTTTCAATGACTGGGACTAATTTAATTCCT
>JBDNGO010000003.1:0-17049 GCA_041689245.1 Flavobacteriaceae bacterium | reverse complement strand
CCACCACCACCAACAGGTGCAATTATAAAATCTAATTCTTTCACGCTTTCTATTAATTCAAAACTCGCTGTGCCTTGTCCATAAATTACTTCTAAATTATTTGAAGGATGAATAAATGTTGCGCCAGTTTCTTCTTGAATTTTTAAAGAAGCTTCTTCCCTAGCCTTTAAAGTAGGTTCGCAAATAGTAATTAACCCACCATAACCCAAAGCAGCTTCTTGCTTTACCCTTGGTGCAGAAGAAGGCATTACTATATACGCTTTAACGCCTAAGTTTTTTGCCGCTAAAGATAACGCTTGCGCAAAATTTCCTGAAGAATGGGTTACAACTCCTTTACTTTTTTGCACATCGGATAATTGTAGAATTGCATTGGTTGCGCCTCTTATTTTATAAGATCCAGCTCTTTGAAAATTTTCGCATTTAAAATACAAATCTGCATTTGTAAATGTATTTAATAGTACGGAAGTTAAAACTGGAGTTTTATGTATAAAGGGTTGAATCCTTTTTTGGCAATCTAAAAGCATTTGTTGAGTCATAAAAACAAAATTACACTTTTATTTCTCTTTTTTTACCAAATTAATAAAAGTATAGCTCTATATAATAATAAGTACAAAAAAATCCCTCTCATAATGAGAAGGATTTTGCTTTTGGGTGGAAGACGGGATTCGAACCCGCGACCCTCGGTACCACAAACCGATACTCTAACCAACTGAGCTACAACCACCATATAATTGCGGGTGCAAATATAAATTATTTTTTAATTCTCTACAAAAGAAAACTTAAATTAATTTATCTAAATTTTGTACAGCTACGTAACGTTCTGTAGTAAAACCTTCTGCAGATTCTACACCAATTAACCTACCTAAATCATTTGCTCTATAAGCAATACTTTCAATAAAATTTTTACTTGTTATAGGTGTTTCTGGTTCTTTACTATTTGGATCAAAAAACTGAGAACTATATGCCTTTACAGATTCAATTTTTGCATTCATAAAACCAGTAACATTAACCACAAAATGAGGTTTACTGTTTTTCCATTGAATATAATGATATACTTGTTTTGGTCTCCATTTTTCTTGAGATCTTCCATCAAGTTGAGTTTCAATTTTTATCAATCCACTTAAAAAACAAGCATCAGAAACCAGTTTACTTCCCTTCGAATGATCAATATGTCTATCATCAACTACATTACACAATACAATTTCCGGCTGATATTTACGAATCATTTTTATAATTTCTAACTGATGTTCTTTGTCATTTACAAAAAATCCATCAGCAAAAACTAAATTTTCACGAACAGAAACACCTAATATAGTTGCTGCATTTTCCGCTTCTTTATCTCGTAAATCAGCAGAACCTCGCGTTCCTAATTCACCTCGAGTTAAATCTACAATTCCGACTTTTTTACCTAAAGAAACTTCTTTGGCAATCGTTGCTCCACAACCTAACTCAACATCATCTGGGTGTGCACCAAAAGCTAATATATCTAGTTTCATTATTTCATATTTAGTCATTACGAATGAGAAACGAATGAAGTAATCTTTTAATAAAAAAGAGATTGCTTCGTTCCTCGCAATGACGGTTATTTTTTAGTTTTATCCTTGATTTGTCATTTAGAATTGAGCTTAAAAACGATAGAAAAATAAGATTCCTTCTCATTAGCTTCGCTAGTTGCGTTCTATCAAAATATATTTTGATTTCAGTAGCGTTCGGAATGACATAATTTATTTTATTTATTGCTAACTCTCTTTAATTTAAAAGTGACTCTCTCTCTACTGATAACTTATTTACTGCAGACTGTTCAGTGCTTGCTCAATATCAGCAATTAAATCTTCTGTTTCTTCAATACCAACAGAAAAACGAATTAATCCATCTTTTATTCCTTGATTTTCTCTTTCTTCTGGACTTAATAATGCGTGTGATGTTTGAGTTGGGCTTAACATGGTACTCTCTACTCCAGCTAAACTCATAGATGGTTTTATCAACGATAAATTATTCATAAAATCCATTGCATTAATATTCTCTTTTAATTCAAAAGACAGCATTGCTCCAAAATACTTCATTTGTTTTTTCGCTAATGTATACGATGGATGCGATTTTAGACCAGGATAATACACCTTAGCAACTGCTTCATTTTTATCTAAGTATTTTGCCATTTTTAAGGCATTTTTACTTTGACATTTAACGCGTAAATTCATCGTTTTTAAACTGCGTTCTAACATCCAAACAGTAAAATCACTTAAGCTTCCACCAAGATTTTTTGCTACGTTCCAAATTTTATTAATATGTTCATTAGAGGCTGCAACAGCTCCGGCTAAAATATCAGAATGTCCGCCCATATATTTAGTAGCAGAATGCAACATAATATCAATTCCAAAATCAGTTGGTGTTTGGTTAATTGGTGAAGCAAATGTATTGTCAATCATTGTTACAATTCCGTTTTTTGTTGCCAAATCTGCAACTGCTTTCATATCAGTAATCGTTAGCAACGGATTAGACGGTGTTTCTATATACAACACTTTGGTGTTTTCTTTGATTTCTTTTTGAAAAGATTCAATTGATAAGTCTTTAGTAAACGAATATTCAATTCCGAATTTATCAAACTCTTCTACTACAAAATTATAGGTTCCGCCATACAGGGTTTGTTGCAATACAATATGATCCCCTTTGTTTAAAAACGCTAATAAAGTTGTACTAACTGCTGCCATTCCAGAACCAAAAATCAAAGCATTTTCGGTCTTTTCTAAGGCTGCAATTTTCTTGCACAGCATTTCTTGGTTTGGAGTATTAAAATATCGTGGATACCGTTTTATAGCAACATTGTCAAATTCATACGAAGTTGACATATATATTGGTGAAATTGCTCCTTTAAATTGCTCATCTTTTACTTCACCAATGTGAGTACAGATTGTGTTTATTCCTAGTTTATTGTTGTTTTTCATTACCTAAAATTTAGTTCGGCTAATTTAAGAAAACAATTATACATTTATGGTTTTATATAGAATATTTCTAATAACTAAAAATATACATAAAACGAACATTTAGGGTTTAGATAAATTCAATATCTTCGCTTTTATGATTTCGGTAGTAATTCTTGGTAACGGAAACGTGGCGACACATTTATATAATGCTTTTTCAAAAGCGTCAGCTATAACTGTGATACAACTTAATTCTAGAAACCCAAAAAACATCACCAATACTGATGTTACCATAATTGCTGTTTCTGACGATGCCATTCAGCAAGTTTCTCAATCAATTAGCAACAGAAAAGGGTTACTTGTTCATACTTCTGGAGCTGTTGATATTAATGCTATTGTTACTGAAAGAAAAGGTGTTTTTTATCCGTTACAATCCTTTACAAAAAATGCAAAAATCGATTTTAATAACATTCCGTTTTGCTTAGAAACATCTAATTCTGATGATTATCATTTATTAGAAAAGCTAGCAAAATCTATTGCTAAAAATAGCTATCAAATCAATTCAGAACAACGAAAAAAATTACATATAGCCGCTGTTTTTGTCAATAATTTTACCAATCATTTGTATAAAATTGCAAACGATATTTGTATAAAAAACAATGTTCCTTTTGAAATTTTATATCCGTTAATTGAAGAAACTGCAAAAAAAGTACAATCTATTTCTCCCGAAGATGCTCAAACTGGACCTGCAAAAAGAAACGATGTGCAAACCATTAAAAATCAGTTAGAAAATTTAAATTTGCAGCAGCAAAAAATATATCAATTGCTTACAAAATCTATCCAAGAAAACTAATTATGGAAAAAAGTTATAAAGAATATTTATCGCAAATAAACACACTTATTTTTGATGTTGACGGCGTTTTAACAAACGGTATGGTTACTGTTTTTCCGGATGGAGAACTGGTTAGACATATGAATATTAAAGATGGATATGCGCTAAAAACAGCTGTTGATAAAGGGTTAAATGTGTGTGTAATTTCAGGTGGAAATAATGAAGGAGTAAGAACAAGATTAAAAGGATTGGGTATAAAAGATATTTACTTAGGTGCACATGATAAAATTAAGCAATACAACGAATTAACAAAAAAATACAATTTAAAACCAGAGAATGTAATGTATATGGGTGATGACATTCCTGATTACCCGGTAATGAAATTGGTTGGAATGCCTTGTTGTCCTAATGATGCGGCCCCTGAAATTCAGAAAATATCAAAATACATTTCATACAAAAAAGGTGGTGAAGGATGTGCTAGAGATATTATTGAACAAATTTTACGTGTTCAAGGAAAATGGAGTGAAAATTTTGATGCTAAATATGATTAATTGCAAATTCGTTTATTGTTTTAATTGTTTTCAAATCTCAATTCTAAAACAGCATATCGCTTCGAGTGATTTTTCTGAAGAATGAAGAAAAATTGTATTGAGAAGTCTTATAAAAAATAAACTCATAACTTTCTTAGTTTTTTTTCTCCAACATCGGCACAAAAGAAAAATCGCCCAATTCATGCTTTTCAAATTCTTTGGCAGATTTACGAATAAACAAGGTCATGATTTGAGTGGTTTCTCCAATAGGAATTAACAACTTACCTCCTACTTTTAATTGACTTAGCAATGGTTTCGGCACAAAAGGTGCTCCAGCGGTTACAATAATTTTATCAAAAGGAGCAATTTCTGGTAAGCCCTTATAACCATCACCAAAAATTAATTTCTTTGCTCTATATCCTAATTTTGGTAAAAATAAAGACGTTTTTTTAAATAATTCTTTTTGACGTTCTATAGAATACACTTCCGCTTTCATTTCTAATAAAACAGCTGTTTGATATCCAGAACCTGTACCGATTTCCAACACTTTGTCACCAGGTTTTATTTCTAATGCTTGTGATTGAAAAGCAACTGTATAAGGTTGAGAAATGGTTTGTTCTGCTGCAATCGGAAATGCTTTATCTTGATAGGCATGTGCTTCAAAACTAGAATCAATAAACAAATGACGAGGAATTTTACGTACAGCTTCTAACACTTTTTCATCTGTAATTCCTTTAGCTTCTAATATAGTCGCTAACTGTTTTCTAAGTCCTTGATGTTTATGAGTATCTTTCAATTCTAAATAAAATTTGAAGTTCTAAAAGTAGTAATAAATCTAAAAAAATAGCTATAAAAGTGTATCTTTGTTCACGATTATTTTCTAGCATTTTTCTTTGCTGAAAATCAACATTTAACACAAAAAATATATTTATATGCTAAAAGTAGGTGTTCTTGGCGCTGGTCATTTAGGTAAAATTCATCTTAAATTATTACAACAATCAGATAAATACGAATTAGTAGGGTTTTATGATCCATTTACAGAAAACGCTAAAAAAGTAGCCAAAGAATTTGGGTATGTTTTGTTTGATTCTGTTGAAAGTTTAATTGATCAAGTTGATGTAATAGATATTGTAACTCCAACATTATCTCATTTCGATTGTGCAAAATTAGCCATAGAAAAAGGCTGTCATATTTTTATTGAAAAACCAATTACAAAAACGGTTTTGGAAGCAGAAGCAATAAGAACATTGGCTAGTCAAAAACACATTAGAGGTCAAGTTGGTCATGTAGAGCGTTTTAATCCTGCATTTACAGCAGTAAAGGACATGATTGAATCTCCTATGTTCATAGAAACACATCGTTTGGCTGAATTTAACCCAAGAGGAACAGATGTTCCGGTTGTATTAGATTTAATGATTCATGATATCGACATCATTTTAAGTGTTGTAAAATCAAAAGTAAAAAATATACACGCAAGTGGTGTTTCAGTAATAAGTGAAACTCCAGATATTGCCAATGCAAGAATTGAGTTTGAAAATGGTTGTGTTGCTAATTTAACGGCAAGCAGAATTTCAATGAAGAATATGCGTAAATCTAGATTCTTTCAAAAAGATGCTTATATCTCTATAGATTTTTTAGAAAAAACTGCAGAAGTAGTGAAGATGAAAGATGTGCCTGAAACTCCAGATGAGTTTGCTATGATTTTACAAAATGCTGAAGGCATTAAAAAACAAATTTATTTTGATACTCCAGAAGTACAACCTAATAATGCCATTTTAGACGAGTTAGAATCGTTTGCTGATGCCATTGAAAATGATACCACACCAATTGTAACCTTATCGCAAGGAACAGAAGCATTACGAGTTGCTCAACAAATAATTGATTGCTTCGATAATTAATATTAAAAATTTATACATGAAAAACATCGCTGTAATCGGATCAGGAACTATGGGAAACGGAATTGCGCATACATTTGCTCAATATGGATTTCAAGTTCAATTAATAGATCTTTCTGAAACTAATTTAGCCAAAGGAATTGCAACTATCACAAAGAATTTAGATAGAATGGTTGCTAAAGAAAAAATTTCTGAAGCTGATAAGAATCAAACCTTAAACAACATCACTACGTATACTTCTATTAAAGAAGGTGTAAAATATGCAAGTTTAGTTGTGGAAGCTGCAACTGAAAATGTAGATTTAAAGCTGAACATTTTTAGAGAATTAGACAAAGTTTGTCCTGAAGACACAGTTTTAGCGACAAATACTTCTTCAATTTCTATTACACAAATTGCTGCTGTTACAAACCGACCTGAATTTGTGATTGGAATGCATTTTATGAATCCTGTACCAATTATGAAATTGGTAGAGATTATTAGAGGCTATAATACTTCTGATGAAGTAATGAAATTTATAGTTGAGCTTTCTAAAAAAATTAATAAAATTCCGATTGAAGTAAATGATTACCCTGGCTTTGTTGCAAATAGAATCTTAATGCCAATGATTAACGAATCTATAGAAACAGTGTATAATGGTGTTGCTGGAGTTAAAGAAATTGATACGGTAATGATGCTTGGAATGGCGCATCCTATGGGACCATTACAATTGGCTGATTTTATTGGATTGGATATTTGTTTGTCAATCTTACATGTATTATACGACGGATTTAAAAATCCTAAATATGCTCCATCTCCGTTATTAGTAAATATGGTTAGAGCAGGGAAGTTAGGTATTAAATCTGGTGAAGGTTTTTACGATTATTCAGAAAGCAGAAAAGCAGAAAAAGTAGCGAAGCAATTTGCATAAATTAGTAAAATTTGTCATTTCGAAAAGAGGAACGATTCAGAAATCTGCTAATTATTTAGTACGTTCAAAAAAAATATTTAAAAACCTAAGTATCTTTCTACAAGTTGGTTTAGGGTTTAGCTATATTGATACAGAAACAGAACGTTTGGCTAAAGGTTTTACTTTTATTGAAAACGAAAATTTAGGATTATATTTTCAAATCAACTCAAAAACTTCTATTCATTTTTTTGGTGGATTAGGACATGTTTCTAATTTTAATTTTCAGCTACCAAATAGCGGATATAATATTTTTAGTACTGGTTTTGGAATTCAATATTCTATAAAATAAAAAGAGGAAATTTCTTTCAAAATTTCCTCTTTTTATTAAGTTATAAGTTCTTAATTATTTCTTCCTCCTCTATTGTTTTTGTTTTCATCGTCTTTAGATGCTTTGTTCCAAATTTTAATTTGATCTTCTTTAGTAACACCTGAAAGTATTTCAACATTTACGCCATCAGAAGTTCCTAATTTTACCTCTTTCTTTTCAAATTTATCTCCAACTTTAACCTCTACGTAAGGAGCTTCTGTTTTTTTATCGAAACGCAACAAAGCTTCTTTAATGGCTAAGACATTTTCTTTCTTCTCTAAAACAATATCAGCATTTGCGCTATAGCCTGCTCTAATAAAGTGCTTATTATCTAAGGTTACATCCGCTTTAATTTTAAATTGTACAGCTCCTCCTTCTTCTGTTCCTTTTGGCGCAACAAAGTTTAAAATAGCTGGAAATTTTTTTCCTTCAATGGCACCTAAAGAAACTTCTATTTTAGTTCCTACTTTAAGTTTGCTTACTTCAGACTCATCAACTTTTCCTTCAAAAATCATTTTTGTCATGTCTGCAATACTAGCAATGGTAGTACCAGCATTAAAGTCGTTTGTTTGTGTTACTTGATATCCTTTTTTAACCGGAATTTCCAAAATCATTCCTGAAGCGGTAGCTATAATGTTGGTATTTGTTGTGGTTCCTAATCCAGCTGCAGAACCTTTTTTAATGATTTCTAAATCAGATTCAGAATTTGACAAATTTAATTTTGCATTATCAAAGTTTAATTCTGTGGTTTCAAAATCTTGACGAGAAATCACTCCTTTATCAAATAATTTTTTATTTCTATCAAAAGAAATTTTTGCATTGTTAAATGATAATTGCGCAGATTTAACTCTACCTGTTGCACTGTTTAATGAAGCAACATTAGGAACAACTCTAACCGTTGCAATTAAATCTCCATTTTTCACAACTGCTCCTTCTTCTACAAATACTTCGTTGATAATACCAGTAATTTGAGGTTTAATTTCTACTTCTTCTAATGGCACAACTTTTCCTGTTGCTACTGTTTTTTTAACAATTGTAGTATTGAAAGCTGTCTCAGTTTCAAATTCTATAATATTTTTTTTGTTCTTCTTACCGAACCAAATAAGTGCGGCTATAAAACATACTCCTATAATTGCTAAAATAATTTTTGCTGTTTTACTCATAATTGTTAATTGTTTATTCTTCTCTTAATGCTTCTATTGGTTTAACTATTGTTGCCATGTAGGCAGGTATCATTCCTATTAAAGTTCCTAATATTACTAACAATAAAAATGCTAATAATATGATGGGGATATTCACTGTTGGATTTATCAAAACTGCATCATCTCCACTTCCAACCATTTTATCTAATCCAAATAATACTAATGCTCCAAAAACGATTCCTAACATTCCTGCTACAGTTGTTAAGAATACAGATTCTAATACAATTTGTCTTCTAATACTAAGCGGCGTTGCGCCAAGTGCTCGTCTAATTCCGATTTCTTTTGTACGCTCTTTTACTGTGATTAATAAGATATTACCAATTGCAAAAACTCCTGCAATTAGTGTTGCAATACCAACAAACCAAGTTAAAAATTGCATCCCTGTTAAAAACCCAGTTACTTTTCCTATTCGTTCTCCTAAATTTATACTACCAAATGCTCTTTTATCGTCTGGATGAACATTGTGTAAGTTTTTTAAGGTTAATAAAATATCGATTTCCATTTGCTTAATGTCCACTCCATCATTGGCCGTAATCATCATCCAATCTATTTTATTTCCGGTATTATATACTCTTTTAAAAGTTGTAAATGGAATGTATGCAGTATCGCCGTCAATACCTATTAAAGATTGTTTATAAACACCTACTACTTTATAATTAATACTATTTATCTTAACAAGTTCACCGATTGGAAACTCATTCTTTTCAAATAATTGTTTGTACATTTCTTCAGAAATAACACATACCTTTGAAGTTGTTAAAATATCGTTCTCGTTTAAGAAACGCCCGTACATTAACTCTTTTTTCTGAATTTTATCTAGTACAGGATAATCTCCACTAACCTGAAAAGTACCTGTTTTAATACCTTTTACAATTAAATTAGATGTTTGACTTCTTGGAGCAAGTAATTTTATTTCGGTACTGTACTCACTTTTTAATATTTCTACATCCTTTAAGGTTAAACTAAATCTACGATTTTTTTGAAATCCTTTAAAAGGAATTTCGGTAGCTCGTGGAAAAACAAATACGCTATTGGTAGCAAAATTTCCAAAAATTTTATTGAAATTATTTTCTATCCCTCTTGCTGCACCTAATAATACAACCAACAAGAAAATACCCCATAATACACCAATAATTGTAATTGCTGTTCTCGTTTTATTTTTACGGATACTTCCGTAAATTTCTTGCCATGTATCTGAATCAAATAAAAACTTCATAATTAATCTGCTCTTAATGCTACAATTGGTTTAATATTCGCTGCTCTTTTTGCGGGAACATATGCTGCAATTAATCCTGATGCTATTAGAACAAGTGTTGCTACAAAAACTATCCACGGACTTACACTTGGGTCTTTGATAAAATAATCTTTTTCTAAACTATCACCAATTAACGCTAAAATATAAGTTCCTAATGATAGCCCTAAATACCCCGCAATTGTTGTAATTAAAACAGATTCTTGTACAACCATCATAATTATTGATATTGGTTTCGCACCTAAAGCTTTTCGTATTCCAAATTCTTTGGTACGTTCTTTAATAACAAAAATCATAATATTACTAATTCCGATTATCCCTGCAATTAAAGTTCCGGATCCAATAAAAATAACAATAAAGTATAATGCAATTACAAAAGTTCCAACACCTTTATTTGCTTCTGCCATATTTCTTACTGACAACGCGCTTTGATCATCTGGATGGATGTCTAATTTTTTTCTTAAATCGCGCTCTATTTTATTTCCAAAAGCTATGGCTTCATCTAAACTTAAATCTGGGTTGTATCCTATGTTTATTTGATTAATGTAATCATTATTCCCGTAAATCATTTGAGCAGTTGTAATCGGCATATATGTTAATCGCTCTTCATTATCTCCTCCTTCGTCAGAAAAAATACCAATAATTTGATATGATATTCCACTTACATTTACACGTTTTCCTAAGGCTGGTTTTTCACCAAATAAATCTTGTTTAACCAAGCGACCAATAACAATTACTTTGGCTTTCTCTCTTAAATCTCGCTCATTAATATATCTACCTTCATAAATAATTGTTTTTTCTAAAAACTGATGATCTGGATGTACCCCACGCAAACTATAATTATCTTGTTTGTTTTTATAAGATATGTTTACACTTCTATTAATTCTTGCAGTTAAGTATTGAATTTTAGGATCATATTCTTCTTTTACAAAATTATAATCGTCATTTTTTAACTGAATTCTTCTACCTGTTTGTAAACCTTTAAAAGGTTTCGTTGTTTTTCTAACCAAAACAAACATTGAATTTTGGGCATCATCTACAAAGGCATCTTTAAAAGTATTACTTAAACCATTTACAACTCCAAACAATAAAGTAAAAAGTAAAATTGCAAAAGCAACAGTAAAACCAGACATTACAGATCGTAATTTGTTTTTACTAATACTTTGAAAAATTTCTCTCCAACGATCTAAATCGAACATATTAAACTGCTTTTGCTTTGCTGGTTAATTCGTCACTTATAATAACACCATCTTTTAAACGGACAATTCTTTTGGTTTGTGCAGCAACCTCTTCTTCGTGGGTAATTACAAAAACAGTCATTCCTTCATCGTTAATGTCTCTCAGTAAATCCATGACAGAACCTGAAGTAATAGAATCTAAAGCTCCTGTTGGCTCATCAGCTAACACAACTTTTGGTTTAGTAACCAAGGCTCTTGCTATTGCTACACGCTGTTTTTGACCTCCAGATAACTCATTTGGTAAGTGATTTGCCCAATCTTTTAAACCAACTTTACCTAAATATTCCATGGCAACTTTTAAACGTTCTTTTCTTGGAATACCTTTATAATATAATGGTAATGCAACATTTTCTAATGCTGTTTTATAGGAGATTAAATTAAATGATTGAAAAACAAATCCTAAAAATTTGTTACGTAATATCGCAGCTTTCTTTTCATTTAATTTTTTAATTAACTGACCATTTAAAAAATAATCTCCTTCATCATGTTCATCTAAAAGACCTACAATGTTTAATAATGTAGATTTTCCTGAACCAGAAGACCCCATAATTGAAACAAATTCACCTTCTTTAATATGTAAATCAATTCCTTTTAAAACATGCAAAGAATCTTTTCCCATTGGGTAAGATTTGTGTAGCTTTTTAATTTCTATCATTTTGATTAGTTCCTTTTTTTGGCGAAAGTAATTATTGTACTTTTTTAAGCTATTAATGTTTTGTTAAATATTAATTTCAGCAAACATTTCAATTTTCTTATTACTTCTGTGTATCTGACGTCTTAAAAGAAAATTTGTTACAAGGAATCCAAAAAAATTATGGAAATTTGTAAAATATTTTTTCTAATAATAATTATTTTTGATGAATCCATTTGATAAACTACCTAAAAACAAGCAATTAGTACTTTTTGATGGAGTTTGTAATCTTTGTAATGCTTCAGTTTTAAAAATTATAAAAAAAGATACGCATAGTATTTTCTTGTTTGCTTCTCTTCAATCAGAAATTGGGAAAGAAATCACCAATCATTTTAAAATAGATGCACAAAAAATAGATTCGATTATTTTGGTTGAATCTAATACCAACTATTATATTAAATCTACCGCTGCTTTAAAAATTGGAAAACATTTTAGTGGATTTTGGCAACTCTTTCAAATTTTCTGGGTTTTACCAACATCTTTTAGGGATTTTTGTTACAATTATATTGCAGAAAACCGTTATAAATGGTTTGGCAAAAAAGAAATTTGTATGATACCAACACCAGAAATAAAATCTAAATTTATAGACTAATGAATACCATAAAATGTGTAATTTTTGATATGGATGGAGTTATTATCGACTCTGAATTACTACATAAAAAAGCATATTACGAAACATTTATTTCTTTAGGTTTAGATGTTTCTGAAGAATTATACAAAACCTTAACTGGTTCATCTACTATAAATGCATTTCAGAGGTTAATTGCTCATTTTAACTTAAATGAAAATCCGAATGAGTTGGTTTTACAAAAGAGAAAGCGTTATGTTAGCTTTTTTGAAAATGACCCTACATTGCATTTGGTAAAAGGTGTTGAAGAAATCATTCACTATTTCTATGATAAAGGAATTACATTAATTTTGGCTTCTTCTTCTGCGATGGTAAATATTGATCGGGTTTTTAATCGCTTTGATCTAAACCAATATTTTACCGCTAAAATTAGCGGAGCAGATTTAACCGAATCAAAACCGCATCCAGAAATTTTTGAAAAAGCAGCTGTTTTAGGAAATACCCCTAAAGGAAACTGTATTGTTATTGAAGATTCTGATAATGGCGTTAAAGCTGCAAATGATGCAGGAATCTTTGTTTATGGATATAGAAATCCATTAGCTGCAGGTCAAACGTTAAAAAATGCAGACAAAGTGATTACCCATTTTAGTGAGTTAAAAAAATTCATTTAATTTTTATAAAAGCCTTAAAATGGTATTGCATGTTTTAATATTAATCGTAATATTGCAATGTATTAATAAATAAGCAAATGGGAATAACAAAGACAGAAATATTTACGGATCAACAAAATGAAATTTCAGTGTTTGCAAAAGTATTTGGTCATCCAGCTAGGGTTGCAATTTTACAGCATTTATTTAAAATAAACGCTTGTGTTTGTGGTGATTTAGTAAATGAAATAAAATTGGCGCAACCCACAATATCACAACATTTAAAAGAGTTGAAATTGTTAGGTTTAATTAAAGGAAATGTAGAAGGAACAAGTGTTTGCTATTGTATTCATCCAGAAAATTGGACAAAAATGAAAGAGGTTATGTTTCATTTTTTAAATCAAGATCTATCTAAAAAAGAAGATTGTTGTTAAATACATATAAAAAATAAAATTATGAGAGTATCAGAAATTAAAACTGCTTTAAATACATTAGATACAATTGCTTTTCAATTACCAAACGGACAGTTAGTTCCAAATCATTTTCATGTAACAGAAATAGGGAAAATAACTAAAAACTTTATTGATTGTGGTGGTACAGTTCGTAAAGAAGAAGTTGTTAATTTTCAGCTTTGGGACGCAAACGATTATGACCATAGATTGCATCCAGAAAAATTAGTAAATATTATTAAGCTTTCTGAAGAAATATTAGAAATTGGAGATTTAGAGATTGAAGTTGAGTATCAAGGTGAAACCATTCAGAAATTTGGATTAGATTTTGACGGAAAATACTTTTTTTTAACTACAAAACAAACAGATTGTTTGGCTAGAGATAAATGTGCCGTTCCAACGGACAAATTAAAGTCTCCAGTTTTAGAAACTTCAAGCTCATGCTGTTCACCAACAAGTGGTTGTTGTTAATTTATCAAACAAAAAAATATTAAAAATGCCATTATTTAATAAAATTGAGAACGTTATTTCAACTTTAAATGTTGATACAGTTACAAGCGAGCGGAAAAATGTTTTACAGCCTTTAATTGATTATATCAAAACTAAAATTGCTGATGATAAAGAAATTCGTTTAAATTTTATTTGCACGCATAATTCGCGTAGAAGTCATTTATCGCAAGTTTGGACACAAACAATGGCATCTCATTTCAATATTAAAAATGTATATTGCTATTCTGCTGGAACAGAAGCTACTGCTCTTTTTCCGATGATAGTTGAAACATTTCAAAATTCTGGGTTTAAAATAAAAGTAGTTGCAAAAAGCAACAACCCAATTTACAACATTTCATATTCAGAGAGTGAACAACCAATTATCGGGTTTTCTAAAACGTTGAATGATACATTCAATCCAACTTCTAAATTTGCAGCTATAATGACCTGTTCTCAAGCTGATAAAGAGTGTCCGTTTATCTCTGGAGCAGAAAAACGAATTGCAATTCCTTTTGAAGACCCAAAAACATTTGATAATACACCTCTACAAACTGAAAAATACAACGAAAGAAGTTTACAAATTGCTACTGAATTATTATACGTTTTTTCTCAAATAAATTATTAAAATGAAAAGCACTAAAAAATTAAGTTTTCTCGATCATTATTTAACCCTTTGGATTTTTATAGCAATGATTATAGGTGTTGGTTTAGGATATTTTGTTCCTTCTTTTCCAGTAACAATTAACTCTTTTAGCAGTGGAACTACAAACATTCCGATTGCAATTGGGTTGATTTTAATGATGTATCCGCCTTTAGCAAAAGTAAATTATGCGTTGCTGCCTAAAGTTTTTAAAAACACAAAAATCTTATCAATTTCACTAATTCTAAATTGGATAATTGGTCCTGTTTTGATGTTTATTTTGGCAATTACGTTTTTGCGTGATTATCCAGAATATATGGTTGGTTTAATTCTGATTGGCTTAGCACGTTGTATTGCAATGGTGTTGGTTTGGAATGATCTTGCTGAAGGAAGTAGTGAATATGGAGCTGGATTAGTTGCCTTAAATAGTATTTTTCAAGTCTTTGCGTATTCTTTTTACGCTTGGATTTTTATCACAATTCTTCCCCCTTATTTCGGATTTGATGGTGCAATTGTAGATGTTTCTATCGGAACTATTGCCCAAAGTGTTGCTATTTATTTAGGAATTCCCTTTGCATTAGGAATTTTAAGTAGATTGATTTTAGTGAAATTAAAAGGCGATAAATGGTATACAGAAAAGTTTATTCCAACGATTTCTCCAGTCACATTAATTGCCCTTTTATTTACCATTATTGTAATGTTTTCTTTAAAAGGAGAATTAATTGTAGAAATACCAATGGACGTTTTAATTATTGCTGTTCCCTTACTTATCTACTTTAGCTTGATGTTTGTAATCGGGTTTTTCTTTACAAAAGCAACTGGAGCTTCATACGATAAAACAACTGCTGTAGCATTTACCGCAGCAGGAAATAATTTTGAATTGGCAATTGCTGTTGCGATTGCAGTATTCGGATTAAATTCAGGACAAGCTTTTGCAGGAGTTATTGGTCCTTTAGTAGAAGTACCTGCGTTAATTTTATTAGTTCGTGTTTCATTTTGGTTGCGAAAAAAGTATTACAACTAATTACTTTAAACTTTATAAAATAAAGTGTACCGTTTTACATGCGTTGTTGTTTTATAAATTTAACCACAACCCTACTTTTCAATTGGTAAATATGGTAAACTTCCCCATTCTGTCCATGATCCATCATAAACAGAAATATCTTTATATCCAGCAATAGTAGCTCCTAAAGCCAAAACACAAGCCGTAATTCCTGAACCACAAGAAAAAATAAGTTCCTTATTATCTGAATTTACTTTCTGAAATAAGTGTTCTAATTCTTCTTTCGGTTTTAATGCTGAATTATTTAAAAGTGATGAATGAGGTAAATTTTTAGAGGTTGGAATATGACCGCTTCTTATTTCTTTTCTTGGTTCTGGTTCGGTTGCATGAAATCTACCAGAAGAACGAGCGTCTATAATTTGTTTAGAAGCATTTGTGATTGATTTTAATACAACATCAAAATTGATGATTTTTTCTGACTGATAATTTGTTTCAAAATCACCAAGTTCAAAATTATGAATTTGCTTTTTTTCTATTGGATAATTTTCTTTTTCCCATGCTGGTAATCCTCCGTCTAAAACTGCGATGTTATGAAATCCCATTGCTTTAAACAACCACCAAACTCTTGGCGAAGAATAAATTCCGTGTATATCGTAAACCACAATACAAGAATCTTTATTGATTCCTAATTTTCTTGCTTCCCTTTCAAAATCTTCTGATTCTAATGCAGTATTTGGAAACGCTGCTCCTTGAATTGAAAATACTTTTTTTATATCAAAAAAACGAGCAGTTGGAATCTGGTTTTCTTCAAGATTACTTTTATCTTCTTGTTGAGTTACTTTCGGAATTGTGCCATCTAAAACGATTAAATTGGTTGCATCTTTATGTTGATACAACCAATTTACCGAAACCAATGGTTTTTCTATTTGCAATAAACTACCCAATTAATTATTAAATTTGTTCTACATTTTTCTTTAACTCTATCATTCTTCTTATCACTCTAATTGGTAAGCTATTTAGCAATAAAATTAGTTCCTTTTTATTTTTTATCTACGTGATAATTATCATCCCAATTTTGTACATGAGGTTCTCCTAATTTTCCGACCGATTTTGCAACTAACATAGAAACAGCTGCATCTCCAGTAACATTTACTACGGTTCTACACATATCTAAAGGTCTATCAACAGCAAAAATTAATGCCAATCCTGCTTCTGGAATACCAGCGTATCCTAACACTCCAACCAACATTACCATTCCTGCTCCAGGAACTGCTGCCGAACCAATAGATGCTAAAGTTGCTGTAGCAATAATTCCTAATTGAGTTCCAAAAGTTAAATCCATACCAAATGCTTGTGCTATAAATACTGCTGCTACAGCTTGATATAAACTAGTTCCGTCCATATTAATAGTAGCTCCAATCGGTAATACAAAACTTGCAACT
>JBDNGO010000002.1:0-2669 GCA_041689245.1 Flavobacteriaceae bacterium | reverse complement strand
TTACGTTTTAAGTCGCTAATTAAAGCACTGGCACTTTTCTTGTTTTTCATCATTTAAGATTTAAAGGTTTGTAAAAATAATAAAACCTATCTCTTATATTAAAGTGATAACTAGTTCACTTTTTGCTGACGTTATACAATTTGATTAGTGTTTATGTTTCCAGCTATTAGGATTTCTACTTGTATGTATAATTGCTAAAATTTCGATAAAACTATTTTTTTTAATTTGGTAATGAATCCCAAATGGGAAATTTTTAAGATATCTTACACGTGTGTTTCTATATTTTACTTGAAATTTCTCTGGATTTTTTGTAAGAAAACTGAATTCAAAATATAAGTTTTCTAAAAATTTATCAGAAACAGATGTTGATACTTTTTCATCATAATAATCAACTATTAATTGTATATCTTCTTTGGCTAAATGCCTAATTTGAAGTTGATACATTATTTTCTTTTAATACTAGATTTTAGTTCTTTTAAAGAAATATAATTCTCAGGATTTTCATTAACTTCTAAAATACGATTGTCTAAAATTTCTTTATGAGTATCACTTAAATCAGATTTTTGAAGCTTTTGAACCATATATAATTGAAAATCTTCTAAAGTTTTAAAATGATTTTTAGAAATATTAATGGGCTCATCAAAAGAAATAGTATTCATAACTTTCTGTTTTATATCAAATATAAGGAAATTATTTCATAAAAAATCACAAGCAAAAGGCTCAGGATTTGTATATCTAAAAAGTTTTGTTTCTGGACTCTATTTTATCTTGTTTCAAAAAAGAAACTACAATTCTAATGCTTTTTTAATGTCATTATCCATTAGTAATTCTACTGGGTTTTCTAATGCTTCTTTAACAGCAACTAAGAAACCTACAGATTCACGTCCATCAATAATTCTATGGTCGTAAGATAAGGCAACATACATAATTGGTTGTATTACAACTTCACCGTTCACAGCCATTGGTCTGTTTACAATGTTGTGCATTCCTAAAATTCCACTTTGCGGTGGATTTATAATTGGAGTAGATAACATAGAACCAAAAACTCCACCATTTGTAATGGTAAAAGTTCCGCCAGTCATTTCATCAATAGTAATTTGTCCTTCTCTAGCTCTAATTGCTAAACGTTTTACATCACTTTCTATACCTCTAAAACTTAATTTTTCTGCATTTCTAATCACAGGAACCATTAATCCTTTTGGTCCAGAAACGGCAATAGAAATATCTTGAAAATCTTGTTTAATTTGAAAATCTCCATCAATCATTGAGTTTACATCTGGGTATAACTGTAAAGCTCTTACAACTGCCAACGTAAAGAAAGACATAAAGCCTAAGCCAACGCCGTGTTTTTCTTTAAATTCTTCTTTGTACTGAGAACGTAAATCAAAAATGGGCTGCATGTTTACTTCGTTAAACGTAGTTAACATTGCTGTTTCATTTTTTACAGCAACCAAACGCTCAGCAACTTTTCTACGCAACATAGATAGTTTTTTACGTTCTGTATTTCTAGTTCCATCTACAGGGATTGTTCCCATACTTGGCACAGCATTTTCTGCATCGTTTTTAGTAATTCTACCCGCTTTTCCTGTTCCGCTTACAGCTGTTGATTCGACTCCTTTTTCAGCTAAAATTTTCTTAGCTGCAGGAGAAGTAGTTCCGGTTGCATAGGTTGCTTTTTCAGCCTTTGGTTGTTCGCTTTTAGCTTTTGGCTGTTCATTGATAACTGAAGACTTTTCACTACCAACTGGCTTTTCAGCGCTTGTATCAATTAAACAAACAACTGCGCCAACAGCAACAGCATCACCTTCTTCTGCTTTTAACGTAATAATTCCGCTTTCCTCAGCAGGCAATTCTAAGGTTGCTTTGTCAGAATCTACTTCTGCAATAGGTTGATCTTTTTCTACATAATCACCATCTTCAACTAACCAAGTTGCTATTTCTACCTCTGTAATTGATTCTCCCGGAGAAGGAACTTTCATTTCTAAAATCATCAGTACTAAATTTTATTTTTTATCTAAATTTCTTTATTTTTTTAATCAAAAACGATATCTATTACTTTTTGATGTCTCTTTTTAAAACGCGCACTAGAACCAGCCGCCGGAGCAGCATGATATTCTCTAGAAGCAACTTCTAATCTTAATTTAGGAAAACGCTCTAACATATAACTCCAAGCTCCCATATTCTTTGGTTCTTCTTGTGCCCAAACAAAACGGTTTGCTGTTTTATATGTTGCAATTACATTTTCTAATTGCTCTTCATGTAGCGGAAATAATTGTTCTATTCTAACCAAAGCAATATCTTCTCTTTCTAATTTTTCGCGTTCTGCAAGTAAATCATAATAGAATTTACCCATACAAAACACTACTTTTTTGATTTTTGATTTGTCGACAAAAGCATCGTCTATCACTTCTTGAAAACTGCCGTTAGCTAAATCTTCAATGGAATTTACCACTTTTGGATGACGTAATAAACTTTTTGGGGTAAAAACAATTAACGGCTTTCTATAATTGCGTTTCATTTGTCTTCGCAACAAATGATACATGTTTCCTGGAGTTGTACAATTTGCAACAGTCATATTGTCTATTGCACATAATTGTAAATAACGTTCTATTCTTGCAGATGAATGCTCAGAACCTTGTCCTTCATATCCGTGAGGTAATAAAATAACA
>JBDNGO010000001.1:0-2126 GCA_041689245.1 Flavobacteriaceae bacterium | reverse complement strand
CTATTTGATATCTTTGTGCTAAGGTTAACTGCTTATATTTTTTCATGCAAGACAAATTTAGGTTTTTGATCCTAAAATACTTGGGACTAGTCCCAAGTGTTTTAAATTTATCTGTTGCACTTATTACTTGAACTTACACTTGCAGCCTTTTCAAAAAATTAAATTATTATGAATAAGTTATTTCTTACATTACTTTACTTCTCTTTTTGCGTAAGTTTAAATTCTCAAATACAGACCATTTCCACTCAAAAGACCTTTGGCACAGGTTTTAATGAAATTGATTATAATTCCAAGGTTTATGATAATTTTATATATTTATTTGTAACTCCTGAAACAGCTGGAATAAGTCAGGATAAAACCGTTGCTGGATATAATATTCAAGATGGTTGGTTTATAAAAATGGATTTGAATTTTAACGTTATAGAACAATTTGTATATGGCGGAAATTATAATGATAGAGGTATAGATTTTGTGAAATGTGCAAACGGAGATTTTATTTTATTGTTAACGTCTAATTCTGATGTTAGTGGTAATAAAACCTTACCTACATTTGGAATCGGTGATACAGATTACTGGGTTATCCGCATTAATTCTTCTGGTGCAATAGTTTGGCAAAAAACGTATGGAGGAACGGATGAAGAATTAGGATCAGAAATAGTCAAAATAAACGAAAATAAGTTTTTAATTTTTGGAACAAGTCGTTCACCAATTTCAGGGAATAAAACAATTGGGTCTTTTGGACTTTCAGATGGTTATTCCGTATTCATTGATGGACAAGGAAATATTTTACATCAACATGTTTATGGCGGAGATGGTCCAGAGTTCAATGGAAATGTTAGCATAAATTTGAATGAAAATAAAATTGTTTATGGTCTCATAAGTGCTTCATCTATATCTGGTAACAAGACTACTGACAAAAATGGTTTTTTTGACGGATGGGTTTTCACAACTGATACCAATGGAGTACTTATAAATCAAATTAATTTAGGTGGGTTGGCAAATACGTACAATGAAGTATGGGATGTTTCATTTACAGCAAACAACAAAATAGTAGCTTTGCTTGCAGCAGACTATGGTATAGGTGGAAATAAAACACTGAGTGGGAGTGGACAGTCTGATGCATGGTTAGTACAACTCGATTATAATTTGAATATAACCGACCAAAAAGTCTTTTGGGGCAGTTTAAATGAGGCTTGCAATAGCATGTTCCAAAGTAGTAACAAGACGATATTGTCGCTCGTTAGTTACTCAGGAATGGATGGAAATAAAACGGAACCAAATTATGGAAGCTTTGACAACTGGTTCGTTTGTATCGATGACTTAGGAAATATTTTATGGCAAAAAACCGTTGGAGGAAGCGAAGGAGAAAACGCAATGATAGTTTCTGAACCGACAACAAATAATTATATAATCGTCAGTAATACAGTATCACCCATTTCTGGTAATAAAACCGTACCTCTTTATGTTTCAAGCTCTTCTGATTTATGGTTGTTTAAATTAAACTCAACGCTTTCAGTAGAAAGTCTAACATCAGATATTGATTTAACCGTAGCGCCAAATCCGTTCGAAGATGTAGTAAGTTTTTCATGGAAGGACAACCAAGAAAAAGTAATTCTTGAAATTTTAGATTTACAGGGAAAATTAATTGAAAGTCGAATAATATTAAATGATTCAGGTGTTATGTGGTCGCCAGAGAATTTGACTTCGGGTGTTTATTTGTATCAAGTAATTACGGATAATGGAATTGGAACTGGTAGGATTGTGAAAAAGTAGGGTGTTTCGGGAGTAAATTTATCAGTTCCCTCCTCCTTGCACCTTGTTCGGTGTTTTGCTAATTCCCCAATTTGCAAATTGGCCAATTTTCGTTTTTTATTCTCAATTACCTGCACATTTTAACAATATTTCCTTTGTCCAAATTCAACTTTTTCACTAACTTAAGTAGAAGTTAATCTATTACTCACTTAAAAATTAAACTTTTATGCCTGCTTCTAAAAAGAGTTCCTTCACACTAAAGGAAAACGAAATTGCCTTGTTTGGTCGTGCTTATGCTCATCCTGCACGAGTGAGAATTCTAACGATTCTTGAGAAAAATGGTTTTGTTCGTAATTGCGACTTGATCCAAAAAT